>CAJUDU010000019.1 GCA_910584935.1 uncultured Butyricicoccus sp. | reverse complement strand
ATCAGTTGAGGATGTCTTATTTTTAGGCAAACCTCATTGTGCGGTATTGCCCTATAAACATACGCATTTCGGCGTTATCCGGGTCATAGGCAGCCACGCCGATGATATATTGGGTTTCGCTGGTTTGTTTTGACTGGCAGCCTATGCAGGCTGCCAGCAGGATACAGATGCAGACAAGTGCCTGCTTCCAATATTTCATACAGGTTTCCCTCCATTTGCGGTATAGTGGCAGGCTGCAAAATGCCCCGGCGCATATTGGATGAGTTCAGGCAGCTCCTGCTTGCACTGTTCCATGCAGTGCGGGCACCGGTTTTGGAATGGGCAGCCTACAGGCAGCTCCAAAGGGCTTGGGGCTTCGCCCTCAATGCTTTGCAGCTTTACCGCAGGGTTCATGTGGACAGAAAACAATGCGCCGACAAGCGCCTGCGTATAAGGATGCAAAGCACCTTTGGCAACAGATTCTCCGGGGAGCACCTCTACAATATGTCCCAAATACATAACGGCAATCTGATGGGCAAAGGCTTGTATCAGCGCGATATCATGGCAGATAAAAAGAATGCTGATGCCTTTTTCACGCTGCAGCTTGACCAGCAGGCTGATAATTGTATCTTGGATAGATACATCCAGCGCACTGGTTGCCTCATCACAGATGAGGATTTCAGGTTCCAGTGAAAGGGCGCGGGCAATGCCTATGCGCTGCCGTTGTCCGCCGGACATACTGTGCGGGTAACGATACAGCATGGAATCCGGCAGCCCGACCATTTCCAACAGTTCGCGGGCTTTTTGTTCCCGTCCGCCGCGTACTAAACGCCCAAAATTCATCAGCGGTTCAGTCAGGATATCAATAATTTTCATTTTCGGGTGGAATGAGGCCAAAGGGTCTTGGAATACCATTTGCATATGTTGGCGGTGCTGCCGCAAGGCTTCGCCTTGCAGATAGACAATATTTTCGCCGTTCAAAATGATTTCCCCAGACGTTGGGGGTTCCATATGGGCAATCATACGGGCAAGTGTGGACTTACCGCAGCCGCTTTCCCCAACAATGCCAAGGGTTTTGCCGTAGTAAACGTCTAAATTGGCATCCCGCACCGCAGTAAGCGTTTTCCCTTTGGCAACAGGGAATTGTTTGCATAAATGCCTTGCCTGCAAAATCGCATCGGATGGTTCAAACAAAGCGTTTTCCCTCCAATTCTGGGACTGCGCGCAGCAGCCCTTTGGTATAGTCGCTTGTGGGATGGTTGATCACTGCGTCACGGGTGCCATAGTCAACCGCTTTGCCATGCTGCATGACAACCAGTTGGTCTGCCATATAAGCGGCAACGCCAAGGTTATAGGTGACAATGATAATGCTTGTGCCAAACGTATCCCGCAAAGCAAGCATTTCACGCACAATTTGCGCCTGTGTGGTAACGTCAAGTGCGCTGGTGGGTTCATCGGCAAGCAAAAGCGCTGGGTTAAATGCCATTGCCATAGCAATGCCGACACGCTGCCGCATCCCGCCGGAAAGCTGGTGCGGATAGCTGTTCATAATATTTTGGCTGTCTGGCAGGCGCATTTTGTGCAGCAAATCACAGGCTTTTTGCCAGGCTTCTTTTTTGCCGGATGGTTTATGAGTGCGCAGGTATTCGACAAATTGACTGCCGATTTTGCGGATAGGGTTTAGTGTGCCGCCGCAGTCCTGGAAAATCATCGATATTTGGCTGCCGCGAATTTTCCGCCAATCTTCCGGTGTTTTATCACGCAGGCTTTGCCCATGGAACAGGATATCGCCGCCAGCAATATGCCCCGCGCCGGGCAGCGCGCCAAGCACTGCCCGGATGACGGTTGTTTTGCCGCTGCCGGATTCGCCGACAATGCTGACAATTTCACCTTTTTTCATGGAAAGCTGGAATCCGGAAACCACAGGCGGTTGTGTCCCATATTGAATGGTTAAATCTTGGATTTTCAGCATAAGTCCCAGCCCCTTTACGCAGCCAAAGCGATATCTTGGGTGAGCCAATAATAATCCATGGGATACATGGTCACGCCAGTGACACGGTTATTGGAGAATAAATAAGTGGTTTCATAACCAAAGAAGATGGTGGCGGCGTCATCCATGATTTCCTGTTGGATGCGGATAATGAGATCCTTGCGGGCAGCTTCGTCAAAGGTGGTCAGAAGCTGGTCAAGCATAGCGTCCACTTCGGCATTGCTGTAACCCATTTGGTTGGACGACGACGTGCTGTACCAGTTTTCACGCAGGTATTTTTCCGGATCGCCAGTATTGGCAACAAGCACATTCCAAATCAGCATATCAAATTGTCCGGCATCACGCATATCAAGAAGGGTTTCATAGCTGACGGTATTCAACGTCACTTGGATACCAATATCTTTAAGGTTTGCCTGTGCTGCCTGCGCATAGACGTTTAATTCTTCACGGCTGGTGTAAATGACAAATTCCAGATTGAGTTTTTCGCCCGTTGGGGTTTCCACAAAGCCATCGCCGTCGGTATCTTTGTAACCGGCGTCTGCCAGCAGTTTTTTTGCGCCTTCAGGGTCATAAGCATTTTCATCCTTAAGTGTATCAAAGCCAAAGTCAAGTGTTGGCGGGACAGGGGCTTTGCCAGCGGTTGCGCCGCCTTCCAGCAGTTTATTGCAGTAAGTTTCACGGTCAAGCCCGCGGATGACAGCCTGACGCAGCGTCAAATCGCTAAGCGCGCCTTTTTGGTTCATAAAAGCATAGGTGGAACGCAGCGATTGCATCTGCTGGATGGTGATATTGCTGTCATTTTCAAACTCAGCAACATTTTCGGTTTTGAGGTTATAGGCAATATCAATTTCACCGGTTTGCAGCGCCATGGAACGGGTTGCCTGGTCATCGACACATTTTAAGGTAACGCGGTCAAGCGGCACATCCCCGCCCCAATAATGTTCATTGCGTACCACAACACAGGCATCTGTCGGCGAGAAGGATTCTACAGCATAGGGGCCGGTGCAAATAGGACCTTGCATGGCAAAGGTGCTGTCATCCACATTGGTATCGACAATCAGGAACAATGGGTCGGCTAAGCTGCCCGGCAGGATGGCAACAGGTTCTTTTGTGGTAATCATTAGGTTTTGCCCATCAACAGTGATGGAAGCTGGGTCAAAAAATGTGGCGGCACGGTCACTTTTTTCAAATGTACGCTCCAGTGAGGCTTTCACCATTTCAGGCGTCATATCATCACCGTTTGAGAATTTTACGCCTTCACGGATTTGGAATGTCCAGGTAAGCTGGTCATCACTGATTGACCAGTTTTCCGCCAGACAGGGTGTAAGTTCGCCCGTTTCATCAAACCGGACAAGGGTTTCCCCAATGCCATACCGTGAAACAACCCAGCTAAAATATTGTTCGGTAGGTTCCAGCGTGTCAGCAAAGCTGGTTACGCCAATGGTCACGCCGCCAGCATTGCCGTTGCCGGAAGGGGTGCCGCTGCCATTTCCGCCGCAGCCGGTCAAGGAAGCCGTGCCAAGGGCACAGGCAAGCGCCAGTCCAAGGTATTTTTTCATCCAAGGGTTTATAAGCATAAATCATAAACTTCTTTCTTATGGTTCTTGTTTTGGGTCAAGGATATCACGGATGCTGTCGCCAAGCATATTGAAAATGACAACGACAATCACAATGGCAAGCCCAGGGTAAATCATCAGCCAAGGGGCTTTGGCAAGGTAAGTACGCCCTTCATTGAGCATTAACCCCCATTCAGGCGTTGGCGCCTGTGCGCCAAAGCCGAGGAAAGACAGCCCCGCGATTTCCAGCATCATGGTGCCGATATCGGTCGCGGCAGTGACAATCATGGTGGTAATCATATTGGGCAGGATATACCGCCGCAGGATATCAAAGGTGCGGGTGCCGATGGTGACAGCGGCTTCAATATACAAACAGCCTTTGATTTTGAGCACCATACTGCGGGCAAGGCGGGCATATTTCGTCCAGCTAACCGCTGAAATGGCAATGATAGCATTGACCATATTGGGACCAAGCAGCCCGGCAATGGCAATGGCAAGCACTAGACCAGGGAAAGAAATCATCATATCCGCCAGGCGCATAATCACGCCGTCCACAATCCCGCCAAAATAACCGGCAAGGATGCCAAGCACAGTACCGATTACAAAGATTACCGCAACAAGGCATAATGCCATAACAAGCGAGGTACGTGTGCCATAAATGACACGGGACAATACATCGCGGCCAAACTTGTCCGCGCCGCAAAGGTATTTGCCGCCCGGCGGCTGCAAAGAATCATCCATAGAAGCTTCTAGCGGGTTCATTGGGGCAAGCAGCGGCGCAAATATGGCAACGCCGATGACCAGCAATGCCAACAGCGCAAAAATGGTGAACTGTTTGTGGGTTCGGAAAAAATTCAGCCGCATTATGCACCCTCCCTCAGCCGTGGGTCAAGCCGTTTGTAAGACAGATCTACAATCAGGTTGATGCACATATAAAGCAGTGCAATCCAAAGCACATAGCCTTGTACAAGCGGGTAATCCCGGCAGGAAATCGCTTTCACAGCCATTGCGCCCAGCCCCGGCCAGTTATAAATGATTTCAACAACAGTTGTGCCGCCCAGCAGGCTGCCAAGCGACAGCCCAAGCAGCGTCACAAGCGGCAGCATGGCATTGGGCAAAACGTGCCGCCATAAAATGGTGGATTCATGGATACCGCGCAGGCGTGCGCCCGCAACATAATCCTGCCGCAGTTCATCCAGCACAGCAATGCGCACCTGGCGGGTGTATTTGGCAGACATTGAAATGGCCAGCGTTACCGCGGGCAGGATAAGCGATTTGAAATCGGTGGAACCACCGGAAACCGATACCCAACGCAGGTTAACGCCAAAAATCCGCAAAAGAATCAGCCCAATCCAAAAGCTAGGGACAGATACGCCCAAAAAGGCAAGCCCACGGACGGCATAATCAATCCAACGATTTTGGTAGATGGCTGACAAGATACCAAGTGGGATAGACACCAACAGCATTAGCAGCAGCGATACAATAGCAAGTTCCAACGTGGGGAAAAAGCAGCTTTTCAGCTTGTCAATAACCGGGATTTTAAAGGAATAGGACTGTCCCATATCACCTTTTAATATATCGCCCAGCCAGCGACCATATTGGGTTAAGAATGGCTGGTCTAAACCAAGTTCCGCACGGGTTTTGGCAAGCAGCTCAGGGGTTGGCACATTGCCGCATTCGGTGAGCATAATTTCCGCTGGGTCGCCAGGGGAAAGATAGGTCAGCCCAAATGTGAGAAAGCTGATGCCAAAAAGTACAATCAGTACTTGCGCGAGTCGTTTTACAATTTGTTTTTTAATTGCCCTTCACCTCCAAAAGATTTACGACAATAGAAAAAGCAGCCTGTTTACAGACTGCTTGGACGCACCTCTGCGGCAAAAAAAGCCGCAGTTATCCCCATAACCAGAGCGTTTCCATCAGCCGTGAAAAACATCTCGCAAAGGATAAGCAGTTCTCCTGGCTTCAGGTCATTGCCGAACCAGACAGCCTTCCCAAACCTTTTGTAAAAAAGGTTCAGTGGCAGGATAAAACGTCTGGCGGCTCACTGTTACAGTGGCGGGACCGCACCGGATTTCCACCGGTTTCTCTATCAATGCTTTCGCAACTTATCCCCGTGTTTTCAAAAGTAATTATAGCCGTATTCGCGGTATGATGCAACATAATTTTGCACAATAAGGTATTCCAAATTGGAATATCTGCTTCGATAGAGAAGGTGTGCAGGATTTCCATGAAAATGGCTCCTGGAAGTTTATTTGCCTAGCTGGTATGTTTTTTTAGTAAAATATATTGTTTTTTCCTCCGGAAGCGGATATAATATATAAGTACATCTGCGAAAGGAAGGGCAGAAAGTATGAAAAAAGAGAGCTTAAAGCATCGGGCATACAGCACGATTAAAGAAAAGATTATCCATTGCACTTATGCGCCGAATACCATGCTGAGTGAAGAAGTCCTGCGGGAGGAACTTGGGGTCAGCCGCACGCCCATACGGGACGCATTGTCACGGCTGGAGCAAGAAGGGCTGATTCAAATCCTGCCCAAAAAGGGGATTATGGTATGTGGTTTGTCGTTGAGTGAAATCAATGCGATTTTTGAAATGCGGCTGCTATATGAACCATATGTCCTTTCTACTTATGGGCATCGGCTAAATGATGACAAAGTGCTGGAGTTTTACAATATTTGTTCTCAGGCGGCGGATGTGCTCACACAAGAAGAATTTCATCGGATTGATGATGAATTTCATTCTTTTTTAATTTCCGCATCGCCGAACCGGTATATCCAGCACACATACCGGCTAATCCGCAACCAGAATTTACGTTTCCGGGTGATGACAGGCACGCAGCCGGGTGATCATTGGCAGCGCAGCAACCAGGAACACATCCATATTGCCAAAGCCTGCCTGCGCAAGGACTGGCAGGCAGCGGCTCAAGCCATGGAACGGCACCTGCACCAGTCCAAAAATTTCACATTTGAACTTTTGTTGAATTACCCAGGTGCGTAAGCGGGGCTTTGCCCCGCACCCCAGCCCTGTGCGGGCGGCACCAAAGGGGCATTGCCTCTTTGGAATCCCGTTATCCCTGCCGCTTTGCGGCAGGGTTTTTTTATTGGATTAATATTTCGTGAAAGAAAATATTTGATTTGCAAAGCAAATCATGTTATGCTTATCTTATGATAGTTTGACAGTCAAACAGTAAGGGTATCAAATCATTCTACCTGCGGAGGGAATATCATGAAATTACCAGAATTAAATCTTGGCGGCTTGCGTGCGCGCTTGCCGATTATTCAAGGCGGTATGGGCATTGGGATATCATTATCACGTCTTGCATCTGCAGTGGCGAATGAGGGCGGCATTGGGATTATTTCCGGCGTGCAAATTGGGTTCCGCGACCCGGCATTTCGCAAAGATCCGGTAAAGGCAAACTGTAAAGCCATTGGGGAAGAAATTGCAAAAGCACGGAAATTATCGCCGTCTGGCATTATTGGGATGAATTTCATGTCAATCGACAGCCATTATGCGGAATATGTGCGGGAAGCTGTGCGGCATGGCATTGATTTGATTATTTCCGGGGCAGGGCTGCCGCTTGCGCTGCCAAAGCTGGTGAAAGGGACAAAAACCCGGATTTTACCGATTGTATCTTCGGCACGAGCGTGCCGGCTTGTGTTGACAAGCTGGCTGAAAAAAGACAGCAGGATACCTGATGGCGTTGTGGTGGAAGGTCCCAAAGCAGGCGGGCATTTAGGGTTTAAGCTGGATGCCCTGCGTGATGGGACGTGTCAGCGGCTGGAAGATGCTTTGCAGGAAGTGGTTGCTTATGTGCGGAAATTTGAAGCCGAACAAAAGGTGAAAATTCCAGTGATTGCGGCAGGCGGGGTGCTGAATCATGACGATATTGTGAAAATGTTGGAACTCGGTGCGGATGGCGTGCAAATGGGCACGGCATTTGTGGCAACAGAAGAATGCGACGCCGCTGATGGGTTCAAACAGGCTTATATTGATGCGAAACCAGGGGATGCGCGGATTATCCTAAGCCCAACAGGGTTTGCAGCAAGGGCAGTGAATACGGATTTTGCCCGGCAGGCGTATGATAAGGGTGGTATCCCTGTGGCGCATTGTTTTGGCTGTATGCCAGCGCTCTGCCATCCGGATAAAACGCCATATTGTTTATCAAATGCACTGTTCCAAGCGGCAAATGGGCAAGGCGGATTGGTATTCTGTGGTGCGCGGGTGGACGAAATCCATGAAGTGACAACCGTGCCAAAACTCATGCACAAGCTGGCAGGACTTCCCGCGTAACTTTTTCTTCTTGTGTGTATGTTTTATGAAAATCAAAAAAACAGATTGTAATTGTTTGAAGATGATGCTATAATAGCCGTTGTATGACCGGTCCGCCTGGCAGCAGTGCTGCAAAGGGCGTAGATTTTTATAGTATGGGAGTAGGACAATGAAAAATTATGCAAAGCGTATTGCTGCAACCGTTGTCATGACGGCGGTATGCCTGGGGGCAACCATTCAGCTTGGTCTGCCCAAAATGGCGTATGCACTGGGCAATGGTTCCGGCGAAACTATGATGACTGTGGATGGCGTCAATGTGCAGAAAGAAGAATATTCAGGCTATTATGGGTATTACAAAACAATGATGGAAAATACCTATGGTATGGGGGCGTATTTATGGTCAATGTACCCAGAAGCGGTACAGCAACTGTTGGCTGTGGCAGATAATAACTGCTTATATGCGCGTGTGGTCATTAAGCATTTTGATGACCTGGGGCTGAAGCTGGATAGGGATATCACTTGGGAATATAAGCAGTACCGCAATGAATTTGCGGCGGCAGCAGCAGAACAAGGCATAACATTTGATGAACTTTTGGCACAGCAGGGCGTCGATGAAAAAATGTTCAGCAGTCTTTATGTGCTCAATGCTTATATTGATGCGCTGAATGACCATTATTATGGGCCAAATGGCGAAAAAGCGCCAAAAGAAGATGAAATCCGTGCGAAATTTGAAAAATTCTTCAAAGCAAAGCATATCTTAATTCGAAGCAGCAAAGAAAATGGCGATGCCTACAGCACAGAAGAACTGGCAGAAAAAGAAGCGCTAGTCAAGGAAATTCAGGATAAGCTGGTAGCAGGCGAGGATTTTGATGCACTCATGCAGCAGTACAGCGAAGATACTGGATTGTCATTTTATCCGGATGGTTATATTTTCCAAGATGACGGCAGTTTTGTACAGGAATTTGTAGACGGTGTGAAAGCCCTCGAAGATGGCAAGATTTCACAGCCGGTGAAATCTGATTTTGGTTGGCATATCATCAAGCGTGAAGCGCTGACCGATGAAGATTATGAAGCGCAGCGCATGGATCTGGTTTACCAGATGACCGGCGAAAGCATTGATTCCTTGATTGAACAGTGGATGCAAGAGGCAGAAGTGGAATACCCGGATGGGCATGAACAGCTTACCATTGCGGATATCCTGGGTGAAGAAGCCGGCAAGCTGCCAGAAGTACCTGGCGTAGAAGAAGGTGGCAGCACAGATCCAGAAGCGGACAGCGGCGCTTCCTCAGCGGCAGAATAAACAATCAAAAAGAAGGGCTGGGCAAGGATTCCAGCCCTTTGTGTTTTTTAGAAAGGCGCTTTTATGGAACAGTGTGAAACGTGCTTATACGGGGAATATGATGAGGAGATGGGGGAATATGCCTGCTTGATGCTGTGGGATGAAGATGATGTGGCGCGGTTTGCCGCGGGACATGATACGGCTTGCCCATATTTCCGGTTCGGCGATGATTATACACTGGCACGGCGGCAGTAATCGGGCGGAAACGAATGCCCATATACCTGTGCATATGGGCATTTTTGCAGTATATTGCAATGAATTTTAGTTATTATGTATAAATTTAAACGCTTATTCATGTATAATTTGGCTAAAAACCTGCTTGTTTTTCCCATATAAAAGGCTTATGATAGAAGCATCAAATATGAAATGAGGTGTTGCTCTATGGGTAAGCTTTTGGAAATTACGGCGGCGATGGCAGATTGCCAGCGGCGCGAGGAAGAACAAAAACGGGTGTTGCTCGGTGTTTATTACAACGGGCAGCCAGAAAAATGAACATAACATCCTTTTTTTGAGGGCTGTTTCCCTGGATTGCAGGAAAACAGCCCTCAATGTTTTTACCTATTATTCACTTTACAGGTTCTTCCGCCAACTGTACCGGCTGAACAGCGCAAGGATTGGAAAAATCTCCAACCGCCCAAGCAGCATATCTGCGGAAAGCACCAATTTGGAAAGGTTGCTAAGCATACTGAAATTCGCTGTGGGGCCAACAGTATCTAGCCCAGGGCCAATATTATTAAAGCAGGCAATGACTGCGGAAATGGTGGTTTCCAGCGAATATGGCTCCAGCGAAACAATCGCAATACTGACAACAATTAAAATAAGATAAGCAGATAAAAAACAGTTGACCCCACGCATGGTTTGGCGGTCAATCGGTTGGTCGCTGACCCGCATGACAATCACTGACCGCGGGCGCAGAATGCGCCGGATATTCCGTTTCAAATCCTTGATGATTAAAATCAGGCGGATGACTTTAAACCCGCCGCCTGTGCTGCCAGCGCACGCACCAAGCAGCATTAGCCCCATCAGCACAGCTTTCGAAAAGGTCGGCCATAGGTTGAAATCTACTGTGGAAAAACCGGTTGTGGTCATAATGCTGCTGACTTGGAATGCTGCCTGCTGAATGCTGTCACCAAGATTGCCGATAAGAGGCAGAATATTCCAGGAGATTGCCGCTGTCGCGCTAAACATAATGAGTAGATACCATCTCAATTCTTCATCATGCAGGATATCAGTGAACCGCCGGAGCAGCAGCAGATAATAAATGCTGAAATTTACGCCGAATAATGCCATAAATACCGTGCATACATTTTGCAGATAAGGTCTGTAACTGACCATACTGTCATTTTTGATGCCAAAACCACCGGTGCCAGCCGTGCCGAATGCGGTACAAAGGCTGTCAAACAGCGGCATACCGCCGACAAGCAGGAACAGGAAACATAATACTGTCATCGTAATGTAAATGCCATATAAAATCGTTGCGGTATCCCGCAGCCGGGGGGTTAATTTGCCAACGCTGGGGCCAGGGCTTTCCGCCTTCATCAAATGGAACGTGCCACCCGAATTTTTATCTGAAACAACCGCCAGCGCAAAAACCAAAATGCCCATACCACCCAGCCAATGGGTAAAACTGCGCCAATATAACAGGCTGCGGCTCATCGCTTCCACATTGCTTAAAATAGAAGCGCCGGTTGTGGTAAACCCGGAAATGGATTCGAACAGCGCATCAATAAAACTTGGAATTTGCCCGCTCAGGAAAAAAGGCAGGCAGCCCATGACAGCAAAAATCACCCAGCACAGTGCAACAGTGACAAACCCTTCTTGTGCAAAAAAAGTTTCACCAGAACGCCGTCCAACAATCAGCAGCACGCCGGAAGTGCCCAGCATAATTGCAAGTGTTTGGACATAGGCAATGGAAACACTAAAATCCCGTTCAATCAAGCTAAGCAGCAAAGCGGGCAGCATAAAAAGCCCTTCTATCAGGATAATACGTCCAATGGTGCGCCCCACAATTTTAATATTCATAACTTAGATGCCCTTGTCATTGAAAATGTCATTCATTTGCCGGAATGGGTTTTCCAACGTTGTGACAACAACGACACTATCCCCTTTCCTAAATTCATTGTTGCCATCTGGGATAATCGTCTGATTCAAATGGGTAATACAAGCGATGAGTACCCCGCGCCGCAATGGTACATCTTTCAGCGGCGTGGAACGCCAGCGTACCGAATCATCCACCAAAAATTCCATTGCCTCGGCTTTGCCGTCGGCAATGCGGTGCAGCGCCAGCATACTGCCTTTTTGGTTTTGCATAGCCCGTACATACCGCACAATGTTACTGCCGCAAAGCTCTTTTGGGCTGACAACACTGCCTATTCCTAAATTCGCAAACATCCCGCTGTATTCCAGCCGGTTCACCTTGGTAACAACTTTAGATACCTTGTTGGAAGCGGCATACATGGAAACGACAATATTCTCTTCATCAATGCCAGTTAGCGTTACAACCGCATCGGTCTGCCGGATGCCTTCACTGTCAAGCAGCACTTTGGAAGATCCATCCCCTTCAATTACAGCCGCTTTGGGCAGCTGTTCCGCAAGGCTGCGCGCTCGCACAGGGTTGCTCTCAATGATTTTTACATTGATTTTAGCGCTGATTAACCGTTCTGCCAGATAATAAGCCAGCCTGCCGCCGCCAACCAACATCACTTGCCGGATTTTGCGCGTTGAAATGCCTAGATTTTTGATAAGTTGTGCCAAATTCACCGCTTTCGCGGTGACATAAATATGATCCCCAGGACGCAGCACATAACTGCCATCCGGAATGGTAACTGTACCGTCCCGGTCAACTGCACAAACAAGCACTTTTACTTTTGCAATTTTATACAGGCTGCTGAGTGGGATATCACATAATACACTATCCGGTTTTACCTGTAATTCTACAATTTCAACGCGGCCTTTGCCAAAGGTTTCACGCCGCAGGAATGAGGGAAACTGCAAAGACCGGAAAATATCCATCGCGGCACTTTGTTCTGGATTGATTGTCATGGAAAGTCCCAAATCTTCCCGCATGGCAATAAGCTGTTCCGCATATTCTGGACTGCGTACCCGCGCAATCGTATGAATATGCCGGTTCATGCGTTTGGCGGTTAGACAGCATAATAAATTGATTTCATCCGCGCTGGTTGCCGCAATCAGCAAATCAGCCTCTTCGACGTTGGCAGAACGCAGCGTTGCCATGGTAGCGGCATTGCCATGGACAGTCATGACATCAAATTGATCAAGATTCGCCCTTAATACATTCGGATTGGAATCAATGACAACCAAATCATGTTCTTCACGTAAAAGCTGGCTGGTCAGGGCAAGCCCTACTTTGCCATCCCCAGCAATGATAATATTCATGTTATAAAAACCATCCTGTCTTAAAAATGATGCTATGGAAACAGTATACGCCATTTAACGCAGGGAAACAAGTTTTTCACCCGCCTTTTTTCAAAAAGACGGCGGGTGCGTATGTTTGGCAGGCAGACAGCAGCGGCAAAAGGTTACAGTTTAAATTGTAAAAGATAACTTAGTTGATATACGGCAGCAAAATGTGTTATCATATTATATAATAGGGCGGGTCGGAAAACAGTACGTGATGTGCATACTGAATAAAACCTAAGTAAAACCAAGTATAGGAGCGTCTATTTATGGGGGCACAGATGATTCGAAAAGAAGTCCAAGCCTTTGAACAAGCTGTCAAAACATTAGGCGACAGCATCAAAAATGCAGGTGCGCTTTGGACAGATGAAAAATACCGGCAGCTTTCAGCTTCTGTTGGCAGCTTGGCACAGCAGTCAAGAGAACTTATGCTTGCTGGCGATCGGTGCTGCGGCGCAATTGACCGGTTCCAAAGCATTGCACAGGAAGAATACTAAATTATGGTGAATGTAACAGTGGAAGCGCTGAACAGCATCAAATCAGCGCTTATGAACTTTCAAACCGATATTGAAGGCATGGCAAACCGCGCTTCAAATGAAACATATGCAGTGATTCAAATGTGTGAGCAAAGCATTAACAAAACCAAAAAAGCAGTAGAGGAAACTGAATACGCCATCCGTAAACTGGAAGACCGTATTGCTGAACTCTATACAACAATCAAATATATTTCGGATGAACTGTATACGATTGAGGAGGAAATCCCGCGGGTTCGCAGTAATATTGACCAGTTAGAGTCACAAATTGCTACGCTTAATCGTGAAATTTCTTATTTATCTTCCCATCATTATGAAGACGCGGACGCGCAGGATACGTTAAAAAGGCAAATTGCAGAGCTGGAAGATGAAGTACAATGGTGTCATGATGAAATTGATAACCAAAATGCCCGGCTGCATCGCTTGGATGACCGGCGGATTAATCTGGAAGGACAACTGAAACGGGCAAAAGCGGAGAGAAATCAGGCGGAACATGAACTTTCAGTCCAAAAAGACCGCCTTTATCACTTGCGCGATAAACTTGACCGGCAACGTTCGGCATTCCATGTTGTACAGTCGGAAATTAATACATATGTCACTGCGGCAAAACGGTTGGAATCTTCTTCTTCTGGGCTTGCCCGCGATAACGCAAACGCAGTGAAACAATGTTTATCCTACATTGAAGACTATTTGACAACATCATTATAAAAAAGGGGGATTTTTATTATGGCAATAAAAGTATCCGTTGAAAAAGCCGCGGTACAAGGTGGGATTGGCTGCTGTAAAACATCAATCCATGAATTGCAAACCGCATCATCCAGCTTGCAGCGGAGTTATCAGCGGGCAGGGTCTGGCGGTTGGCGTGACCAAAAATATGCCGCCCTTGGCGGCATTGTAGGGGAATGCTGCGCGGCTTTGACCAAACCAGTCGCGGAATTGCAAGAATGCATGGTGAAATTAGAAGCACTCTTGAAAGCAATCAGCGATTATGAACAAATCAGCCTGTAAATTTAGGAGGATAAAGGATGGCGGTAAATGCTTCACCTGAAATCATTCGGGAAATGGAAAAAGAAATTTCAAATACAATCCGTGATATTCAACATATCAGCAATGGCATAAAGGCAGGCGTGGCAGCAACATCCAGTTGGAATGATGCACAAGCAGCACAGTTTAATATGCTTATGCAACGGATTGCACGCCTGACAACAACACCAGTTGATACATTAAATGCAGCATTGCCCAAATTAGAACATTTGGCACGTTCGCTTGATGAATATAACCGGGTTAGATTTTGAGTTTATCATGTAGAAATCGGAAAGAGGAGGAATGTAAATGCCTTATTGTGGGAGATGCGGCGCCAAAAACCCGGATGATGCCCTTTTTTGTGGTGCGTGCGGGCAGCGGCTGATTACCATTGCACCGCAAGAACAATCCACAGTGTATACCCCACCTGCGCCAACCCCAATTTTTACTTCGCCGCAGGGTGAGGCAACACCACCAGCGCCAACATTTGCGCCGCCGCAGGGTGAGGCAACACCACCAGCGCCAACATTTGCGCCACCGCAGGGCGCGGCAACACCACCAGCGCCAACATTTGCGCCACCGCAGGGTGAGGCAACACCGCCAGCGCCGACATTCAACCCGCCACAGAACGGGATAAATCAACCAGCGCCGACATTCAACCCGCCACAAAGTGGCATACCCATTCCGACATTTACGCCACCACAGGGCGGTTTGGATAAGCAGACACCGACATTTACGCCGCCAGCGCCAACATTCACACCCCCTGCACCAACGTTTACCCCACCAAGAGCATATGCTAATGGCCCAGCCTGTTATTACCATCCGGATGAGCCTGCTGTTGCCAAGTGTGCCCGGTGTGGCAAGCTGATTTGCCAGGATTGTTTTGATAATTATGGCGTATCTGCTGGGGAATATGAGGGTCATGCGTTATGTTACGATTGTTGTCAACAGCTTGTTGCTGAAAATATTGCCGAACTCAAACGGAATAAGCGTGTGATAAAATTCCAGTTTATTTTATCCCTCATTGGTATTATCCTTGGGTTTATCTTTGGCTGTGCCGCAGGTGGTCCCATTGCCGGGCTGATCTATGGCTGTGTTGGCGGCGTATTCTTAAGCGCGGTAAAAGCATACTGTTCGATGCTTTGGGAAGCAATTAAAATTGCTTTCAGCGGGCAGTTTGGTATTGTTACGGTTATTTCGCTGATAATACAAAGCGCTATTATCATTTTTAAATGTATTGGCGCAACCGTTTCAAATACATACCATTATATTGTTTATCTAAAACAAACATCAGGATTTATTGAATCTGATACCGCTGCCCTGCGCCAAATGCAGGATTATATGGAATACACCTTAATCCGGAATATGAACCGCGGCGTTGATATCCAAACGCTGCTGCAGCAAGACAGCCGCCTTGCAGATAACTCTTATGCACATATGGTGCAGTCGCAGGGTGAAGCACAAGCAGAAGCAAATCTACGTGGCTGTGTTGCAACTATTAACGAAAACGGTGAAATTATCAGGAGCTTTGCGGCTTGATAAAACATACAGTAGGAGGTACTGAAAGATGGAAAATAATGATGCGATTGCTGCTGCAAGAAGGCGTGCTTTGGCAGAGGCGTTACGTTCTGGTGAACCAGTTGTCGTAACGGCAACGGGTGAAGTGGAAAAACGCGAGGACGCTGAAATGCAAGGGCTGGCTGGCATCCAAGTCCCGGATGGCAAGCTGGCATAAGGGGGATTTTTGCCGTGGCTTATTATTGGTATCAAAGTGACCCGCAGCTTTATCAAATGGAAGTTGCCGCAATGCGGAAATTCTTCCCGTCTTTTACCATAGACCAGCTTCAGGATGGTTCAGGACGCCTATATTGGCGGGGCAAAGTCCAGCCAACTGGTGAGGGCGGCATGGTATGGGATATTATGCTGCTTTATAAAAATACCCATCCCAAGGTATTAAGCACAAGCGAATATGGCGGCACAGTCCAAATCCTTCCGCTCAGCCCGCGCCTGAAAGATATTGCGGACCGTATGATGCCCCTTGTGATGGAAACCTATGGAACATATGACAATGCGGTTGCCCATGGCTTTGGGCTTGGTTTGCCACATATCTACCGCGATAACTTTGGCAGGCAGGAAGAATATTTTATCTGTACCGCAGACCCGAAATATTTCAAAGGCGATAAAACACAGTCCACTTCTGCGGCTTCCGCATTAAGTTGGGCTTGCAAATGGATTATCCTTTGTGAAATGTGGCTGAATGGCGAAATCAGCGATGATCTTGCCATGGAGGGCAATTATTAAAAAAATGGGACATCCAAACCCTCTGCTTGAATACAAATGGAGGGTTTGGATGTTTTTCTTACAGGGAGGCAAGTTTATGAAGGCATACTTTTCAAATCGGGCATATGCGGCGGTATTGGCAGAAACAACAGAAAAAATAAAAACAGAAACTGGTGGGTTATTCCTTGGGGCAGTGCGGGATGGTAACTGGTATATTGTTGAATCCATTGACCCCGGGCCTAAATCTATTTTTGAAGTGGCATATTTTGAATATGACCAGAAATATACCCAGCACCTGATTAATAAAATTGCAAACCTTTATGACCAGCCCTTGGGGCTGATTGGGTTATGGCATCGTCATCCAGGTTCATTTGACCAGTTTTCCACAACGGATAATGGTACAAATGCTAAATATGCTGCCATGCGTGAATGTGGCGCAATTTCCGCGCTGGTGAATATTGATCCTGGGTTCCGCTTGACCGTCTATCATGTTGCAAGACCTTGCCATTATATGATAATCCCCTATGAAATTGGGGATCATTTGCTCCCACCAGAACTATTACAACTCAAAACGCCCGAACGCTTTATGAATATGATGGAGAATATCCTATATCCTGCGGCGAAAACTTCCCGCGCCTCAGTAAGCCTGGCACAGTTTATGCAGTCGGTTACACCTGCGCTTGCAAAGTATCAATGTGCTTTGCCTGCGGCAGAGGATGCCGCTTGCGGCGATGCAGTACAGGAACAACTCATCAATGCGGTCTTTGATGATATTTCTTTTCTGGCAGATGAAATCGGGATAGAAGTTTCCTTAACACTAAAAGATAAATTCCTGATTCTTTATCAGGATACAGCTGGCGGCATTGAACGCATGGTTTTCCTTTATTCTTTGCAGCAGCAAGGGATTATCCTTTCTTATGGACAGGATTGTTATCAATATCATCCAGGGCTTTTAAAAGAAGCGCATACCGCGCCGGCGTCTAGGCTTTCAGACGTATTTTCTAAATTGTTCTTTTTATAATAGGGGGATAGGATATGGATATTATTATACCAAAAAACTTTTTCGGAGAGGAAATCGAGGTCACGGTTTTTATCTCAGAAGAACAACTGCATGAAACATCCTGTAAACCGCTTTATGGCAAATATTTTGCCGCCACAGGGATATTTAATATTTTCCCGGAGGAACTCGCCAGCCATGGCGAATACCTTGGCGAGGTGCTGCCAGCTGGGCAGCAGCCGCTTGCAGATGGGTTCTGCGGCATTGCGGCAGAGGAGGGCATAACCTTTTTCCTGAATGGCAAAAAGCTGAAAACAGAAGCTTATGGCTTATATCAAAGCATTTTTTCCCGGAACAAAGGCATTCTTGAAACCGATGCCATGAACCGGAAATGTGTGGTGATTTCAGGCTGCGGTTCAGTGGGAAGCCTTGTCGCGATGGAGCTTGCCCGCGCAGGCGTGGGGCATTTTATGCTGGTTGATCCGGATATTGTGGAATATCATAACCTTTGCCGTCATCAATGCGGCATTGAAGATGTTGGGGATCTCAAAATCAATGCGCTGACCCGTAAACTGAAAAATATTAATCCGAAAGTGGAAATCCATACATTTGAAGGAATTTTGCAAAATATCCCCAAAACTATGCTGGATGAATGCTGCGTCCCACATGAAACAGTTTTTGTCGGCTGTGCTGACAACCGTATCGCGGATGTCTATGCTAACCGCATTAGCATTTATTATTCCGCCGCGTTTGTTTCCATCGGCTTTTGGGAACGCGCTTATGCGGGAGAGATTTTTTACCATATCCCAGGGCAGGGGATGCCTTGCTATGAATGCGCTTTGGGTGATGGCGGCGGCTTGTCCGCACGGGTGGAAGCCAATCATCATGTCTATTCCAATCAGGAAAATATCGAAGGGCTGAAATTTGAACCGGGCATTTCTGTGGATATTAATTTTATCACCAGTATTGGCATTAAACTGATTATTGATATCTTAAACACAGGGAATGAAACATATATTCCACGTTTGCTGAATGATTTGAAGCAATATACCCTGATTTGTAATACCAGCAACCCGGCAATTGGTGGGGAAATGGTGGAAATTTTCAGTTATCCATTGCAGGTAACGACATCACTTGTGGTTGGTTTTGGCAAGGGCTGCAAAGGCACCTGCCAATATGAGTTAGACGAAAAATAACGGCAGGGGAAGGGGAAAACCGATGCGTGCCATTACGCAAAATGAAATCATTGCGCTGATTTCTGATATCAATACATTTGCAGACCAAGCGGAAAATTTAATCCAAGCTACCCAGCAGCAATATGACAGCGGCAAAGCCCAGCTTACAAGACGGCATAAACAGGAACTAACAGCATTGGAGCAAAATTATCAGGCAAGTTGCAATGCTGTGCGCAATAAGGCACAACAGACTATGCGGGACGCCAAAACCATCAGCAGCGCGGTGGAACGGATGGACAGTGAACTGACACAAGCGGATAAATATTATGTCAAAACCAAAAAGAAACGTGAAAGCGAATTATCCGCCGAAATCAGCAGCAAATACGCGGAAAGTTATGACTATTTTACCACACTCAGCAGGATACAAACCGATTTTAATCTGCTTTCCAAAAAGTATGCCGAAGATATCCTGCCAGGATTACTCAATGGGCTGAATTTTTTATTTTCCAGCCAGCGGAAAAAAGATTATGAAGAACTGCTCCTGCTGAAAAATACAGTTCACGCATTTATCAAAGAAATGGAAAGCGTTTTGCCTGCGGTGACAGCCGAAAACCTGAATGCACTAAAATCCCAGTATGAAACCCAGCGGAATGCCGCAATACAGCGGCATCATGCGGAATCAGCAAATTTTGAAAACAATTATACGGCAACACTTGACCAGATTGCCGGGCAAATTTATGGGGCGCTGGACAATATCTTGCCAGATGAATTTGTACAGTATTTGCAGGCGATTATGACAAGCTATGCCGGGACGGTTGCAAAAGTCAATAGCGCGCCGGATATCCGTGATGGTGTGTTGTATATGTGTTTTGCAGATTATCCTGTGGAATTTTTTGTGCAGTCTAAAATTGTTGCGTCGATTATACAGGAAAAATGCAAGTCAATTTTGGCGAATGGGGCAATCCGTTTGCCAGTTATTCTGTCGCTGGAAGATGCGCCGGTTTGGATGGTGGAAAGTGACCATTCCAATCAGACAGCAGTGCAGGCATTTACTCATGCTGCATTGTTTGGGTTTCTATCCACCTGTCCGGTTGCCAGCCTTTGCTATACGGTTATTGACCCAGAAAATCGTGGCAACAGTGTTGCGCCATTTTTTGATGCACGTAAAAAACTGCCGGAACTGTTTGACGAAAAGTTTTATACAGGCAGGGAAGAAATTGCCGCGAAAATCAACCAGCTGAATGAAAAAATTGAAGATATCCTACAAGATAAATTGGGCAACCAATATCAGAATATTTTTGAATATGCCAAACAAACGCCAGGCAGCCGCGCTGAAATCACACTGCTAATGCTGTATGATTTCCCGCGTGGGTTTGATGAACGAATGCTCGCGGAACTGCGCAATATCCTGCGCAATGGCAGCCGGTGCGGGATTTATACCATCATTGCTTATGAGCCGGAAACCGAACCACGGCATTCCCAAGAATATGCAAACAGTTTGCGGGAAATCCGTAATCTTTCCATGCCCATCCAGCAAAGCGGGGCAGATTTCTTGTTGAAAGGGTTGCCGCTTTTGTCCTATCCTATGCCAGATAAAGGGGTATTCGCAAAGTTTTTCAGCAAATACCTGCTTGTTTTTGAAGGCATCCAAAACCGTGGTATCGCATTTTCACCAATGATTAAACGGCTGGCAGATGAAACTAATATGCAGGCGCTGGAAAATCATATCAGTGGTATCCATGCAATGATGTCAGATTATGAAACCGATTATGGTAAAGTCCCAGATGCAAACTGTCCATTCCCAATCCGAATGATGCTGGGCAGTGTGTTGTACCCTGCGGATTTGTTTGCGGATAGCCCAGGATTTGGGCGCATTGCCAGCGCTTTTGGCGCCGGCGGCAAAGGGGAAAAAGCCTCCTTTGTGGAACTGCCGCTTGCGTTTGGGCTTGGCAATCCATTTAACCTGTTACTCCAGTCCAATGAAACCATTAACCGGGAGGTTTTAGCGTTTACTCATCATGTGATGTGGGGATTTTTATCGTTTATGCCAGTATCCAAGGTGAATTTCTGTATTTTTGATGGTGAACAGCGTGCAGGCAGCATTACACCGTTTTTGGATTTCCGGCAGCGTGCGCCAGAACTTTTTGACGGCAAAATACATACTATCGCAGAGGATATGCACAACCGTTTGCAAAAATTAAACATCCAAATTGATGAATTTATTCAGGAAAAACTGGGCAACCGATATGAAAATATTCTGGAATATAACTTGAACACGCCAAACCGCCCGGAAACTGTAACGGTATTGCTGATTTATGATTTCCCGTGCGGGCTGGACGGCAGAAGTATGGATTTGCTTGCGAATATCCTGCGCAATGGCAATAAATGCGGCATTTTTACAATCATCTGCCATAACCCGGCAATCCAATTTTCCCGTTATGAAAGTTTAGATAGCCGGCTGGAACAGCTTGCAAAGCATTGTATTTCCGTCGGTTATAAAGATGGGCGGTATGGTTTATTGCCATATAACCTGCAAATCAATTTGCCGCAGCCGCTTGACAGCAAAAGTGTTGATTCATTTGTCAGCACATATCTTAGCCGGACGGAAACCCTGAAAAAACAGGGGCTGTCATTCCGGGATATCTTGCCGCCGCAATTATTTGCGGAGCAATCCGCAGATGCTTTGCATATCCCAGTTGGCATTGGGGATGGGGACAGCATTGTTTCTTTAACGCTTGGGCAAGGGTCTTCTCACCATGGGCTGATTGCTGGCGCAACCGGTTCAGGCAAATCGACATTGCTGCATACGATTATTATGAGCAGTATGCTGCATTACAGTCCGGATGCTTTGCAGCTTTATCTAATGGACTTCAAAAGCGGCACCGAGTTTAAAATTTATGAATCTGCCCGTTTGCCGCATATCCGTTTGCTGGCACTGGACGCTATGCAGGAATTTGGGGAAAGCATTTTGGAAAACCTTGTGGCTGAAATGGGCAGCAGGGCACAGGCATTTAAAGAAGCAGGCAGTGTGACCAAAATTAAGGATTATGTTGCCATAACCGGCAAGCCAATGCCACGCATTTTGGTGATTATGGATGAGTTCCAAATTTTATTTAACGACGCGGCAAACCGGAAAGTAGCGCTGAACTGTGCCGAGCTGACAAAACGGCTGGTGACAGAAGGGCGGGCATTCGGCATTCATCTGCTGATGGCAACCCAATCCACCAAAGTGATTTCTTCTTTGACCATTTCTTATGGCACGGTAGAACAAATGCGTGTCCGCATTGGGTTAAAATGTGGGGAAGATGATGCACGATACCTGTTTTCTGACCAAAATGATACAAAAGCACTTGCTATGATGAAAGGTGCGGTCGGCACAGCCGTCATGAATCTGGATTACACTGAGCAGGCTAATATTGGGTTACAGACGGCCTATTGTGATGCTGATATGCAAAGACAATACCTGGAGCAGATTAGCAAAGCATTTGCGGATCAGCCATATGCACTGAAAACCTTTGAAGGTGGGCGGATGACAAACCTGCTTGATTATTTCCAGGAAATGGGCATCGGTCCATCGGATGAAGTGGCAGTTTCCATCCATTTGGGCACACTGATTAAAGTTGCGCCGCCATTTGCGGTCACGATTGACCGGAAACGTCGGCATAATATGCTGATTTGCGGCACAAATGAAACTATGGCGCATATGGTTTCACAAGATTATATGATTTCTGCTGTCCTCAACCGGAATGCTTCGGTATACTGTATGGATGGAGATATACTCGTTGGCGATGAAGGCGCGATGTCGTTTTATCATATACTGGGACAGTATACGCCGCGTTTCCATATGGCGGAAAACCGTGCGGATATCCTCCGGTTTATCCATGAGATTTATGAAAAATATCAGGCGTGGAAAAAACAAAATAGTAGCGAATCTATTTTTGTTATGATTGAAAATTTGCAATTCCTTGATATTGTAAAATCAATGCTCAAAGGCGAGCGGGTGGATGAAACAGAATATTTGGATACACCAGCAGAGCCGGAACCACAGCCCGAAATTGATTCGGCAAACCCATTTGCGGCTGTTTTTGATGTGCTGGAGCACAAAGAAACCAGCGGCGGCAATGGCAGCAACTTATCCGCTGGCGAAAAACTCATCAAAATGATGGAGGATGGTTCTGGATTTGGCATCCATTTTGTTGTAAGCTCACTGGAATATCAAACTGTGCGTGACACTATGTATTATGGCAGCAATTTGCTGTCCCGTTTCCCAGAACGGGTTATTTTCGCTTTAAATCCCACTGACGCAGGCAATTTGATTGAGAATGTATCAGTTGCTGGGCTGCGGGATAACACCGTTTATTTTACAGACGGTGTGAAAAATACCTTCCAGTTAAGACCACATACCCCGCCAAAAGCCGCTGAGCTGGAAAAATATTTATCTACTTATCCGGTGGGTTGACAAGCCTTTCCCAAACCTTTACACTGAAAAAAAGGATACTCTTTTGGTGGAAAGGCGGCAAATGGATGGAACGGATTCGTGAACCGGGTGTATTGCCACAATCGGTCAGATATTTTACCATACCTTCAAATTTAGCGCATTCACTGCTGTATTATGTCACTCGTTGTGGGCATTATTATTGCAATACAGAATATTATTTCAATGGCGCTTCGGAAATTGGGCGGGTTTCCGGGCGGCAGACATTCTTATTTTTCTATATTCGTTCAGGACGGATGGCGCTGCGGCTAAATCAGCGCGATTATACCGCTTCTGCGGGCAATGTGGTATTGATTGACTGCCATGACCCGCATGAATACCATGCGACCAGTGATTTAGAATTTATCTGGATTCATTTTGACGGTGCAAATGCTGCCGATTTCTTTCATGAAATCCGGAAAAATAATGGCAGTGTCTTTTCAGCCAGCGGACAGGACAGCTTATATCAAATGAGCTGCAAAATCGTGGAAAGTTGTGCGCGGTTTAATGTGTCCGATGAAATTGAACGCTCTAAAAACCTGCATGATATGCTATGCCGGATTTTATTGCCTCACCCGGAAAAACAGCGCGCAACTTCCCAAATTGACCAGGCAGTAAACTATATCCATTTGCATTTGCATGAACAGCTTACCGTGGATGGGCTGGCGCAGCATGTTGGTTTAAGTGCATCACATTTTTCACGTATTTTCCGTCATGCGGTAGGCATCCCTCCGTATGAATATATTATTTTACAGCGGCTGGAACGCGCTAAAACGTTATTATCTTCCACCAGCGAAACCGTCCGGGAAATTGCTTATTTATCCGGCTACGGCAATGAAGCCGCATTCACAGCCGTTTTTACTGAACGGGTTGGTATTTCCCCGCGCTATTATCGCAAACTGGTCAAATACAGCGAAAAAGCCCCTGCATTCCTTTGAAAATGCAGGGGTTTTCCCTTGGAGAAAAGAAGAAAGAAGATTAAAACTTATGGTTTTTGGCAATTTCAATGACCAGGCGCAGTTTGTCTGGCGATACATTTGGCGGCAGGGAATCGCCGTTTGCGATAATCCATTTATGCCGCAAATCACCCATTTGCGCAATGGTAGTTTCCAGATAATCGGTCAGTTCCGCTTCGCTGCACTGGATGAGGAACATCGGGTCTAACCCGCCAATCATCAGGAATTTATCGCCCCATGCCGCGGCACAATCACACATTTGAATGTTGCCGGTGGAAACTGGGGTCAGCGATTCAAACGCGGCAACATTTTCGGTTGCCATCAGCGGCAGCAGCGCTTTGATATGTCCACAGGCATGGTGGATTAGTTGCTTGCCCGCGCTGTTGATAATTTTTGTAAATTCCGCGAACTCAGGCAGTACATATTCTTCAAACAGTGCCGGGGAAAGCAGGGTAGTAGAAGAATCCTCCCAAATGTTAAAATATTTCGCAGGGCTTTCTACCGCAATTTTGGTCGCTTCGATATTTTTTTCGCGCAGTACGGATAAAAATTCCCCAACAACTTCCGGATAATCCATCATATCAAAGGTGGTGCGCTGGACGTCATCTTCGCTCAGATATTCCAGAGAAGAACGGAACTCGGTTGCCTGCGGCACCACAATGCCATGGTCACCAATCATTTTGTCACGTTCTTCAAACCAATCATAACTTGGTTTAAATTCGGTATGTTCAAATACATATTGCAGGATTTTATAATCCTCAATGGTTTTGATGTAGCTGGTGGTTTTAAATGGGATATCCCCCCATGCCATTTTGCCGGCATAAGATTCATATACCGAACCAACTGGCGTTTCAAAGATGCGGCGGGTTTCCCCATCTTTATAAATTTCCTCATAAGTCACGCCGCCGGTATAAACCTTTTCATAAGGCAGTGGACAGTCACGGTCTAAGATATCCGCGCCAAGCTCTTTCATAAATTCAATTGGGTCGGGCTTGCCGGGCAATGAATTGGTATAGTATGGGTTAATCAAAAAGGAAGAACCCATTCGGTCTGGTGTGCCGCCCTCAAATAAGCAGGTCAAGCGTTCTCGTGAAGTCATTTCCATCATATGCACCTCAATTTGTTTTACTTTTTGTTTTCTGGTCCATCAGCACCGCGGCAATGATGATTAAACCTTTTGCAATCTGCTGGTAGTATGCGGAAACACCCAGCAAATCCAGCCCATTGTTTAATACACCGATAATCAGTGCGCCAACAACGGTACCGCCAATTGTCCCAACACCGCCCGAAAGACTGGTGCCGCCGATAACCGTTGACGCAATCGCGTCCATTTCATAACCGTCACCGCTGTTTGGGTGTCCGGTTGCAATACGGGAGGCAAGCACAACGCCGCCAAGCCCTGCCATTAGCCCGGCAAAAACATATACTTTGATTTTTACCAGGTCAACATTGACGCCGGATACACGCGCAGCATTTTCATTGCCGCCCAGCGCATAGACGTGTTTACCAAAAACCCGTTTGTCCATAATCATCCAGGTGAGCAAAACGGCAAGTACCATCACAATAATTGGCACAGGGATGCCCATCACGCTGCTGCGCCCCAGCACCAGGAATGAAGAGGACAGTCCGGAAATCGGTTTGCCGTCAGAAAGCACATATGCCAGCCCGCGCCCAATGGTCATCATGCCAAGGGTGACGATAAAAGGTGGGATATTGCCTTTTGCGATAATGGCACCGTTAAACAGTCCACACAGTGCCCCGGCAAGCAGGCCAGCCAGCACAGGGACAATCACAGGCATCCCGCTTGAGGACAGCATGGCAGCGATAATGCCTGTCACACCCGCGATAGAGCCAGGAGAAAGGTCAATGCCGCCGGAAATGATAATCATTGTTGACCCCATGGAGATAATCGCGATAATGGAAATCTGCCGGAGTACATTGATGATATTGCTTACAGAAAAGAATGTTGGTTTTAAAATGGTCAGGATAATGCACATCGCAAGAAAAATTAGGACAATTTTGAACTGTCCAATCAGTTCTCGCGTGCGATTTTTTTTATTTTCCAAAGGATTCGCCCCCTTCTTGCCCGGTTTGCCCACATGCCATACGGAATACTTCTTCCTGTGAAACGCCGCTGTCCAAGAACCCGGCAACCTGCCCATGGCACATGACCATAATGCGGTCGCTCATGCCAAGGATTTCTGGCAATTCAGATGAAATCATGACAACACCTTTGCCGGCACGCGCTAAATCTACCATGATTTTATAGATTTCAGATTTTGCGCCGACGTCAATACCGCGGGTTGGTTCATCAAAAATGACCACTTCCGGATCAGTCAGCAGCACTTTGGACAAGACGACTTTTTGCTGGTTGCCGCCGGATAAATTGCCCACTTTCTGATTGATGCTGGGCGCTTTGATATTGAATTTGCCCATTTCGGCATTACAGGTTTCCGCCACGGTTTTTTCAGATACAAAACCATTTGGAAAACGGTCGGTATAGACTTCCGCCATGATATTATCGCGGATTTTCAGCCCCAAACAAAGCCCTGTCCCTTTGCGGTCTTCTGTTGCAATGACGATATGATTGCGAATGGCGTCGCGTGGACTGCGGATGTCTAAACGATTGCTATTCATGCGGATTTCACCGCTGTCCGGGCGGGTCAGTCCGGCAACTGATTCAAAGACTTCGGTGCGTCCCGCACCGACAAGCCCGGCAACGCCAAGGATTTCCCCGCGCCGCAGGGTAAAGGATACATTCTCATATTGCTTTTTGCGGGTCAGCCCAGAGGCCTCCAGCAGGACGTCGCCAATTGGCACAGTTTCTTTGGGGTAAACAGCTTTCAGCTCACGCCCAACCAGCATATTGACCAGCGTTTCGGGTGTAAATTCACCAATTGGGCGGGAATCAATATAATGCCCATCCCGAATGACGGTTGCGCTGTCTGCAATCTGGAACACTTCATCCATTTTATGGGTGATATAAATCACTGATACGCCTTCGGCGGTTAAGTTCCGGATGATTTGGAATAGTTTTGCCACTTCATTTTCGGTGATGGCGGAAGATGGTTCATCCATAATAATCACATCGGCATGATACGAAACCGCTTTTGCAATTTCAACCAATTGACAACCAGAAATAGATAAACTGTCCATCTGTGCTGCCGGGTCTAAATCAAAACCCATTTGAGTAAGCAGTTCGCCGGTTTCCCGAAGCATCCGTTTTTTATCGACAAAGCCATGCCAGTGGCATTCGCGCCCAAGAAAAATATTTTCCGCAATGGTCATCGCGGGCACAGGGCTTAATTCCTGATGGATCATGGCAATCCCTTTTTGGATTGCGTCATGTGGATTGCGGATGCTGACTTGTTCCCCATGCAGATTTATCTTGCCGCTGTCCGGTTTGTAAATGCCGTCCAGGATTTTCATCAGGGTGGATTTCCCTGCGCCGTTTTCGCCCATCAGCGCATGGACTTCCCCCTTTTTCACACGCAGGGTGACTTTGTCCAGCGCCTGCACACCGGGAAAGCCTTTGCTGACTTCCAGCATTTCAAGTACATAATCCTGCCTGTTCACGGGCATCCCCCTTTCGTTTATGGCAGGCAGCCGGTGCCAGACCGCACCGGCTGCATAGTGTCCTAGTGCTTAATACCGCCCGTCGTAATCAGCCAGGTTATCCTTGGTGACGAGTTCATAAGGGATATCAATATAGGTTTCAACCTGTTCGCCTTTCAGGATTTTGTCCGCGTATTCAATCGCGCCTTTGCCCTGCCCAATGGCATCTTGGAACACAGAGTTTGCAATGGAACCATCCGCAATGCACTTAGCAACATCATCAGACATATCAATGGCGGAAATCGCGATTTCACCGACTTTGTTGGCGTCTTGCAGCGCAAGGTATGCGCCATATGCCATATCGCTGCCCTGGCAGACAATCACATCAATATCATTGCCAGACTGGAGCCAGTTTTCGGTCAGCTGCATGGCTTCATCCTGCATAAAGTTTGCGGCGCCGTCCAAAACAATTTCAATATCCGGGTAATCCGCAAGGATTTCCTGAAGACCCTTTTCACGGTCAATCTGTGCTTGATGGCCAACAATCCCTTGGATATAAGCAATTTTGCCCTTGCCATGGAGAATTTCTTCGGCAACATACCGCCCTTGAATGCGCCCGGATTCGATTGCGTCAGAACCGACATAAGTTACACATTTTGCCTGCGCTTCATCAGTGGAAGTGGTGTTGAACGTGAAAATCGGGATGCCAGCTTTTTCAGCTTCATCAATTGCGGTTGCGCTTGCTTCCTGGTTGGTTGGGTTGAGCGCAATGATATCCACTTTTTCGGAGATAAATTCTTCAACCTGGGAAAGCTGTTTCGCGGGATCTTGGCCGCTTTCTACAATCTTGATATCCAAATCCGGATATTTTTCAGCAGCTTCTTTGACGCCGCGTTCTACATTTTTCATAAAGACGTCTTGGGTATGGTTCAGGATAACGCCAACGACTTTTCCGCCACCGCCGGAAGCAGATGAATTGGAACCGCCAGCATTGCCAGAACCAGAAGATGTGCCAGAACCACCGTTATTGCCGCAGCCGGCAGCGAGTGCCATTGTGCCGCACATCAGAAAAGCTATCATTTTTTTCGCCAAATGTTTCATAAGTCATGCTTCCTTCCTTCTATTGATTTCCATAAAAAGTTTTTTCTTTTCCCTTGGTATTTTGCGAAAAACAGCGGCAAACGATACGGATTGGCGCCATAAATCCACTTGAAAGTTGCATACTGTTTATTGATTGATTATAGTATAATTCTGCGGCGCAGGATTTGCAATGCAGATTCTTATCGCATACTTTTGTAATCCTATCATACTTCTAAAAAAATACGCGTCCGATTATGCAGAATGCATAAAAAAGTACCACCTTGCACGCAGAGGCGTGTGCAGGGTGGCATAAAAAGCCCTGCCACAGCCAGTATCCCGGCAGGGCAGGGCTTTTGCTTAGATTATTTAGTTTACCATAATTACACGGATTTTCCCGCCTTTTTCAGGGGTGCGCTCGGCATACAGCGTAAAAGAATCATAATTTGCTTTGGCCTCATCCAATGTGATATATTGCTGCTGCCGGTTGCCGACATAGACTTGTACTTCATCCGAAAGCGGGTAATAGCCTGCGGAAGTGCGCACGCCATCTTCGCCGTCAAAAGCATCCAGCCGGACGGAATCCACCCGGGTTAAGTTAATGAAAGCCAGTTTTTGCTGTGCTTCACTTTCTTCCGCTTTTTTCGGCAAGCCGACCAGTCCGCCGGAAAAGCCCTCTGGACGTTCGGATACCCAGTATTTAACATCTTTCCGAGCTTTGTTTTCATAGTCATAATACCGCAGTGTTACTTCATCTTTGCCAGTGGGTGTACCGTCTTCATCCAGTTTGGCACTGGTAAAGGAAGCAAAACCATAATTCCATGCATCGCCAGTTACATCGCCCAGTACAATCGCGGATACTATGCCAGCAGAATCGCTGTGGACATAGCGGATATCTTTTGACTGTATGGTTTCAAAAGGCAAGTCCGAAATTTCTGTTTCATAAATTGGCGCACGGTCTGCGACTTGTTCCCAAACACGCACTTCTGGGGAAACCTGTTTGCGCCCCAGCGTGCCCGCTTGGATATCCCAATTGCCGGTAGGCGTATTGGTCAGGCTGCGCTGTACCAGCGTCATTTTGCCATTGCTGTTTTGCGAAACCGAAACCAGTCTGCCATATTGGTTGCGGCTGTCATCGGAATCCAGCACGCCGCGCACGGTTTTGCCATTAAGCAGCCGTACAACCGCTTTATCTTCTTCGATGCCAACAAAGGCGCCAACCATTTCCGCCCGCAGTTCATTGACAGGCAGTGCGGCAGCAACTTCTCCTTGTGCGTCAAACAGCAAGGTAATGCGGTCATCGATATCAAACTTGTCAAAATAGCTGGCAGCACGGGCAGAAACCGGATAACTTTCACCAAGCACAACCGCGGTTTCTGGATGGCGGAAAGAAGGTGTGCCGCCTTCATACCTGCCGCTGATACGCACATCAGATACAAACGCGGTTTTCGTCGCAATATCCAATGTGACAATATCATATTTTTTCAGCGAATCTTGGGATACACGCATCCCATTTTTAACAATGGAATAACCGGATGGGATTGCTACTGCATTTTTGGTGCCATAAATAAAGTTGCGGTCGGTAAGTTTTTGTTCTGCCACGCTAATCAGGGCTAATTTACCATCTTTATCATAATGCAGAGCAATATCATCGCCGGCTTTCAGGTTGTACCAGGTTTCAGAAAACTTTGCAACTTTGCCTCCGGCATACATTAAAACATCGCGTTCAGGTTTAAGGGTTTCCGCTTCTTCGGTTTGAATGCGGTCACGTTCTGCACGCTGCACCGTGTAATTTTCCAACCGGCTTTCTTCATCGGGCAGCATGGTAATGACTCTGTTTTTGGAGGTTTTGCTGTAATACAGCGTGCCGCTGACCCCAATAAATGAACGGTCTAAAATGCCTTCGGTCATTTTGACAACCGGTTCATCTTCACCGGTATAAAACCTTGCTTGGTTTTTGCGCAAATCACTGTCGGTTTCACTGGTTGCCAGCAGAATTGCGCTTTCCGTATCGGAGGAGGAGGTCAAACGGTCAATCAGTTTGCTGTCCTCTTTGCCAGGGGTATTGAGGGTATTGAGCAGCATCACAGCAGCATCCGCACGGGTCAAGGTGCTGCTTGCTGTCATAACAGAAGCGCCGTCTGTCAGCCCTTCTGACTGGGCGCGGGCAATATAATCTCCAGGCCACATAGGGCCAATTTCTTCGGTGGTATAGCCAAGCATCAGCACCAGCATAGTGCAGGCTTCGCCATAGCTGACCGCTTTATCCGGTTGGAATGTGCCGTCAGCATAACCATGGATAATACCCATTTTCTTTAAATCAGCGTGTTTGACTGCCGCGTTGATATAACCGGCTGCCCAATGGGAATTGGGCACATCTGGGAATACCGTGAAATTTTTATAAGCTGTCACATCAGTAATGCCAAAGGCACTGACTAGCAGTTTTGCAAATTCCGCACGGGTAAGCTGCCGCTGCGGTGCGAAAGAGGATGTTTTATCCCCTTCCATAATGCCCAAGTCTTCCAGCACAGCCGCCGTCTGTGCCAGTTCTGGGGATTGGATGTCTTGGAATACGGCGCTGCAAGTGCCTGCCAGCAGGGCAGCCGCCATCAGCCCGCCAATAAACCTTCTCTTCATGTTGTTGTCCCACCTCTTTCATTGTATCCGGAGGGCTTCCACCGGCTGGAGTTTGGAGGCTTTATTTGCCGGATAGATGCCAAAAATAATACCAAGCAGTGCGGAAAACAGGAATGCTGCTGCAATCAATTCCGGGCTGGGCAGTACGGTGAATTTTTCCACCTCCGGCATCCACATATTTTCGCTAAGCTGTTGGGAAAGCATAATATTGCCCATAATCGCGGCGCCAAAACAGCCCACAACAATGCCGATTAGCCCGCCACAGCAGGAAACAGATGCCGCTTCCACTAGAAACTGCATGATAATATCTCGTCGCCGTGCGCCGATTGCCATACGGATGCCAATTTCACGAGTGCGCTCGGTGACCGATACCAGCATAATATTCATAATGCCGATGCCGCCGACCAGCAGTGAAATCATCGCGACGCCGCCCATCAGCAAGGCATTCTGTTCGGCTTCCGCTGCTTCCTGTTCCTGCCATTCACTGGAGGAATATGCGTCAAAATAACCATTATTGCTTTCACAGCGTGCCTGCATCATGTCCTTTGCCGCAGTCATTACAGACTCAATATCTTCTTTGCTTTTCGCTTGGATGACATATTGTTTGTCGGTATAATAGCTGACGGTCATCATAGCGTTTTGCAGCGTGTACGGCATGACCAGCATTTGGTCTTCCGTATTCATTTTGCCGCCAAACCTGCCTTTATACACGCCGATAACCTCAAAACTCTTGCCGCTGATGCGGATTTTTTGCCCGATGGGGCTCATTGCACCAAAAAAGTATCTGCGCAGTGTTTCCCCAATGACACATACCCGTGCACGGCTGGTGCAGTCGGCTTCTGTGATATCCCGCCCGGCAGTAATCACATTGTTGGTCACAGTGCCATAATATTGGTTGCCATAATACATATAGGTATAGCTTTTATCATTGGACAGCGTCATAGTGCGGTATTGGATACCCTTGCCATCCCAGTCGTTAAATTGGCTCATCGGCGACCAGCCATTGATTTTATCACTTAAATCGGTATCTAAAAAAGTTTCAAATTCATCCCAGTCCTTGGTTTTGCCGCCCCAGCCATAGATTTGTATGGTGTTAACCCCCATGGCTTCATACTGCATTCGGGTCAGGGTGGCTTTGCTTTGGATGGAGGATACCAAAGTAATAACCGCTGCCACACCAATAATAATGCCAAGCATGGTCAGCAGCGAACGCACTTTGTTGCCTAAAATGCTTTTCAGCGCCATGCGGATGGTTTGCAGCCAGTTCATTGGAAATCCCCCCTTCCGGCGCGGTCAGAAATGACATGCCCATCTTGTATGGTGATGATACGTTTTGCCACTTCCGCAAGCTGGTTATCATGGGTGATGAGAATAACTGATGTGCCTTGCTGGTTAAGCTCCAAAAGCTGGCGCATGATTTCCGCGCCGGATTTGCTGTCCAGGTTGCCAGTCGGTTCGTCCGCCATAATAATCGGCGGCTTTGCCGCGACGGCGCGGGCAATGGCGACACGCTGCTGCTGCCCGCCTGACATTTCGCCGGGGCGGTGGTGGATGCGTTTTTCAAGCCCAACGGATACCAGCGCTTCCACCGCAAGCCCGCGCCGCTTGGAAGCAGGCATACCACGGTAAATCAGCGGCAGTTCCACATTTTCCAGCGCGGTTAAGCCAGGAATTAGATTGAACCCTTGAAAAATAAAACCGATTTCACGGTTACGAATACCGGAAAGCACAGAAGGGCGCATATTGCTTACTGCCTGCCCATCCAAATAATAAACACCATACGTTGGGATATCCAAACAGCCTAGGATATTCATCAGCGTCGATTTGCCAGAACCGGACTGTCCTAAAATACAGAGAAATTCTCCCCAGCGCACTTGTAAGGAAATGTCATCCAGCGCACGCACTTCGTTTTCTTTGCCTTCGTTATAAATTTTGCTCAGCCGCCGGACATCAATGAGCAAACTGCGGTCAGCTGGCTGTGGGACAGGGCGTTTTTTCTTTTTGCCAAACATTGCATTTGTCCCCCTTAGCCGACCATAACCATGCCTTCGCCGCCGTTCATGTCCTCATACATATCCTGCGGCCCGCTAAGGAATACTTCTGTGCCTTCTTCAATGCCCGAGAGGATTTCCACATTGGTGCTGTCTGAAATGCCCACGGCAACCGGCACAAGCAGGAAACCTTCTGGGATATCTTCCACACCTTCCGGGATGGGCATCGTGGATTCAAATTCCTGCCCATCAAGCGGTTTGGCAAAAACAGCCGTGCCTTCTTCGGTATTGACCAGTGCTTGGGTTGGGATGGTAACGCAATCTTCAGACTGCGCGGTTGTGATTTGGTAATTGACATACATCCCCATGGCAATGGACGTGCCTTCAGGCAATGGGTCAAGCGCAATTACGGCGGTATAAGTTGCCATGCCGCCATTGCCGCCACTGCTGTCCTGGTTGGCTTGCATGGATACGCTTTCCACCGTGCCGGTAAATTGTTCATCGCCCGTATCGGTGTATTTGGTGACGGTTGCGGGCTGCCCGGTCATAACCGATTCAATATCATTCATGGAAACTTCAGCTTTGACCACCAGCGAGGACATATCCGCTACCACACAGGGGGAAGTCCCACCGGCAAGCTCCGCATCTACTGCGGTATCCATGGTGAGGACAACCCCATCAATCGGTGAAGTCACCACAGAATTGCGGATGATATTTTCAAGTTCAGTGATATTTTTCTGTTTCTGCACAATGATTTCCTGCTGGGTTTGCAGCGTGCGGGAAGCGCTTTCCACTGCGCGGGACAGTTCATCGCTTTGCTGCTGTACAATGACCTGCCCTGCATTAAAGCGGTAATAATCTAACCCTTCCAAGCGGGTGATTTTGCCCGACTGCTTGGTGGTAATGGTTTCTTCGCGGCTATATTCCAGCAGCCCGGTTTCAGCAGGCATTACATTGCCTGCTGTGGTGGTCATCACTTCAGCAGTGGCAGCCATGCCCTTTTTGAGTGCGCCCACATTTTGCAGCGCAATGGTAGCGCGGAACATCCGGGTGCCATCATCGGATATTTTCTCAATCGGCTCCACCGATTCCACAGAACCAGTAACCGTAGACATATTCACCGGGATGGATACATTTGCCGCTGCGCCCGGCTGGATATCGTTAATATAAGCGTAGCTGAAATACAGTGGCAGTTTCATCACGGTATCATCAACGAGTGTGCCAAGTTCGGTGCCGGAGGCAAGTTCATCGCCGATATGCCAGGTTTTTGCTTCTTCTGGCGGGATGATGCGCCCGGAAAATGGCGCGGTAGTGGTGAGTTCTGCCACATTTTTCTGTGCGGCGCTGACCTCGCTGGAGGCTTCCTCTAGTGACCGCCGGGCTTCTACCATATCCTTTTGGGCGTCGCTTAACTGCTCACGCACTTCGGTCGGTTCTACGACAAACAGGCGGTCGCCTGCTTTGACCGGCTGTCCAGCCTGCACCAGCACTTCGGATACTTTGCCTTTCAGTTCTTTGCCCAGTTCCACCTGGGTGCGTGCCGCAACTGCACCGCTGCCTTCTATGTATGTTTCCAAATAGCCCCTTGCGGCAAATGCTGTTTTTTCATTTAGGATTTCGGGCTTCTCACCCGTTTTATGCACCAGGTAAAACCCACCGGCAAACAGCCCTGCAATCACCAGCACAGCCAGCCCCATTTTGACTGGCTTTGGGATGCGCCTGCCGCGTTTGTTCATCAAATCAGCATAGCGGTTGCGGATGGGGGCGTCAGGGTCTTGCTCCTCTGGTTTTTCTGGGGGTTCAGAAGGTTCCGAGGGTTCATCAGAGTTTGTTTGAGGTGTGTTTTGCTCTTGTGGCATCGGGGAGCCATCCATAGCTTTGGAAATTCCTTCCACAGCATCCTTTTCCCCTTTGCCAAGGTCTGTTGTCATCTCTTTGTCATTCATTTGCGTGCTTCCTTTCCGGCAGTCCCTGCATCTCCACATGAAGGGCTGTAACAAAATAACTGTACCAGCCATACTAATACACAGATACAGTATACTGTGTCTGTCCTGCCATGTCAAGCAGCTTGCCATAAATCCAGACAGCAAAAGTATACGCTGGATTTGCATCAAAACTGCATACAAACGCAAAAATAAAGCCGGTACTTCCTTTACCATTATAGCAGATGCAAATGGGCAGTAAAAGTAGCAATTCGGGATTGGGGTTTGCCAATATGAAAAATTTTATTTACCCCTCGACTGTATGTCCGAAATCTGATATAATAAAAAATACCTATTAGGATAAGAGGCTCCGCTTCTGCGAAGAGGCGAGGGAGGATTATTTATGCAGAATATACAGGAAGTAAAAGATTTTTTATCCATGTTGCCAGGAGGCGTATTCTGCGTGTCCGTGGATGGCGATTTAGTATACTGCAATGATGCGGTATGGGAACTATATGGATGCACAGGGTTGGCGGAACTCCGTGCCTTTTCAGAAAATAATTTTTGGAACTTAATCCACCCAGATGACAGACCAGCGCTGAAAACATTATTCCGGTCTGCCCAGCAAGAGGAAGTGCGTGCGGAATACCGGGTAATCCGGAAAGATCAGGGCATTCGGTGGGTATTTTCTGTGGTGCGGCTGGCTGCCTGCCATGATGGCTCCATGCTGGTTTATGGGTTTCAACTCGATGTGACAGCAAACAAGAATCGGCGTGGACAGGAAAGCCAGGGCGATGAACGGCTGCGTGTTTTGGCAGAAATCAACAATGATATTATCTTTGATTTGGATTGCCAGACTGGGCATACTGTGCTGTATGGTGATTTTGAAAAGCGGTTTGGGCGCAGCCCACAGCTTTCTGACTTCCAGTCTGACCCATATGCGCCCATGTCGCAAGTACCTGAACTCGTGGTTGATACCCAGTCAGGTTTCAGCGGCAAAGGGAACCATGTGGAAAAAATTCAACGGGATGTACAGCTGCCCACAGGGGATGGGCGAACCGCTTGGTGCCGTTACCAGGTTGGCATACTGCGGGACAGCGAAGGCAAACCACTGCGGCATATTGGGTGTCTGCTGGATATCCAGGATATCAAGGCAAAAGAAGAAGCATTGCGGCGGCGTGCGCAGCATGATCTGTTGACTGATGTCTATAACCGTGAAACTGTGCAGGAGATGATTGCTTATTGCCTGCGCGAACGGGAAATCAGCCCACAGGTGCTGATGATTATTGATTTAGATGATTTCAAGCATATCAATGACACTTATGGCCACCCGGCAGGTGACAAGGTATTGTGCCATTTGGCAAAAACTTTATCCAAAGCATTCCGTATCGGGGATATCATCGGGCGGCTCGGCGGTGATGAATTTATGGTGTTCCTTAACCGCGTCAAATCGCTGGAGAAGGTTTATCAGCGTGCCACCAGTTTGTGTACCGATGCGTTTAACGATTTTGACAAACGGATTATCAATGGGGAATCGGTGACATTTTCTATTGGTGCGGCATGCAGTATGAATACCAATTGCACCTTTGCGGAATTTTATGACTGCGCGGATAAGGCGCTGTATGAAGCCAAACGTCGCGGCAAAGGCATTGCCTGTTTTCATGATCTGCAAAAATAAAACAGACAGAAAAGTACCGCCGCTTTAAGGGTGTTGCCATCAGAAAACATGGAAAACCCTAGTAAAATCAATGTTTTTTAAGGGCAGCGGAAAACGGGCGATGTCGGCAAGACACCGCCCGTTTCTGCTTCGCTCATTCCTCTGTTTCCTAGCCACCGCAGGCTTGAATATCACAATGAACGGATGCACCATCAAGACCGCTGCGGCTGATGACGCCAGGGCCATCCCACTTAAAAAACCGGCAACTCCCACGCCAAAGGGAACCCACATATTTTCAAAGCGGGAGGAAATCAGCACCATAAAGGACAATACCGGCATGGATGTGATGGCAGAGTAGTGTTCCCATTTCAAATGTCTCCTGGGGCAGATCGCTCATACCGATTTTCATAAGCGCCAGATTTTCCAGAGTTACCGCCACAAAAAGCATGACGGTCAAGATCAGGAATTTGCAGAGATACATCCCCGGTACGCTCATGGAGAGCTCTTGATTGCGCTGCCCTTAAACTTCATGTTGTAGACCATGCAGGCTGCGACAACGATACCGAACAGGTTCAGTATCATTAATCATACCGTAAAGCTGGGTCAGCAGTACGTCCATCGGGGTCAGCGGAAGCCCCGGCAAGGTCAAGCCGCTGCTTCATGCCCAGGGAATACTTCTTTGCAAGACGATCTCCAAATTCGGACAGCCCTACCAGCTCCAAGGCATCCTCCACGGTATTTTTCCGCAGGTCCAAAATCCGGCGTATTACATCTAGATTTTCCCAACACTTTGTGGGGGCGGTCAGCCCCAGGAGCATCTTCATAGTGGTGGATTTGCCCGCTCCATTGGGGCCGAGAAAGCCGCAAATACTGTCCCTGCGGACATGGATAGAAACATTGTTGACGGAGGTAAAATTTTTGTATTTCTTCGTCAACTGCTCTGTGGCGATGATATAGTCCATAGACACATCTCCTTTCTGCCCCTATGGTACAGTATCAACCTGACTTCTACATTCTCTTGTCCTTACTTTTACCTTACTTTTTCAACGGGCTATCCATAAAGTTGAATGAGTATGTTATAATGGGGGCGGACAGGAGGTGTCACGATGGACAATTCATTTTTACACAGCAAAAAACTCCTGCTGGTCGATGACGAGCCGGAGCTTTTGAAAATGGTATCGGCTATTTTAGCGGACGAGGGCTTTCAGCGCCTTGTGATTGCTGCCAACATGAAAGCGGGAATTGCCGCCGCCAAAGCGGAAAAGCCGGATTTGGCAATTTTGGATGTGATACTCTCGGACGGCGACGGCTTTGCTCTAATGGAGCAGATACTGGCGTTTGCCTTGACGTTCGGAGGTATCGTATTTAGGGAATATGGCTCGGCATCCCCGGCAAATATGTTAGAGGCCGTAGCCGCTGATCTGTCGGCATCCGGCATATCAGAAGAAAGGTCGCAAGAATTAAGCAGCCCCTGATTTAAGGAAGGACTGAAATACTTGCGCGTCATAGGATTTATGGTCTTCAACATAAACATCCCCTGTTTCATAGTTCAAAATACCTAGCAGCTTCACGCCCTCATGCCTCGCTCACTGAACGTAATTCCATAATGATCCTTTACATATTTACACGCTAAAGGCGCTGTCCAGTTGCAGTATGGCTCTAAGCCTACTTCCTTTGGCAGTTTTTCCGTAATGACGCTGCGCAGTTTCGCCTCTTGCTGATCTGTCAGTTTTCGACTCCGACCAGGGGGTAAGTTCCAGCCCTTCAACGCTTAATCGCTTATAAAGATTCACAATGAGGTAAACCTGAGTCAGGGAAATATCTAATATCGCTGCGATTTCCGGTTTTGGTCGTTCGCTCAGGTACAAGCGAATGATGTCATAGCGTTGGCGCAATTTCACATTTCGTGTTTTTCGAGTGAGTTTCTTTAGCCGAGTTAATTCTTCCGTTATTTCAGGAGCAATTGTTTTCTCCAGGACACCCCTTCTTTCTTAATTTTTAACTATTTTTACTGACTATATATTAGGAAATTTGGGGAACGTTATTTCAGAATAACGAAACCAGAGATGCAAAACGGAATTTTTCGCAATTGACCAGATTCGAATGCTGAAAATTATATAAAATTTGATAGAAGCCGTCTGTGACCTTGAAAATTTTTCAAGATCGCAGACGGCTTTTTCATTATTGAAGATATATTCAACCATTAAGCACCAATGGCCAAACAATAACAGTTAAAGTAGAATACAAGCTGTTGGAATGATTAACCATAAATTTTTGCAATTTCTTCACGTAAGATTTCTACCCAGCGGAATACTTGCTCTGGTTTATTTCCGATAGTATGTAAATCCTTTAAGATAAACTCTACATGGTTATTTTTGGTGTGCGCCAATGTATGTGCTAATGTCTTGCGCACATGATTTTCATCCATATTTGGAACAGCAACATCAGAAGAACATGCTTTGTAAGAATAGACAAAATCACGCCCGAGATATTCGCTCATTTTTTCAGCATTTGCCCATTGGGAAACTGAAACACGGCGTAGATTAGGCAGTGTTTTGATGTCTTCCCAGAATGGGTCTGCTGGTTCACAGCACGCATAGCAAGTTAATCCAAACAAATCGGCAACTTGTTTGTGATATGGGAAAATGAATTCATGAAACATTCCAGGTGACATTCCAACAGCATCCTGCGCTTCACATAGTCCCCATATGTCTTTTAGTTTTACATTTTTGGGGTCAGGATGTAATTGGTTGGTCCATCCAAGCCCACCAGAACCGACAAATGTGTTTCCGACGTTATTATATAATAGATTCTCCCGTTCAATTTGTTTGAGTTTGTTAATATATCCTGTCGTGAGTTTTTGGAATATTTCATGGACTTTGTCTGGATAATCATAGAAGTCTATCATCATGCCATCAATCCCGCGAAGATGGGAATATGCTAGGGCGTGTTCACATAAGGGCATCGACGACGAGAGCAAAATAAAGAAAG
>CAJUDU010000018.1 GCA_910584935.1 uncultured Butyricicoccus sp. | reverse complement strand
TATCATGTTTCGATTGCATGTGATTTGAGAGGAGCTTTAATCAGTGGTTCCCTAAATCAAACTGGGCTGCAAAGTCTTCCAATACATCGCGCTTTCCGGAGATATCTTCCAGCATTGCGGCTGCCTGTTTGGGTGTATGAAGCATTCAACTTCCAGCAATCACATACCCAATGATTGGCATCAGACAAAGTACAGCAAATAAAATGCGGTGAAATCGGATTGATTTCATAAGGAAAACCCCCTTTTCTGATACATAAAAGAATTCACTTCTTTGCTTTTGTAAACCAGGTGCAATGGTTTGCCCAATAAATTGTTGTAGCAAGCATAGAAATGGCAAATATTAAAAAGACAAATCCGACAAATATTTCATTTTTTTCTTGTGTACTTGCCATAAAGTTACGGAAGAAATACCCTTCCAGGATAATAAATACAATAACGAAAGCATAAGTATCTGTGCGAGTAATGGGAACGGTATAAACTGTGGCAAATGCTAAAACAAAGCTAATCACCAAAAGTACACCAGGCAAGCTATGCGGTAAACACAGATTGCCAACCTGCGAACGGATCACTGCAAGATAGAAATCATTATTTACAAAAAGCGTCGTATCTGGCGTAATTGCACCGGATTGCAGCAGTCGTTCCGCAATGTTGGGAAGCTGATATGAAAACACCTGAAAATCAATAAAAAGCAGTATACATTGAGCAAATAGAAACAAAAATACACATAAAGCGGTTGCTGTAAAGATAGAAACCGGAATAGCGGCGCGCGGACCGGGGAGGGTATATAGTGTATACAGTGCTTTCTGTTTGTTTTTGAAAGCAGTATCAATAAAAAAGAAAAATGATAAAACCAAAATATAAAAAGAACAAAGGAAAATTCCCTCCAATGGCGAGCTGACAAACCCTTGAAAAGTCGGCAAAATGGCAGTGGTGGAAAGCATATACCACAGCCAACCAAGCTGTACCACAGCGGCAACAGCAATAGAAAATAAAGTAAGCCATTTAAAATAGCGCAGGAAAAAACAAGTCAGTTTATAATAATGCTTCATTCAAATCATCCTTTGTGTATTATTCGTATAGTACATTGGAGGCAAAAAAAACATACTCAAGATTCCCATAATTCACTAATCAAGGCGATTACACGCGGAAACGACAACCCGTTTTCCTTGGCTTCTTTGACAAAAGCCGCAACAATCCCGCGGGATAATTCAGTATCAATTTGTGTTAATATTGCCTCGTTGGTATAAATTACGCTGCCAGTATTGCCGTTTGTCCGTACAAAACCTTCTTCCTCCATCAGTCGGAAAGCTTTTTGCACGGTATTTGGATTGATTTCCAACGTTGCGGCAATATCGCGGCGAGAGGGGAGCGGGTCGCCATTTTGCGCTGTGCGGCGGAAGATTTGCCGTTTGACATGGGCGGCAAGCTGCTGATAAACTGGTTCGCGGGATGAAAACCGGAGATCATGGAACTGCACCATAGACACCCCTCCTTTTGCGGGTTTAGTGTATTATAGCAGTAATACATAGCGTGTGCAAGTATTTTCACTGTATTTCGTAGGATTCCACAAAATCCATTTCAGATATTTGTTGATTTCCCTCTGCCATATAGGGCGAAAAAGTGGTATAATCAATTTATAGAATGATTTGCTGTAAAGCAGGAAAGAGAGTTTCAGTATGAAAATTGATGGGAATGAATTAGCCATCCGGCAAAATGAGCTGGATCATCAAGGCTTCAAAAAAGAAGCGTATGAAATGAAAATGGAGTTTTTACGTCAGGTGCGGGAAAGTGGTGATCATTGTCCTTGCCAGGAAGCCTGCCCACATCATGGGAATTGTTTTGAATGTGTCACTGTCCATCGCGGACACAGGGATCATTTGCCAATGTGTTTGTGGGACATGGTCAATGAACGTGTTGCGGCGCTATCCCATATGACAGAAGGTTCGCTTCAGGCATATGAAAAACAACATAATGACTGTCAAGGCTGCTCAGGATGCAAGTGAATGCGATGCAGCAGACAGACCAGCAAATCATTGACAGTGTACTAGCTGAATTTTTGCCGCTTTGTCAAATACCACATAGTTCCAAACATGAACAGGCGGTATCAGAATACTTAACGGCACAGCTGAAAAAACTGGGATTACAGGTGCAGCATGATGCTATATGGAATATTTGGGCAGACGCACCGGCTTCGGCAGGACGTGAAGATGAGCCAATGATTGCGCTTCAAGCGCATATGGATATGGTGTGTGCAGCAGGCATCCCAGATTTTCACCCATTGACAAACCCGATACAAGTAGAAACAAAAGATGGTTGGCTTTCTACAAATGGGCGGTCATCGCTTGGCGCAGATTGCGGCGCAGGCATTGCACTAATTTTGTGGCTGCTTGGACAAAACTGGATATCACATCCGCCATTACGCATTATTTTTACGGTGCAAGAAGAAATCGGACTTCTTGGCGCTATGGAGATCCCAAAAGAATGCGTAGACCATGTATCTATTTTACTGAACCTTGATGGGTTTGCGCTAAACCGTATTTTGGTTGGTTCCGCAGGCGGTATGCGGGAACATTATGCCCGCGCAGTGGAATGGGTGCCCTCCCCAGCGGGTAAGGCATATCAAATCAAGTTATCTGGCTTTACAGGCGGTCATTCTGGCTTTGATATTGGGGAAAAACGGGCAAATGCGGTTATTTTAATGGGGGAAGTGCTGCGCCGTTTACAGACCAAAACCCCTTTTGCCATTGCGGCGTTTTCCGGCGGGGAAGCATTTAATGCGATTCCATATCAATGCACAGCCGTGATTATTTCGGCAGTGTCTATAGAAAATGCAATTGCTGAAATGAAACAAAATATTCTTGCACGCCATCAGCACACTGATCCAAATGGAAGTTTGGAGGTTATCCCTTGCGATGCGCCGCCGCAGGTTTGGGCAGGGAGCGTAACGGCAGGATTTTTAACCTTGTTGGGTGGTTTTGCGGATGGTGTATATGCCATGCACCCAAAACTTGCGGATTGTGTAAGCGATTCGTCCAATCTTGGTCATGTCTATCTGGAAAATGATGTGCTTTGCCTGGATGCTTTTATCCGTTTTATGGATACCAGTGCAGAATATGCGCTGCACCAAAGCCATAGCTTGGTTGCGGGGATGTGCGGTTTTTCAGGCACAGTACGTACCCGTTATCCTGCATGGAACACTGAAAACCATCATCTTGCATCCCGCATGGCGGCGCTGTACCATGAGCAGACCGGAAAAGAAATGCAAATTTTAGCGCAGCATGTCGGGCTGGAGCCTTCTTATTTTATTGCAAAAAACCCAGAAATGGAATGCGTGTGCCTTGGCATGGATATTGAAGGGTGCCATTCGCCAGATGAACGCTGGCGGCTGGGGAGTATCCCAGTGCTTGGGCGGATGCTGGCAGCGTATCTTGCAAATCCATAACAAAAACAGCAGTTTTCTTTCACGATTGTACAAATTCTCTGTAAATCTTGATGGATGATTTAACAATTATGCCATAATCGTGTGAAATCGGGCAACAGGGCTTACAATCTTTGTCCTGCTATGTTATAATCATAGCTGATTCAAAATTTCATGATAAAAATTGATGGAGGACACATGATTACCGTTTCCGATTTAAGCGTAAACTTTACAGGCGAGGCATTATTTAAAGATGTCAATTTAAAATTCACAGAAGGCAACTGCTACGGCGTCATTGGCGCAAATGGGGCAGGCAAATCCACATTTTTGAAGATACTGTCTGGTGTAATGGAATCCAGTTCCGGGGATGTATCCATTCAGCCAGGGCTGCGTATGTCGGTTTTAGGACAGGATCATTTTGCGTTTGATGATTTTACTGTACTTGATACAATTATCCAAGGCAATGCGCGGCTGTATGAAATCATACAAGAAAAAGATGCTTTATATGCAAAAGACCCATTTACCGAAGAAGATGGCAATCGTGCTGCCGATTTGGAAGCAGAATTTGCTGAAATGGACGGCTGGAATGCAGATACAGAAGCAGCCCAGCTATTAGAAGGGCTTGGGTTGGATGGTGAATCCGCGTTATATCGTCCGATGACGTCCATGCAGGATACCGATAAGGTTAAAATTCTGCTTGCACAGGCGTTATTTGGGCACCCAGATATTTTATTGCTGGACGAACCGACCAACCATTTGGATGTTGATGCAATCCATTGGCTGGAAGATTTTCTGATGGATTTTCCAGGTACGGTTATTGTGGTATCACATGACCGTCATTTCCTCAACAATGTATGCACCCATATTGTGGATATTGATTATGGCAAAGTCAAGCTGTATGTTGGCAACTATGAATTTTGGTATGAGTCTTCCCAACTTGTGCAGCGTATGATCCGGGATCAAAACCGGAAAAATGAAGAAAAAATCAAAGAATTACAATCCTTTATCCAGCGTTTTTCAGCAAATAAGTCTAAATCACGTCAAGCGACATCCCGTCGCAAGCTGATTGAAAAGCTGACCGTAGAAGAAATGCCAGCATCTTCTCGCCGGTATCCTTGGGTAGGATTTACTATGGACCGGGAAGCGGGAAAGGATATTTTAGAAGTCAGCGGCATTTCCAAGACAGTCAATGGCGAAAAACTGCTGAATAATGTTTCCTTTATCGTAAAAAAGGGCGATAAAATCGGGTTTATTGCAGAAAATGAACGTGCGGCAACTTGCTTGTTCCAAATCCTGATGGGTGAACTTGAACCGGATGAAGGCAGCTTCAAATGGGGCGTATCCACCTCACAATCCTATTTCCCAAAGGATAACAACAGCTTTTTTGACGGGCATACGGAAAATATGCTTGACTGGCTTGCGCCATATTCCCGTACAGATACCTTAGAATCCACATTGCGCGGGTTTTTAGGGCGGATGCTTTTTTCCGGGAACGATGTCTATAAGCCGGTGAATGTGTTATCCGGCGGCGAAAAAGTGCGAATGATGCTGTCACGGATGATGTTATTTGGTTCTAATGTTCTGGTAATTGACCAGCCGACCAACCATCTTGATTTGGAATCCATTACAGCGGTGAATAATGGTGTGCGTGATTTTAAAGGGAATGTTTTGTTTGCAACCCATGACCATGAATTTATGCAGACAATTGCAAACCGTATCATAGAATTGCGGGAAGATGGCGTGTTGGATCGGGAATGCACTTATGATGAATTTTTGGAATTTCGCGCCGCACGCATGAAACAATAAAATGGGCAAACGGTTTGGGCTGCTGGCAGGAGCTGCGGCAGTATTTTTGGGTGCGTGTATTGTGCTGGTTATGACGGGCATTAACTGCCCAATACGTTGGCTGACAGGCATCCCATGCCCCGGCTGCGGCATGACAAGGGCTTGTTTAGGGCTGTTGTTTGGCGGCTCGTCTGCGAGTGGCAGCGGCATCATAGGGCATATACAATATGCCATGCGGTTTCATCCGCTGGTACTTATTGTGCCGCCAGTGCTGTTATATATCCTGCTCGGCAAACATCCCTTGCTGGGTAGCCCAAAGCGGGAAATTGCTTTGCTAACAGGCGTATGTGGGTTAATGATTGCCGTATATATTGCGCGGTTGCTTGCGCATGATCCAGTGCTTGCCATAGACTGGGATAGCGGCGTAATTGCGCGGCTCATCCATGCGCTGACGGCATGAAAAATCAAAAAGGAAGGGGATGTTTCCAGTGGCACAGGCGATCCAGGTAGAATGCCCGCATTGCAAAAATGAAAGCAAGCGCATACCAGTTTCATCAATCAATATCGTAAGGAATCCAGAAATGCGCAGCCAAGTGCAGGATTTATCCTGTTTCCGTTGGCGCTGCCCGGTTTGTGGCACCACATCACTGGTAATGGAGCCGTGCTTATACCATGATTTAGCAAATTCATTTATGGTTTGGCTATGTGACACAAAACCAGAAAGTGCGGATTTTGAACCGCTGACAGGGTATATACTGCGCTGGACGGCAGATTTTAATGCGTTCCGGGAAAAAATCAATATTTTGGAGCGCGGTTTGGATGACCGTGCAGTAGAAATCATGAAATATCTGCTTTGTGCGCAGCTTCAGCAGGATTTGGATGTTGTGGAACTTGTATTTCATGATTTGAATGAACGGACAGGGGAATTCCGGTTTGCGGCTGTATTGTCGGATGGCATGGAACAATATATTTCCATGCCTGCGGGGACATATGGGCGCATTGCACAGGATGTCGAAGAGCGGTTATTCACTGCATCGCGTGATTTCAGTAAAATTGATATGGCATGGGCGCAGGAGGCGCTGGAACTTTTGCATGGCGCCATAGGGTAAAAAGAGAAGCCCTGCCATCTGGCAGGACTTTTTAATAAGAAACGGATTATCCCCAAAGTAATTGGAGCGCAATCCCGCCCAGCACAGCAACCACCAAAGTTGCTGCAATTACAGGCAATGCACGGCGGCGGCTGGATTTTTCGCGCAGCAAAATCATATAGCCAAATCCAGCGCCAGTGGAAAGCCCGGCAACCAGTCCGCCGAAGCCAATCGCCCCGGAAAGGTAAAGCTGGCTGAGCAGCACAGAGATAGCACAGCTTGGAATTAGCCCGATGCAGGCACACAGTACAGGCTGAAGCAGGCTACCGCCCAGCAAAAAGGATGAAATGGTGTCCTCACCAGCCAGTTCAATGGCAAGGTTGATGACGAGAAGGATGCCAAGTAAAAATAGGCAGGTTTGGGCGGTGCGCCATAAGATTGCAGAAACGGCAGAGGAACCGCAGCAATGATCCCCATGATGACTGATGTCGACATGGACAGGCGCATGGGCATGGTATTTTTTGCGAAAAAAAGTCCATTTCAGCAGATAGCCGCCAGCAATGGCAAGGATAAGTTTTGCAAGGATAAGGAATATGGTTTGCCGTGCCAGCCCACCAGAAAGCAGCAGGGGTACCGCTTCATCTGATGTTGCCAGGAATACGGCAACCAATGTCGCAGGATGTAGAAAACCTTCTGCAAACAGGGCGGATGCCGCCGCAGAAAAGCCGCATTGCGGCACGCTTCCAGCGACAGCGCCAATGACAGGTCCGACCTTTTGGGCTTTTTCCAGCAGGGTGGGGGCAGCGCGCATTTTATGTTCCAGCCAATAGAGGGCGGCATAAACAGCAAGGAGGATGGGCGCGCTTTTAATAACATCCTCAAGCGAATGCAGCAGCGCATGCTGCAATAAATGTGGCATAATGAATCTCCTTTTGCGAATCTGGGAATGGTTCTCATTATAGCATTTTCATGCACGCAGTGCAAGAGGAGGGCGCATATGCGCGGCTGTTTTTTTCAAAATGGCTCAAAAAACGAGCTTAAAATACAGGAGTATGTATGAATTTTCACGAATTAGGAATTGAGTCTTCAATTTTAAGGGCATTAAAAGAAGTTGGCTATGGGCAGCCAACGCCAATCCAACGCAAGGCAATCCCTGCGGCGCTGGCAGGGCGGGATCTGCTGGGTTGTGCGCAGACAGGCACAGGCAAGACAGCAGCATTTTCCATCCCCATGCTTCAGCGCATGGGCAAGCCAAAACCAGGAGAAGAACGCCCGGTACGCGGGTTAATCCTGACGCCAACACGGGAACTGGCACTACAAATTTTTGAGAATATCTGTCAGTACAGCCGGTATACCGGGCGTGTTCCAGCGGTCATTTACGGGGGTGTATCCCAGGTGCCGCAGGTGGAAGCCATTCAGCGCGGCGCAGATATCCTGATTGCAACCCCAGGGCGCTTGTGGGATTTAATGGGACAGAAAGTGCTTGATATCAGCAAAGTGGAATGCTTTGTTTTAGATGAAGCCGACCGGATGCTGGACATGGGTTTTATCGGTGATGTAAAACGGATTGCCGCGCATATCCCGAAAAAACGGCAGTCTTTACTGTTTTCCGCAACCATGCCAGATGAAATTGCACAGCTTGCGGGCGATTTGCTGCACAAGCCGGTGCGCATCTCCATTACACCGGCAGCAACGCCAGTAGAACAGATTGAACAAGGGGTTTATTTTGCGGAAAAACCAGAAAAGCGGGCGCTTTTGCAATATATTTTGCGGGAAAAGGATATCCCACAGACCTTGGTGTTTTCCCGCACCAAACATGGCGCTGACCGCATTGCACGTGATTTGAACCGTGCGGGGATTTCGGCGCGTTCGCTGCATGGGGATAAGTCACAAGGGGCAAGGCAGGCTGCTTTGCGAGAATTTAAGGAATATAAAATTGCGGTGCTGGTGGCAACCGATATTGCAGCCCGTGGGCTGGATATTTCAGAATTGCCGCTTGTTATCAATTTTGACTTGCCGAACATCCCAGAAACTTATGTACACCGTATTGGGCGCACTGGGCGTGCTGGTATGGAAGGAACAGCACTTTCTTTCTGCGCAGGGGATGAACGGCCTTATCTTCGGGAGATTGAAAAACTGCTCCATTTCAAAGTGCCGGAATTACATTTGCCGGAAACCATGCTCGTGGCAAATAAACCTACAGAAACAACAGAGCCACGTCCAATGGTTCGGAAATCCGCAGCGATACCTGGCAAACGCAAACAACCAAAATCAGCAAAACCACGTGCATCAACTGGTGCATTGGCATCGCGTTACCCGCGCCCAGCACAGGGCAGCCGGAAACGAGGGGCAAAACGTAGCAGCGATGATGAATTTAGCATGGATATTTCCACGCCGCGTACGCATTCGCTTTCTGAAGCAGCCGCAGCGCGTGTCCGGGCAAAGGTTGCGGCAAAACTTGCAGAACGTGAGGCGCGCCAGCAAGCCAAAGTAACAGAAGTAAAACCGGCATCCCGCCCAGCGACAAAAGGGAAAAAGCAAACGCGGCAGCGGCGCCCTTTGCATACTGGGCGCCGTCCGCAAGGCAAAGCATAAAAACATGGCTTTGCCGCATACAGCACCCCGGCAGGTATGGGTTTCCAATCCTTGCTGGGGATTTTCTTTGCCTGGTATAGATATCCGGCAAAAAATTATTTGCTTTGCACATAGCAATTCATTGGGTTCCATGGTATAATGTATTCTGTTATAAGATTGCCATTTTGAATTTTTTGACGAGGCTTGCGATAGAGTCGGTATGACAGCAAGCTTTGATAGATGTTTTTTCTTGAAGGAAGTGTAACTTATGCCAAACAGGATTTCTGTTACGATTGCAGGGCAGCAATATACCATCCTGGCGGAGGAGAGCGAGGAATATACCCAGCAGGTCGCGAAACGGGCAGACCATAAGATTGCGGAAGCGAAGACGGTCACGGATGCATCTATGTTGAATGCGGCTGTACTTGCCGCGCTGAACCTTGCGGACGAAGCCACAAAAGCGGAACGCGATGTGGAACGTACCCGTGGGGAATTATCCGAACGGGCAGAGCAGGCAGAAGCCATGCGGGAAGAGATTGTCCGATTGGAACAGGAAAATGAAAAATTGCGGAAGGAACTTGCTGAGAAACGCAGAAAAAATGAAAAAACCTGAACTTTTAGCCCCAGCGGGGTCATTGGAAGGCGTACGCGCGGCAGTGCAGAGCGGGGCAGACGCGGTTTATATGGGTTTTGGCACGTTCAATGCGCGCCGTGGCGCAAAAAACTTTACCCGTGAACAGATGATAGAAGCCATAGCGTATTGCCGTGCCCGTGGGGTGAAAACCAACCTTACGTTTAATATTGTTGCGCTTGACCGGGAACTGGAGCAAGCCATTGCAGATATCAAACTGCTAAACCAAGCGGGCGCAGATGCGCTGATTGTGCAGGATATTGGGCTTGTACAGCTTATCCGCACTTGTGCGCCTGAAATGCCAATCCATGCTTCCACACAGATGACCGTGCATACGTTGGATGGCGCACGGTTTGTCAAATCGCTTGGGTTTTCGCGGGTTGTGCTGTCGCGGGAATGCACATTAGAAGAAATCCGGGAAATTACGGCAGGTGCAGGGATTGAAACCGAAGTTTTTGTGCATGGCGCATTATGTATGTGTTATTCAGGGCAATGCTATTTGTCCTCTGTTATTGGGCAGCGTTCAGGCAACCGTGGATTATGCGCCCAACCTTGCCGCCTGCCTTATGGTTATGAAGGCAAATCGGGAACGGCGTTCCCATTATCACTGAAAGATTTATGCTTAGCGGGATGGCTCCAGCCTTTGGTTCAAGCTGGCGTTGCATCGTTTAAGATAGAAGGGCGCATGAAACGCCCGGAATATGCCGCTGTTGTCACTGATATTTACAGTCGTTTGCTGCGGGAGCAGCGCCGTCCAACCAAGGAAGAAATGGATACTTTGCAGTTGGTTTTTTCGCGGGATGGTTTTACGGATGGCTATTTAACCGGCAAAAAGGGTGATGCCATGTTCGGCACCAAAACAGATGTGCCGTTGGAAAAAGCAAAGCCGTTATATGAACAAGCGGCGCGCCGTTTTGCCGAAGGCAAAGAAATGCCCCGCGTGCCAGTTGACATGGCATTCACAGCGCGGACAGGGCAGCCTGTTTCGCTGGCTGTCTGCGATGGGGAACGTGCGCTGCAAATTACAGGGGAAATCCCAGAAACAGCGGTAAACCGTCCAGTTACAGAAGAAGTCATTGCAAAATCGCTGCAAAAGACCGGTGGCACACCCTTTATCACGCAAAAAGTCGGGATTGGGCTGGATACCGGGCTGATGGTGCCAGCGTCCCATATCAATGCGCTGCGCCGTCAGGCGCTGGCGCAGCTTTTACAGCAGCGTGAGCAGCCGCCTGCACGCGCTTGGTATGAACCCACGTTTCAACGGGAAAAGCAGCCTGTACAGCCTTTCAAGGGTTATACAGTAGAAGTGCGCACCATGGCGCAAATCACCAAAGAAATGTGTGCCATGCCGCCGCAAATGATTTATGTGCCGCTGGATGCGCTTGCTCACCACCAAAACCGCACACAACAATTACTTGCACAGGGGTTGACGCTTTGCGCGGTTTTGCCGCGGGTTTATAACCATAAAGAACAAGAAGTTTTATCCGGTATGCTTTGTCAGGTGAAGCAAATGGGCATAACCCATGCGCTGGTGGGCAACCTTGGGCAGATTGAAACGCTGCGCCATTTTGGAATGAAAACTTATGGCGATTTTGGGCTGAATGTTTGCAATTCCAACGCGTTAGCGGTTTTAGCCAGACAGGGGCTTCGGCGGCAAACGCTTTCATTTGAACTGCGTTTGCCACAACTGCGGGATTTATGCAAACCGATTGATACAGAATTGATTGTTTATGGTTATTTGCCGCTGATGGTGTTTGAAAACTGCGCAATCCGGCGGAAAACAGGTAAATGTATTTGCAAAACCAGTATTACAGCGCTAACTGACCGCACTGGCAGACGCATGGTGTTGCTGCCGGAATATGGATGCCGCAATACCTTGCTGAACAGCCAGCCGCTTTATCTGGCAGAGCCAGAATTTGCACAGCTTGGCATTCCATATGCGCGCCTGCGCTTTACAACAGAAGCACCAAAACGGTGTGGGCAGATTTACACAGCATATATGCAGCGGGAAACCCCGGTTTTCCCAGAAGGGCATACCCGCGGCTTGTACCGCCGCGGCGTAGAATGATATTGAAATGAGGTCTGTTTGTTTATGACACATAAACTGGTATTAGCATCTGCATCGCCACGCAGGCAGGAACTTCTGCGGCTGCTTACAGATGATTTTATCATTTGCCCCGCTGACGCGGATGAAACATTGCCCAAAAACCTGCCGCCAGAGCAGCAAATAGAAACCCTTGCTTTGCGCAAGGCAGAAGATGTATTTGCCAAAATGCCGGGCTGCATTGTCATTGGTGCGGATACCATGGTATTTTTGGACGGGAAACCGCTGGGCAAACCTGTAGATGCAGCTGATGCTAAACGGATGCTGCGGCTGTTATCCGGGCGCAGTCATTGCGTGATTACCGGGCTGGCGGTGCTGTCGCCGGAAGGCAGGCAAATCCAGAGCCGTATGACCGATGTGCATTTCCGCGAACTCACAGATGCGGAAATTGAACGGTATATTGCAACTGGCGAACCAATGGATAAAGCAGGGGCTTATGGCATACAAAAATATGGCGCGGTGTTTGTGGATGGCATCCAGGGCGATTATTTTAATATTGTCGGGCTGCCAGTTGAGCTGCTTTACCGTATGCTGAAAGATTTCAGCGTGACAGGATAAAAGTGAAGAGGGAAGATGCTTTGAAGAATATATTTTCAACCCGCTTGATTGCGGCTGTGATTATTATCGTGATAATTTGCCTTGGGGTTGCGGTGTATACCGGTGCAACTGGCAATGCGAACCCGATTACAGAGGGCATTGGCATGGCATTTTCGCCGCTTCAGCAAGGCATTACCCGCGTGGCAGAGATTGCTGGGCAGGGCAGGGCTTATTTTGAAGGGTATGATGCGATTGAGCAGGAAAATGCGGAACTGAAAAGCCGCTTGCGGGAACTGGAGCAAAACGAACGTGATGCACAGATTATGAAGGATGAAAATGACCGCCTGCGCGCTATGCTGGGCATCAAAGAACGCAATACGTCATTTGAACTTGAACTTGCGGAAGTGATTGCGCGCAGCCCTGGCGATTGGGCGAGCACCATTTCATTAGGCAAAGGTTCCAATAATGGCATAGAAATTGATGACCTTGTGATGACCGAAGATGGTATGGTTGGCTATGTGTCAAATGTTGCGCCGACTTACTGCGATGTGACAACTGTGGTGGATTCCAATATGCAGGCAGGCGCACTGATTACACGCACCCGTGAAGTCGGTGTTGCCGAAGGGGATTATGCCTTGATGAAAGAAGGCAGCCTCAAGCTGTCCTATTTGGAGCCGGATTCAGATGTTGTGATTGGTGACACCGTGGAAACCTCCGGGCGTGGCGGCGTTTACCCAAAAGGCATTATGGTTGGCACAGTGGAACGGGTTGTCACAGAAAATAACGGGATTTCCAGCTATGCCGTCATAAAACCATTTGTAGATGTATCCAAAGTGACAAATGTATTGATTATCAAAGATTTTGAGGTGACCGAATAAGCATGAGGCGACAAAACCCATTTTTGAAATTCATGCTGTACCTGCTGTTTCTGGTACTCATTTATGTGCTGTGTACAGCGCATATGCCGTTTATGCTGTTTGGGTACCACATTGATTTGCTGCCATGTATACCGGCTGCTATTGCACTGATGGAAGGCCCTGCATGGGGCGGACTGTTTGGCTTGCTGACAGGTGTGCTTTATGACACTGGCTTTATTGGCGTGGATGGGCTGTTCCCAATTTATTACCTGTTGTTTGGTATTCTGGCAGGGGCGGTCAGCCTGCGGTTTTTGCGGCGTATGTTCCCGTCTATGCTATTGCTGAGTATGTGCGGGATGCTGGTGCTCAGCATTATCCGATATGGGTTTGCCATGCTGCTGACCGATGGGATGCCGTTTGCATTGGTGTTCCAGTCTATGTGTGGTGAAATCCTGGTTGCCGCAATTCTGTCCCCGCTGATTTATTTCCCAGTGCGTGGGATTGCGCGTAAATTTGATCGTATGTTATAAAAGCCTTCCAGGAAGGAGAAGAATATGGATAATAAAGCAAAACTGCTGCGCAGGTTGATTGCCATGGTTGGTGTGCTGATGCTGCTGGCTGGCATTTCGGCTGCTGGGTTGTTTTCACTCCAGGTAGTCAATGGTGAGGAATACCGTGAACAAGCAACAAACCGTTTGACCAGTTCAATGCCTGTGGCAGCGTCACGCGGCGAAATTGTTGACCGTTATGGCAGGGCATTGGTGACAAACCAGTCGGTATATTCCCTGCGGATTGATTATTCTTATTGGGATAAAACCAATCAGAATGCAAATATTTTATCACTGGTTGGGCTTATCCGGGAATCTGGAAGCGAAGAAGTGGATTCCCTGCCGATTTCACGGCAGGAGCCATTTACCTATACCAGCGATGCGGAAAGCAAAGAATGGAAAGCATTTTTGGATTTCCTAGATGGCAAAAAGGTCGATGGCAAGGAAATTGACCCCAATTTGCCTGCGCCGGATATGATTCAGGCGCTGCGCAAATATTATAAGGTTGATGACGCGTTGTCAGATGGCAATGGGCGTATTATCGTGGGCATACGTTATGAAATGCAGCGGCATGAATTTTCCACATATAATTCATTTATCATTGCGTCAGATGTATCCATAGACTTGATTACGCAGATTAAAGAGCGCCATCATGAATTTGCTGGCGTCAATGTCGAAACCGAGTCCATCCGTAAATATGGAACGACTTATGCCGCGCATATTCTTGGGCGGGTTGGCCCGATGTATAAAGAAGATTGGGAAGGTGAGGACGGCAAAGGCGGCTATAACAAAAAAGAAGGCTACCAGATGAACGATGAGGTAGGCAAACAAGGAGCAGAGTATTCCTTTGAAAAATATTTGCATGGCGTCAGCGGTACGCGTTCCATCGAAACCGATATTACAGGTACTGTGACCAATGTTGCGGAAGGAAAAAAACCCCAGCCGGGTAATAACTGCATCCTGACAATTGATTTGGATTTGCAAAAGGCGCTTGAAGATTCTCTTGCACGAGAGCTTTCCAAAAACCCGGATGCCAAAGGCGGCGCAGCGGTTGCAATTGACGTCAATTCCGGGCAGGTGCTTGCAATGGGCAGTTATCCAACCTTTGACCTGACACAATGGAACGAAATGTATGATGTCTGGAAAAATGATAAAGAGGGTACGCCGCTTTATAACCGTGCAACACTTGGTTCTTATGCGCCAGGTTCCACTTATAAGCCGTTGACCGCGATTGCCGGGTTGGAAGAAGGGCTGATTACTGGCGAAACCCTGATTGATTGTCAGCATTATTACACACGGTTTGAACAGAGCCGTACCTATACTTGTATGGGGCGCCATGGCCCATCCAATGTGCTGCGTGCCATACAGAAATCATGCAACGTCTTTTTCTATGAATTAGGGCATCAGCTTGGCGGCGAAAAACTGGAGGAATGGGAGCATTTATTCGGATTTGGCGAAAAAACCGGCATAGAACTTTCTGAAAACCCTGGTTCCGCTTCTGGTCCGGCAAACCGGAAACGTATGCTGGAAAGCCTGCCTACCCTAAATTCCTGGCAGGAGCCAGGCGGCGATGTCATTACCACCGCTATTGGACAGTGTGATAATGCCTTTACACCGCTTCAGCTTGCCAACTATACCGCAACCATTGCAAATGGCGGCACATTATACCGCCCAACTATCCTGCGCAGTGTGAAAACATATGACTATACTGGTACGGTCAAAGCAGAAAAACCCGATATCATCCGACAGATTGATATTTCTGACCAGACATTGGCGCTTGTGCGTGAAGGTATGGCGGAAGTTACTGACGACCAAGGGACAGCGGCAGCAACCTTTGCCAATTATCCCATTAAGGTTGCTGGTAAATCTGGTACCGCGCAGACTGGCGGGCAAAAGGATAACGCGGTATTTATCGCATATGCGCCGTTTGAAGATCCACAGATTGCTGTTGCCGTTGTCGGCGAAAAGGCTGGGCATGGTTCTTCAATTGCCCCGATTGCACGCGATATCTTTGATGCGTATTTTGCAAAAGATAATTCCGCAAATGTAGGCACTGTGCCGCGGGAAAATATGCTGCTGAAATAATATTTCTCAAATCGGGCATTTAAGGCAGTTTATTTCTTTTGTGAACAATCCGTGAAATTTTATTTCTTACCGGTGAAAAGTTCGTAAAGATCTTGTATCTGTGGGGAAAATGGATTATACTGAAAGTAAGCTGTGAATGGAGGCAATATGTTTAAGGTGATTTTGGTGGCGTCTGGCAAAGGCGGCACAGGCAAAACATCCCTAACAGCAAATGTCGCTTGCGCACTGGCTGAAAATGGACACCGTGTCTTGGCAATTGATGCCGATAGCGGCTTGCGCAATCTGGATATTGCACTTGGGCTGAACAATATTGTATTTACTTTTGCCGATGTCGCACAGGGCATTGTGCCGCTTTCTCGGGCTGCCGTACCGCACCCAGTATTTCCAGCACTTTGCCTGCTGACCGCGCCAATTACATTACCGCCGCTTTCGGAAGCGCAGATGAAGCACTTGATGCAGCAGGCAAAAGACATGGGATTTGATTATGTGCTTGTGGACGGCCCAGCAGGATTGGCGCCTGAAATCAGCCTATTTGCGCTGGTGGCAACCCAAGGGCTTGTCGTTACCATGTTGGATGAAGCCAGCGTGCGTGGTGCCGAATGTATTGCGCGGATGCTGGAAAAGAAAAATATCATCCGTATCCGCATGGTCGTTAACCGTGTGCGCCCAAATTTGCTTCGGCATGGCGCGATGGGTAACGTTGATGATGCTATGGATAAGGTTGGTTTACAGCTGCTGGGGCTTGTTCCAGAGGATGAATCTGTCATTGCCTGCGGCAGCAGCGGGAAATGTCTGCTCCAGCAAAAAAGAAGCGGGGCATCTACCGCATTCCGTAACATCGCGCAAAGATTGGATGGAATACGTCTTCCCATCATGCGGATATAAACTGAATGGCTACTTTGAAAGGGGAAGTTCAATATGAATATCGCACTCATTGCACACGACCGGAAAAAGGAACTGATGGTACAGTTCTGCATGGCTTATTGCGGCATCCTTGCCAAACACAGCCTGTGCGCAACTGGCACAACCGGCAAATTTGTTGCAGAAGCAACTGGGCTGAAAATTGAAAAGTTTCTGGCCGGTATGCAGGGCGGCGAGGAACAGATTTCTGCCCGTGTGGCATATAACGAAATTGACCTTGTGTTGTTTTTCCGCGACCCAATGTCTAACAGTGAATATGAACCAGATGTCCACGCGTTGGCACGTCTGTGCGATATGCACAATATTCCCATTGCAACCAATGCCGCAACAGCAGAAATGCTGATCCTTGGGCTTGACCGTGGCGATTTGGATTGGCGCAATATTATCAACCCGAAAATCCGCTGAATACCGGAAACCGCGGCGCATCTGCCGCGGTTTTCCACGGTTTACTAATCTTTTTACAAAAATCAAACAAAGGGGTAACTTCAATGGAAAAAATCAAACCCAGGACATTATCCGGTTTTATGGAACTTTTGCCGCAAAAACAGGCGCAAATGGAACGTGTGATGGAAATACTGCGCGAAACTTATGCGTTATATGGGTTTTATCCGCTGGATACGCCGGTGCTCGAAGCATCTGATGTACTGCTCGCCAAAGGCGGCGGCGAAACAGAAAAACAGATTTACCGGTTCCAAAAAGGGGACAGCGATTTGGCAATGCGGTTTGATCTGACTGTACCGCTGGCAAAATATGTTGCGCTCAATTATGGTCAGCTTGTATTCCCGTTCCGGCGTTATCAAATTGGCAAGGTATATCGTGGGGAACGCGCTCAGCGTGGGCGGTTTCGTGAGTTTTATCAGGCGGATATTGATATTATTGGGGATGGACAGCTTGATATCATCAATGAAGCAGAAATCCCATCTATCATTTATCAGATTTTTACCCGGCTGGGGCTTCAGCGTTTCCGTATTTCAGTCAATAACCGTAAAATCCTCAATGGGTTTTATGCAATGCTTGGACTGACTGAAAAATCCGGCGATATTATGCGCACGGTGGACAAGCTGGACAAAATCGGTGCGGAAAAAGTACGTGCTGTTTTGACGGAGGAGCTTAGCGTTTGCACGCAGGATGCCGATGAAATCTTAGGGTTTATTGCTATTTCCGGCGGAAATGACGCTGTGCTTGCCGCATTGGAAAACTATCGCGGCAGGAATGCTGTTTTTGATGAAGGGCTGGACGAGCTGAAAACGGTGGTGCAATATCTTGCGGCATTTGGCGTGCCGGAAAGCCATTTTGCGGTGGATTTAACCATTGCACGCGGGCTGGATTATTATACGGGTACTGTGTATGAAACCACCATGCTTGACCATCCGGAAATTGGTTCTATCTGTTCCGGCGGGCGGTATGATAACCTTGCTGGTTATTATACCGATAAAAAATTGCCTGGCGTTGGAATTTCCATCGGTTTAACTCGCCTGTTTTTTGTGCTGGAAGATAAAAATTATTTGAATGAAAACCCGCCCGCTGCCCCGGCAGATGTGATGATTTTGCCCATGACAGAAGACATTGCCCCATCGATTGCGCTGGCAACCCAGCTGCGGGAACATGGCGTGCGTGTGCAGCTGCATTGCGAAAAAAAGAAGTTTAAAGCAAAAATCACTTGTGCGGATAAGCTGCATATTCCATATGTTATTTTTATGGGCGAGGACGAAATTGCAAAAAATATCATTGCACTTAAAGAACTGGCAACTGGTGAACAAACCAATACTGGTTTTGAACAAGCGCTTGCCCGCATTCAGGCAGGGCTGCGCAATGCAGGCAAAGTGATTTTGGATCAATAAAACTCTATGAGAAGGACGGATAAAAAATGATGTGCAATACTTCAATCGCAGGGATGAAACGCACCCATATGTGCGGTGAACTGCGGATAACTGACAGTGGGAAAACAGTCACAGTCAACGGTTGGGTTGACCGTGTGCGTGATAATGGTGGTGTACTGTTTTTGCTGGTGCGCGACCGTGCCGGTATTATCCAATGCACGTTTGATAAAAGTATCAATAAAGATTTGTTTGATATTGCATTTACCTGCCGCACAGAATTTGTTGTTGCAGTAAAGGGCAAACTGATGGCGCGGGATGAAGCGGCAATCAACAAAAAAATGCCAACAGGCGAAGTGGAAATCATTGCGGAGGAACTGCGCATTTTGACCAAAGCAGAAACAACACCGTTTGAAATTGATGATTCTAAGGAAATTGGTGACCAAATCCGGTTAAAATACCGTTACCTGGATTTGCGCCGCCCTGCCATGCAGCGTAATATGATGCTGCGCCACCGTGTGGCGCAAGTGGCACGTAATTATTTCGATGAACAGGGTTTCATTGAAATTGATACGCCAATGCTGACCAAATCCACCCCCGAAGGGGCAAGGGATTATTTGGTACCCTCCCGCGTGCATCCGGGCAAATTTTATGCGCTGCCACAATCCCCACAGCAGTATAAACAACTTTTAATGCTCGCAGGTATGGATCGTTATATCCAGATTACCCGGTGTTTCCGCGATGAGGATTTACGCGCAGACCGTCAGCCGGAATTTACGCAAATTGACCTTGAAATGTCTTTTGTGGAACAGGATGATGTGATTGCGGTAAATGAAGGGTTCCTTCAGCGGGTATTCAAGGAAGTTCTGGATGTTGATATCCAGCTTCCATTGCCGCGCATGACCTGGCAGGATGCAATGGACAAATATGGTTCAGATAAGCCGGATGTCCGGTTTGGGTTTGAAATCAAAGATATTTCGGATATTGCGGAAAAATGTTCTTTCAAAGTGTTCCATGATACCGTGGCAAATGGCGGCACCGTGCGCCTTATCAATGTAAATGGGTATGCCGATAAATTCCCGCGCAAGGAAATTGATAAGCTAGGCGAATTTGTGAAAACATATCGGGCAAAAGGGCTTGCCTGGATGAAACTGGCGCAGGATGGTGCGATGACATCATCGTTTGCAAAATTCCTGACAGAAGATGAAATCGCTGCAATCAAAGAACGTGCTGGCGCAAAAGAAAACGACTTGCTGTTTGTTGTGGCAGATGCCGACTGGGAAACCGCCGCTACGGCACTGGGCGCATTGCGTTGCGAACTGGGCAAGCGTTTGGGACTTGCCAAAAAAGATGACTTCAAACTGCTGTGGGTTACAGAATTTCCGCAGTTTGAGTACAGCGAAGAGGAAAACCGACTGGTTGCAAAGCATCATCCCTTTACAGCACCAATGGATGAGGATATCCCGCTATTGGATACCAACCCGAAAGCTGTCCGTGCAAAGGCTTATGACATTATCCTTAATGGCTGTGAACTGGGCGGCGGCTCGATTCGTATCCATGACCCGGAACTGCAAACAAAAATGTTTGAAGCACTGGGCTTTACCGATGAAAAAGCAAATGAGCAGTTTGGGCATTTGATTACAGCGTTTAAATATGGCGCGCCGCCGCATGGTGGGCTGGCTTATGGGTTTGACCGGCTGTGTATGCTACTGGCTGGGCTGGATTCCATCCGCGATGTTATCGCATTCCCCAAAGTGCAAAATGCTTCTGATCTTATGATGCAGTGCCCAGATGTTGTGGATGCAAAGCAACTGGAAGAATTATCTATTGCAACCACGCGCATGGAGGAAGAAGAATAATCTTTCCTGCCTATTTGCGGCAGTATGTTTGGATTGTTTTTGCGCAAACTATCACCAGAGAGGTGATATTGCAATGGAACAGAAATATGAAAACCTGGGCGCACTGCTGAAAAATGAACCCGAAGTCTTTGATTATTATACTGGGCTTCCGGTGTATGCACGCAGTATGATTGCGCGCCGCAGTGAAAGTGTCCATTCTTATGAAGAACTGAAAAATTATGCAGACAACCTGCTGCGCGGCGATGGCTGACAGAAGCAGGCGAAGGCAGTGCCGGAAAGGGGAATCCCTTTCCGGCATTTTTCTTTGCATATCAGTCTTGCTGTTTTGATAAAATGTGTTATAATAGAGTTAATTTAAGAGAACAGGGGGTGGTTTTATGATAGGCGGTATTTCGGGTTCGTATTATAATCCTTATTTGGCTTATGGTTATTATGGCAGCCTGGCACAAAACCGGAACGCATCCAATCAAGCGTCCCAAGTGCAGAATACGCAGAAAACACCAAATATATGGGCTGCGCAAAGAACCGTTGGTCCTGATGTGCCTGTGGAACCGGTGAATGCAGTAAAACCTGTAAATCCCAATGAGGCTGGAGCATCTGACCTTGCAATTTTGTTGCGCAGAGGCGCTGACCCGGTGGAAATGGCAATGCGGCTGAAAGTACAGTATGGCGACCCGGCAGCTTCTGGCGAAGCATCAGAAATTGGGGCGGCAGGCGTGCAGAAAGCCATGGAAGAAGGCGAATGCAAAACCTGTGAGCAGCGCAAATATCAGGATGGTTCGGATGATATGGGTGTTTCTTATCAGACGCCAACACGGATAGACCCAGATCAGGTTGCTTCTGCTGTACGTGGACATGAAATGGAACATGTTGTCCGTGAACAGGCAAAAGCCCAGCGCGAAGGGCGCAAGGTTGTCAGCCAAAGCGTGACACTGCATACAGCAATCTGTCCAGAATGCGGCAAAGCGTATATTTCCGGCGGCACAACCCGTACCGTAACGGCGGCTGCCCCTGAAAAAACGCAGGACGCAGAACCACAGCAATCCGGCGTTTTCTCCGCGGTGGCGTAATCCACTCTCCAGAAAATGTTATGTAGCGGTTGGCAATCGGCAAAAATGGCCCTTTCATTATGCAATCTTTATGCCAGACGCGCATTATGCCGCTAATGGTTTGGAACAGTTGATAAAAAATGCGCAAAACCGCGTTTTTTCTTGAAAAAACCATATGCAGGTGGTAAACTAAGAACGGACTGTGAAAGTCCGTTCTTTTATTTGTGAAGATTCCAGCACTTTGTACAAAACAGGTATTCCCTTAAAAAGATGAGAAAGGAATGAACCCGATGAACCGTATTTACGAAAGCCCATTTTCCGCACGTTATGCCTCACCAGAAATGCTTTACATTTTTTCGCCGGATATGAAGTTTTCGACATGGCGGCGGCTGTGGATTTCGCTCGCCAAAGCAGAAATGGCACTTGGACTGCCGATTACGCAGGAACAAATCGATGAAATGGAGGCAAATAAGGATAACATCGATTATGAAACCGCACGCAAACGGGAAAAAGAAGTCCGCCATGATGTTATGGCGCACGTTTATACGTTTGGCAAAGCAGCGCCCAAAGCGGCAGGTATTATCCATTTGGGTGCAACAAGCGCATATGTTGGCGATAATACAGATATTATCCAGATGCGCGAGGGGCTGAAACTGGTGCGGACAAAATTGGCGGCTGTACTTGCTAAACTTGCCAAATTTGCGGATGCGCATAAGGCGCAGCCGACATTAGGCTTTACCCATTTCCAGCCTGCACAACTGACGACTGTTGGAAAACGCGCAACTTTATGGATGAATGAGCTGCTGATGGATTTGGATGAAGTGGAATACCGTATCCAAAACCTGCGTATGCTTGGTTCAAAAGGCACAACTGGTACACAGGCTTCCTTTGTAGAACTGTTTGACGGTGATGATGATAAAGTGAAGGAACTGGAAACCCGTATTGCTGGTGATTTTGGTTTTGCTGGTGTTGTGCCGGTTTCCGGACAGACCTATTCCCGGAAAATTGATGCCCAAACACTCGCTACTTTATCCGGCATTGCGCAATCCGCGTCAAAATTCGCAACAGACCTGCGCCTTTTACAGCATCTGAAGGAAATTGAGGAACCATTTGAGGAAAACCAGATTGGTTCTTCCGCGATGCCATATAAACGCAACCCTATGCGTTCAGAACGCATTTGTGCACTCAGCCGTTATGTGATTTGCGACAGTCTGAATCCCGCGTTCACTTCTGCAACCCAGTGGTTTGAACGCACATTGGATGATTCGGCAAATAAACGCATTTCTATACCGGAAGCATTTCTTGCTGTTGACGCAATCCTGAATATTATGATTAACGTGGTTTCTGGGCTGGTTGTTTATCCGAAGGTAATTCATCAGCGGGTGATGAATGAGCTGCCCTTTATGGCAACCGAAAATATTATGATGGGTGCGGTTAAACGCGGCGGCAACCGTCAGGAATTGCATGAACGCATTCGGGAACATTCCATGGCAGCAGGTAAACGAATTAAGGAAGAAGGGCTGGACAATGATTTGATTGACCGCATTGCAGCTGACCCGATGTTTGGCATGAGCTGTGAAGAAATCATGGCGCACCTTGATCCGGCCGCTTATATTGGCCGCTGCCCGGCACAAGTGGACGATTTTTTAAACGGGGAAGTATATCCACGCATTGCGCCATATGCCGCAGGTGAGGATATGAAAGTTGAAATTAACCTGTAAAATGATTTGATATTGCCAAAAAACCTGTCATTGACGTTGACAACAGGCTTTATCTGGCGTATAATATACCGTATGTGCAAAACAATAGGAGGTTATGGAAAGTGAAAAAAAGTATCATTTCCTTCCTCGCAGTCATGCTGATTATTGTATTCCTGGGCGTGTCTGTGATTACAGGGCTGTACATTCCAGCGGGCGGCGGCGCAAGCTCGTCTACGGATACGGAACCTGAAAAGGGAAGGACAATTATCCCAAGTGTATTTGACAGTGAAAACGGCATCCGCCGCGGCCTTGACCTGGTTGGCGGTTCGTCGATCACCTTTGAAGCAGAACTGCCGGAAGGCTATGATAACAGCCGCCTTTCTGCGGATATGAGCAGCGCAATTGAAATCCTGCGCTACCGCCTGACTTTAGAAGGTTACACAGAAGCGCAGGTTTCCCAGCAGGGCGATAACCGTATTATGGTTGAAATTCCGCAGATTAAAAACCCAGAAGACGCTGTACAGGTGCTTGGACAGACCGCACAGCTTGTCTTTGCAGATGCAGACGGCACACAATGGCTGGCTGGCAGCGATATCCGCAGCGCAAGCTCAGAATATGGCAGCACAAACCAGTCTTCCTTACCAGGCTATTATATCAGCCTTCAGTTCACCAAGGAAGGCGCAACCAAATTTGCGGAAGCAACCGCTTCTATTTCCAAGCGTACCGATGACCGTTCTATGTATATTATCTTGGATGACCAAGTCATTTCTTACCCAACTGTAAACCAGACCATTGACAGCGATGGCTGTGTGATTGAAGGCAGCTTCACTGAAGAAGGCGCACGTCAGTTAGCCAACCTCATCGGCAGCGGCGCATTGCCATTCTCACTTAAACAGGTGGAATTGCGTGCCGTTGGTCCGCAGCTTGGCGCAAATGCGCTCAGCACCAGCCTGAAAGCCGCAATTATCGGCATTATCTTAGTTGCCATTTTTATGGTGATTATGTACCGTCTGCCTGGCTTTGTTTCTGTGATTGCACTCGGCTTCTATATCGTTATTGAAGCGGTCATTTTGGGGTTGCTGAAAGTCAACTTGTCTTTGCCAGGTATTGCAGGTATTATCTTGTCTATCGGTATGGCTGTTGACGCGAACGTTGTCATTTTTGAACGCATTAAAGAGGAAATCCGCAACGGTAAAACGGTTAAGTCTTCCATTGATGCAGGCTTTAAACGTGCCTTTACCGCAATTTTGGACTCCAATATCACAACCTTGATTGCAGCAGGTGTGTTGTTCTTCTTTGGCAGCGGCACAATTGTTGGCTTTGCAACCACACTGGGACTTGGCGTCATTATTTCCATGTTCACAGCGCTGACTGTTACCCATTTCCTGCTCAACCGTATGGTTGATTTCAAAATCAAAAACCCGAAAGTTTATGGCGCATAAGAAAGGAGGATGTTTGAAATGAAGGGTAAATTCCCAGTTGTAAAGAACCTGAAAATTTTTGGCGTCATTTCCATCCTGCTTTGCATCACCGGATTTGTCAGCCTGATTCTGCTGCCGTTTGGCACAAACCTTTATAACCTCGCAATTGATTTTGCGGGTGGCACACAGATTGAAATGAATATGCACACCGAAGTAACTGCAGCTGTTGCAGATGAGATTGCCGCGCTGGTGGAAGAACAAACCGGCGTGAAACCTGAAGCGCCGGTTGCAACTGGCACAGAACGCGACCATGTAATGATCCGTTCTACCAGCCTGGATACCGAACAGCGCGCGGCTATTATCAAAGCGATGCAGGAAAAATATAACCTGACCGATGATGACCTTGAAAAAAGTGATGACGTCAGCGCAAGCGTCGGCAATGATCTCAAGAAAAAAGCATTTACCTCCGCATTTGTTGCGGTTGTACTCATGCTGGTTTATATTACCTTCCGGTTTGAATTCACCTCTGGTTTGGCAGCTGTCTGCTGCCTGATCCATGACCTGTTGGTGATGCTGTCGGTATATGTTATTCTCCAAATCCCGTTGAACCAGAATTTCATTGCAGCAGCACTGACCATCCTTGGTTATTCTATCAACGCATCAATCATCGTATTTGACCGTGTGCGCGAAAATATGCACATAGCTCGTAAGGAAACCTTTGAGGAAATCGCTGAAAAATCTATTTGGCAGACCATGGGACGTACCATCAATACTACGCTCACCACACTCTTTATGGTCGGCATGATTTTCATCCTGGGCGTTAGCTCACTGCGTGATTTCACCATGCCTTTGCTGGTCGGCATCGTCAGCGGCGCATACTCTTCTATTTTCCTGGCAAGCCCGCTTTGGGCATTTTTCCGCAAACATTTGCGCAAAAAAGCGTAAATCTTTTGATGAGGATACCTGTCAATGGTATCCTCATTTTTCCATATCACACGATAAGGAGGCAGCTTATGAAAATTGGCATTTCTACCGCCTGCTTTTACCCGCGCCCGCTGGAGGACAGCTTTGCTCGCATTGCGGCGCTGGGACTGGATACCATTGAAATTTTTTTTAATACAGACAGTGAGTTTTTACCGCCGTTTTCGAACCTGATCCAATCACTGCTGAAAGAAAACCAGTTAGACCTGGTTTCTGTGCATCCATATACCTCAATTATGGAAGGCATTTTATTGTTTTCAGAATATGCCCGCCGCACAGAAGATGGGTTTGGGCAATACCAGCGGTATTTTGCAACAGCGCGGAAGCTCGGCGCACGCTACCTGACTTTGCATGGGGAACGGCAAATGCCTGGCGTACAGGATAGCCCAGCCGCTGTGGAACGCAAATTGGAACGGTATCACCGCCTGTGCCAGCTTGCCACACAGGAAGGTATGATTGTGGCGCAGGAAAATGTTGCATGGTGTAAATCCCAAAATCCGTTATACTTAAAGCTATTGTATGACAATATCCCGGAGTTGCGCTATACCTTGGATATCAAACAAGCCCACCGTGCCGGGCATCATTGGCGGGAATATTTTGATATTGTTGCGCCACGCCTTGTCAATGTGCATATCAATGATTTTGATGAAACACATTCATGCTTGCTGCCCGGTGAGGGCACGCTGGATTATCATAATCTATTCAGCACGCTGCGTGCATCCGGCTATGATAATCAGGTGCTGATAGAAGTATATGCGGCGAATTTTACCGACGATCAGCAAGTCATCAATGCTGCGGCATTCCTGCGTCATGCGGCGCAGCAGGCAGGATATTCAATAGATTAACCGTATTTTTCAGAAAATATATCAAACCGGCTTCCAGCCTGCGCAAAAAAATGATATGATAAAAATGTATACAAGGGAAGGCAGGTAATCAATATGAAATGTCCGTTCTGTAATTTTCCAGACAGCAAAGTGGTGGATTCCCGCCCAACCGATGAGGGTACCAGCATCCGCCGCCGTAGGGAATGCCTGAAATGCGGCAAGCGGTTTACCACATATGAAACCGTGGAACGTCTGCCGCTGATGCTTGTGAAACGCGATGGGACACGGCAGCCATACAGCCGTGAGAAATTGCTTTCCGGCGTGCTGAAAGCCTGTGAGAAGCGCCCTGTGCCGCGCCAGCGCCTGGAACAGCTTGTCGATAAGGTGGAACAAAAATTGTTTGGTACATTGGAAACCGAAGTTTCTTCCAAAACCATCGGTGAAATCGTGATGGAGGAACTGCGTGGGATTGATGAAGTTGCTTATGTTCGGTTTGCATCGGTTTACCGCCAATTTAAGGACATTAACACCTTTATGGAAGAACTGAATACACTTATCCGGGAAAAATGATTGTATCAAATGGGGAGAGCCTATGCCAGGCTTCCCCCATTTGAAGTTTTTGCCGGCTTTTTTCAAAAAGCCGCGGGGTGCAGGGGCAGCGCCCCTGCAGGCAGGAACCCTTTGCAGCGTATTTTCATAAGCTGGGGTATCCCAGGCTGCAAAAGGAGGAATGATTTGTTATGCCTATCATCTATTTAAGCCCATCTACTCAGGAATTTAACCCCTATTACGATGGCAGCGGCAGCGAGGAATATTACATGAACCTTGTTGCCGATGCTATGGAACCCTATCTCACCGCTTCTGGCATAGAATATGTGCGCAATACACCCGATATGACAGCAGCATCTTCTATCCGTGCCTCAAATGCAGGCAATTATGATGCACACCTTGCGCTCCATTCCAATGCTGCACCACCCAATATGGCAGGGCAGCTGCGCGGTTCAGACGCTTATTATTATCCAGGATCAGAGCGCAGCCACCGGCTGGCAGATATTATCGTGTCCAACCTGAAAGCCATTTACCCGATGCCAGACCGCGTGACAGCCCGCCCCACAACATCTATCGGTGAAGTGTCCCGCACCCGTGCGCCAGCCGTCCTTGTGGAACTTGCATACCACGATAACCCAGAGGATGCCCAATGGATCCGTGATAATATTGGTCTGATTGCACGTAACCTGGTGCTGTCACTGACGGAATATTTCGGCATTCCATTTGTAGAACCAGAACCAATCCAGACCGCAACGGTGGAAATTAGCACCGGAAACCTGAATATCCGCCAGCAGCCATCACTGACCGCGCCAATTGTTGGGCAGGCGCCTGACGGCGCACAGCTTTCTGTTCTTGGCACATGGGATGGCTGGTATGTGGTGCGCTATGGCACAGTGGAAGGTTATGTGCGCTCGGAATATGTTGTGCTCAATTATACGTAACCCTTGCCTTTGGCAGCGGCTTTTTTCATGCGCACCAAATAGTTATGCAAATATCAGCATAAAACACCAAAAGGTTTTGCTAAATTGCCTTGAAAAAGCAGGTTTGAAATAGTATAATAGATTCGATTGATAGAGGAGGTTTGAAATGTACCAGATTCTAAAGAAAAAAATATTAAATGTAAATACCAAGCTGATGGTCATTGACGCGCCAAATGTTGCGCGCAAGGCAGAGCCTGGTCAGTTTATCATCCTGCGCGTTAGTGAAGATGGTGAACGCATCCCGCTGACGATTGCGGAATATGACCGCGAAAAAGGCACAATTACAATTATTTTCCAGGAAGTCGGCGCAACGACTATGGCACTTGGCCAAATGAACGAAGGCGACTGTCTGCATGATTTTGTCGGTCCGCTCGGTATTGCAAGCGAACTTGACGGACTGAAAAAGGTTGCTGTGGTCGGCGGCGGTCTTGGCTGTGCAATCGCTTATCCGCAAGCGAAAAAACTGCACGAAATGGGCGCAGAAGTCGATTTGATTGCAGGCTTCCGCAACAAAGATATCATCATCCTTGAAGATGAAATGAAAGCGGCAAGTACAAACTTGTACATTGTAACAGACGATGGCTCGAACGGCAGAAAAGCATTGGTTACCGAAGTGCTCAAAGAACTGATTGATGCTGGCAACCAGTATGATGCAGTTATTGCAATTGGCCCAATGATTATGATGAAGTTTGTTTCTGAAACCACTCGCCCTTATGGTATCAAAACAATCGTTTCGATGAATACCATTATGGTGGATGGTACCGGTATGTGCGGCGGCTGCCGTTTGACGGTTGGCGGCGAAACCAAGTTTGCTTGTGTCGATGGTCCGGACTTTGATGGCCACCTGGTTGATTTTGATGGCTCCATGCGCCGTGGTGCAATGTACAAGGCGCAGGAAAAGGCGGCAATTGAACGCCATGAATGCAATCTGATGAAGCAGGAGGTCAAATAAGATGGCAAATATGAACCCGAAAAAAATGCCTATGCCGGAACAGGACCCCAATGTCCGCAATAAGAATTTTGAGGAAGTCACGCTGGGCTATACCGCTGAAATGGCTGTGGAAGAAGCACAGCGCTGCCTGAACTGCAAAAATAAGCCCTGTATCACAGGCTGCCCGGTACAGGTTAAAATTCCAGACTTTATCGCGCTGGTGGCAGAAGGAAAATTCCTGGAAGCTGCTGCGAAGATTAAGGAAACCTCTTCTCTGCCAGCCGTATGCGGTCGTGTATGCCCGCAGGAAAGCCAGTGCGAATGCCACTGTGTGCGCGGTATTAAAGGCGAACCGGTTGCCATTGGACGCTTGGAACGCTTTGTCGCTGACTACGCACGCGAAAACAGCAGCGAAAAAACCGAAAAGCCTGCGGCAAATGGCCATAAAGTTGCTGTTGTTGGCGCTGGCCCTGCTGGTTTGACTTGCGCGGGTGACCTTGCACGCATGGGCTATGCAGTTACTGTATTTGAAGCGCTGCACACCGCGGGCGGCGTGCTGATGTATGGTATCCCGGAATTCCGTCTGCCCAAGGAAATCGTGCAGAAAGAAATTGATACGCTGAAAGATTTGGGCGTCCAATTTGTGCTCAACTTTGTCGTTGGGCGCTCCGAAACCATTGATGAACTGTTTGCAGATGGTTATGAAGCGATTTTTGTCGGTTCTGGCGCGGGTTTGCCGTCCTTTATCGGCGTGCCGGGTGAAAACGCAAATGGTGTCTATTCAGCAAATGAATACCTGACACGTATCAACCTGATGAAAGCTTACAAGGAAAATGCGGATACACCTATTTTACACGCAAATAAAGTTGCGGTTGTTGGCGGCGGCAATGTCGCAATGGATGCTGCACGCTGCGCGAAGCGCATGGGCGCGGAAGAGGTTTATATTGTTTACCGCCGCTCCGAAAAAGAACTGCCCGCACGTTTGGAAGAAATCCATCATGCCAAAGAAGAAGGCATTGTGTTTAAATTCCTGACTGCGCCGCTGGAAGTTTTAGCCGATGAGAACTATAATGTAACTGGCATGAAGTGCCAGCAGATGGAACTCGGTGAGCCGGATGCTTCTGGGCGCCGTCGTCCAATCCCAGTGGAAGGCAGCGAATTTACCCTTGATTTGGACTGCGTGATTGCAGCAATCGGTACCAGCCCAAATCCGCTGATTCGCAAAACCACCCCAGGTTTGGAAACAAACCGCAAAGGCTGTATTGTTGCGGATGAAGAACACGGTATCACATCCAAAGATGGCGTATTTGCAGGCGGTGACGCAGTCACTGGTGCAGCAACTGTTATCCTCGCAATGGGCGCAGGCAAGCGCGCCGCTGCCGCAATGGATGAATACATTCAGAAGAAAAACTGAACAACATAACCTGATGATAAAGGGTTGGGGCAGCGGTGCTCCAGCCCTTTTTTTGCCGCAGGCAGCCAAAGGGCATTTGCACGCATCGCCCAACAGGATAAAATGCTGGGCGCAAAAGCCGCACGCAAATTATGCGTGCGGCTTTTGTAAAGGAAATGTGAATTTCCTGCTAAACCAAGAAAACAAGTTGAATTTATCGTAAGATTGTGGTATTGTATGATTATAGAGATTAAAAATGAGTGGAGGGGAGCAGAATTATGGCAGTTACTTTGCAGCAGATTGCAGAAATTGCGGGTGTATCACGCGGCACAGTGGACCGCGCATTGCACAACCGCGGGCGTGTCAACCCGGAAGTATCTGCACGCATCCGGAAGATTGCGGATGAAATGGGGTATGCTTATCATATTGAGCAGCGTCCAAGCCGGGAAAAGGAACTGAAAATAGGGATTATTCTCCCTTCAATCGAAACTTTGACCATGCAAATGACTGCACAGGGGGCGCGTGCAGCCGCAGAAGAATTGCGTGCGCATGGGGTTGAAGTGTTGATTCGGGAGCAGGAACAGTTTGATGGGCAACGTCAGCTTGCGTGCATCCGTGAATTATTGGATGCAGGCATCCACGGGCTGGCAATCTCACCAACCAGTGACCCGGAAGTGTGCGAAATGGTAGATCTGTTAGAAGATCAGGGCATCCCAGTTGTGATTTTCAACGGGGATCTGTTGGTTAGCAAACGGCTTTGCTATATTGGTATGGATAATGCACGCGCTGGGCGTGCAGCGGCAGGGCTGATGAATTTGATGTTGCCAGACGGTGGAGAAGTGTTGCCAATTACCGCGCACCTGACCCAATATGCACATAAGTTGCGGTATACCAGCTTTATGGAGGAAATTGAGAAAATCGCGCCCAATATTACCCTATTATCACTGCAGACCTGCTTTAACCGGGATGATTTTGCTTATGAGATCACATTGCACGCACTGGAACGGCATCCGAACCTAAAGGGGGTTTATGTTGCGGCAAATGGACAGCACGGTGTGTGCGATGCACTTCGTAAAGTAGGGTTGGAAGGGAAAGTACGGATTATCGCCTTTGATTTAAACCCACAGAATTACCAGGATTTATTAGATGACCGGGTCAGCATAGTGCTTGACCAGGATGCTTATACACAAGGATTCCAATCCTTGCATATTTTACACCAGTTCCTTGCTTTTGGGCAGAAACCGCCCCGTGAGCTGATGTACACAGAACTGGCAATTAAGACGAAATATAATATTTAAACGTAGTTTTATGTCCCGGATTCTCAGAATCCGGGATTTTTTTATGCCTTAGCGTGCACACATGCACATTTTGCTTTATGTGCGTGCATATTTCTTAGCAAAATGCACAAGTTATATATAATTATTTTGTGAAACGAAACGAAAATTGTGAAAAGTGCAAATTCTCTATTGCGTTCATTTGAACGCTGTGTTATTCTATATATAGCAAAAGACCCAAGGATGCACGCAGAAAAATGCGTGCATCCAGAAATCCGGCTTGCCGGAAATCTGTTAGAAAGGAGGCGCATCCCTTGCTGTAAAGCAAGGCAAGCAGCGTATACAAATTGAGGCATTGTATATGCAGCAGAAGAAAAGAATACTGAAAAGACAAGAGGGGTAGATTATGAATTTCGTAAATTCTCTGGCATTTACAGCAATCACCTTTGTGGCATTTACCGCATTTGTCGCAATTGTGTCCTGGTGGAAAACAAAGGGTGATAACCTTGATACCCAGGACGGCTACTACCTTGGCGGCCGCAGCCTGACCGGTCCGGTTATTGCAGGCTCGTTGCTGATGACAAACCTTTCAGCAGAGCAGCTTGTCGGCAACAACGGGCAGGCAGTCCGCGTTGGTATGAGTACCATGGGCTGGGAAGTCACTTCAGCCGTTGCGTTGGTTATTCTGGCATTTGTCCTGATGCCGCGCTACCTGAAAACCGGTTTGACCACCGTGCCGCAGTTCTTTGAACAGCGCTACGATTCCGGTACTCGCCGCATGGTATCCATTATTGTACTTTTATCCTATGTTGTCATCATGTTGCCAAATATCTTATATGCAGGCGCGCAAGTGTTTGTCAATATTTTTGGATTGGATCAAATCCTTCATGTCAGCAAATTCACCGCGATTGCAATCGTTTGTGTTGCCACTGCGATTGTTGGTTCGATTTATGCAATCTTTGGCGGCTTGAAGGCAATTGCTTTGTCAGACTCCATCAATGGCTTGGGGCTGATTGTCGGCGGCTTGCTGGTACCGGTTTTCGGGATGATGTTCCTTTCCGGGCAGCTTGGTGGCGATGGCAGCTTTGCAGATGGCTTTGATAAGTTTTTACATGTAGACCCGGCAATGCTTAATGCAATCAATGAACCGAACACCCCAGAACCTTGGCTCCCATGGCCATTGCTGTTCACAGGGTTGCTGGTAAATAATATGTACTATTGGGCAACCAACCAGTCGATTATCCAGCGTACATTTGGCGCGAAAAACCTGAAGGAAGCCCAGAAGGGTGCTGTCTTTGCAGGCTTCCTGAAGATTATGACCCCGCTTATTATCGTTGTGCCGGGTGTTATTGCAAGTATGGCATATGCTGGCCAGGATTGGGGCAGCGGCGACTCTGCATATCCGATGCTGGTTGCACAGGTTATGCCGAAGCCAATCCTTGGGTTCTTTGCAGCGGTTATGTTTGGTGCGATCCTTTCATCTTTCAACTCGGTTTTAAACTCTGCATCCACAATTTATGCACTGGATATCCATCGCCCGATTTTCAATCCAACAGCTTCTGATGCCCATATGGTTAAGGTTGGCCAGAATTTTGGCACAGTTGTTGCGATTGTTTCCACAGTTATGTCTCCATTCATGCTGTATATGGGCGGCATTACAAGCTTTGTAAACTCTGCATTTGCGGCATTCAATACGCCCATTTTTGTATGCCTGCTGTGCGGTTTCTTCTGGAAGAAGGTTCCGTCTAATGCGGCAAAGATTGTAATTCCGGTACACGTTGTGCTGTATTTCACGCTGCAATTTGGTTTGCGCAATGTTATCCCATTCCTGGAAAATATCCATTACCTGTACTTCACAGCCGTTCTGTTTGTCTTTGATATGCTGCTGATGTGGGTTATCGTCAAGAAAAACCCACGTCCGAAGGATTTCGAATTGCAGGATGTTGGCGCAGTTGATTTGACGCCATGGAAGACCGGCAAGTTCTGGGCAGCAGCAACATTGATAGTCATGGTAGTTGCTTACATTGTATTCTCCCCGCTTGGCTTTGGCAAAGGTGAGGTAAGCACTTATCAGCGTTCGCTGCAAAAGGATTCTACATCGGCTTATCATCAAGTCGTGGATTAAAGTTTTTTTAGATTTCAGCTTCATAAACAGTAAAAATAAAGGCAGCCTGGTACCATATGTGCCAGGCTGCTTTTGTGTGCTGGATGTTTATTCTTATGCTTTACTTGTCCGGGGGGATTTGCTATACTGAATAAGTGTATTGCCATAAAATAAAATGTATTTTGCATATAGAATCGGGAGGAAATCGGAATATGAAAATTTCCATTGTCAGTGCAGGGCCAGGGCAGCCTGGTTTGCTGACCGAACGGGCAAGGAAAGAAATTATAAAAGCAGATGAAGCGTTTGCCTGTGGGCGCGTTGCTGGCGGGCTGGCAACATTGCGAAAGGATTGGAAGCTATGCCCGGTAGAGGCGCTGGCAATGTGTGCAGCTGAGTCCAAAGCAAAACATATTGCAGTTGTGATGAATGGGGAAGCTGGGTTTTTCAGCGGGATGCAGCAGCTTGCAGACAGTCTGCGTTCTTTTGGGGAGGTTTCGGTTTATCCAGGCATTAGCAGTGTGCAGTATTTATGTGCCCAGATCGGGGAAAGCTATGATGATGCAGTTTGGCGGGAAGACGGCAAATGCGACCTGTTAGCAGAAGTATCGTATCATCATAAGGTATTTTTACTGCTGGATAGCAAACGCGGCGTAGGGGCAGTCTGCACGGAATTATGTACCAGTGGGCTTGGCAGCCTGCGTGTTGTCGCAGGCTCTAGGCTGGCAACAGGAAAAGAACAGATTGTTGACACTGCGGCACAGAACCTGCGCGGCAAGGCTTTTCCGATGCCCGCAGTGATGCTGCTGGTGAATGCGCAGGCAACAGACCCTTTGCGTCCGGTGTTCGATGAAGATTTGCTGATAGATGAAACAATGCCAACATTGCCGCAGGAAGTGCGGTGGCACGCGGTAAATTTATTGTCAGTGCGTCCAAACCATGTGGTATATGACCTGGGCGCGGGCAATGGCGCGGTATCAATGGAACTTGCACACAAAGTGTACGGCGGGCGAGTCTATGCGGTAGAAAATCATGCGGCAGCAGTTGACCTGATTGCACGCAACCGGCAAGCCCTTGGTTGCTGGAATGTGCGGATTGCACGCGGGGAAGGTAAGGCAGCGATGGAACCATTACCTGCTCCGGATGCGGTATTTATCAGCGCCAGTGCTGGCAGTCTGCGGGAAAACCTGCATATCCTGAAAGAAAAAAATCCCCATGTAAGAGTTGTCGCTGCCGCAGATAGTTTGGAGCGGCTCAGTGAAGCACAAATGGCATTTAGCACATTGCGCTTTAAAAATGTAGAAGTTAGTCAATTATTGATTTCACGTGCCCGCACACTTGGAAAATATAATCTAATGATGGCGGGGAGTACAATGTTTTTAATCAGTGCGGGAGAATGATTGTAAATGGATACGAGATTTCTTTCGCAGATGATTTTAGGTGTGCGCTTTTCATTTTTAATGGATGAGATTTGTTCGTGATTTTATCAAACAAAAGAAAGCCCTGTTACGTGATCAGCGCAACAGGGCTTTTTCCCTATACGGGTGTCGAAGCCATATCGGGAATATCTATAGTATACCATAAAATTTGACCTTTGTATATCGAAAATTGCTCAAATGGGCAAATATTTTTATTTCAATGTATAAGATGACCGATAGTGAATCATAAAAAAGAATCCGAATTTTCACATTCGGATTCCGGTGTTTTGGTGGACCTGAAGGGACTTGAACCCTCGACCTCTCGGATGCGAACCGAACGCTCTCCCAACTGAGCTACAGGCCCTTATTTCAGAATGGTTTAAGAAATGCTATATACTGGGTCATCATTTACACATTCCCTTGACAATTTATAATTATACCTGTAAAATGGTTTTATGTCAAGTAACAATACTGCGCGCATCAGCCAGATGCGCCAAAAGGAGATTGAAAATTATGAATAACAGTCAAAAGACCATGGACAAAATTGTTGCCTTATGCAAAGGTCGCGGTTTTGTATACAGCGGCTCTGAAATTTACGGCGGGCTGGCAAATACATGGGATTATGGGCCGCTTGGCGTTGAATTTAAAAATAATGTCAAAGCAGCTTGGCGGAAAAAGTTTGTCCAGGAAAGCCCTTGGAATGTTGGTTTGGATTCTGCAATCCTGATGAACCCAACAACATGGGTTGCATCTGGCCATGTTGGTGGCTTTTCTGATCCTTTGATGGATTGTAAAGATTGCAAAACCCGTCACCGCGCTGACCAACTCATTGAAGAACAAACAGGTGAAAACCCCGCTGGATGGTCAAACCAGCAGATGATGGAGTATATTACAGCACATGGTTTGACTTGCCCGAACTGTGGCAGCAAAAACTTTACAGATATTCGTCAGTTTAATCTGATGTTTAAAACTTTTCAGGGTGTTACTGAAAATGCGAAAAATGAAATTTTCCTGCGCCCTGAAACGGCACAAGGTATTTTTGTAAACTTCCAGAATATCCAACGTACAACCCGCCGGAAAATCCCATTTGGGGTAGGGCAGGTTGGCAAATCTTTCCGAAACGAGATTACACCAGGCAATTTTACATTCCGTACCCGTGAATTTGAACAGATGGAATTGGAATTCTTCTGTAAACCAGGCACGGATTTGGAATGGTTCAAATATTGGAAGGATTATTGCCATCAGTGGCTGCTGAGCCTTGGCATGAAAGATGAAAACCTTCGTTTGCGTGACCATGACCCAGAAGAATTAAGCCATTATTCCAATGCTACCACAGATATTGAATTTCTGTTCCCATTTGGTTGGGGTGAACTGTGGGGCATTGCTGACCGCACTAATTTTGATTTAACCCAGCATCAAAATACTTCTGGGGTATCCATGGAATATTTTGATCAGGAAGCCAATGAGAAGTATATTCCATATGTCATTGAACCTTCCTTAGGGGCAGACCGTGTCGCATTGGCATTTTTATGCGACGCATATGACGAGGAAGTTGTCGGTCAGGACAAAAATGGGAAAGATGATGTCCGTACTGTTTTGCGGTTGCATCCGGCTTTGGCGCCATTTAAGGCTGCAGTTCTGCCGCTTTCCAAAAAGCTGACCGCGCAGGCGATGCCTGTTTGGGAAAAACTATCTAAAAAATTCAGTGTTGATTTTGATGACGCTGGTTCCATTGGCAAGCGTTACCGCCGCGAGGATGAAATTGGTACACCATTCTGTATTACAGTGGATTTTGAAACCGAACAGGATGGCTGTGTGACGGTACGCGACCGCGATACAATGGTACAGGAACGCATTAAAATTGACGATTTGGTGCATTATCTGGCAAAAAAGGTTGCATTCTAAATGAATGCTTGAAGTAAGGGCACCACTTGATACAAAGTATTGCTGTAGAGGCTTGCACGGTGTAGCACTGTGCAAGCTTTTTTTTATACAGAAATGCCATATTGCGTTTTCATTTCCCGCAGCAGCAATTCTGCCGCAGGCGTGAATACCTGATACTTTTTCCATATAACATATAGCTGTGTTTTCAATTTTGGTATCAATGGACGAAAACACAATTCGCTTTCTTCACTTGTGTCTACCAATTTATCAAAAGTAAGCACATAACCTAAACCTTCCCGCACCAAAACACTTCCATTATAAGCAAGGTTTAATGTTGCTGTAATATTCAGCGCATCTATCTTTTCTCCAAATAACCTTGGAATATCTTCACGTATCCCTTGACGGGAAACAATCAAAGGCAAATCTAATAAATCTTCGATACAAACGGCTTCTTTTTGTGCAAGAGCGGCATCTTTTCGCATGACAACACCCCAAATATCTGATTCTGGAAGTTCTAAATAGTTATATTTCGATAAATCTACTGCCTGTGCGATGACAGAAAGATCCAATAATCCGCGTTCCAGCCGTTCTTCTAAATCATTGGTATCACCACTGTATAAGTGAACCCGGATATTCGGATATTGCGCCTGAATTGCTTTGATACATCGAGCTAAATATTTGATATTTGCAGATTCTGCACAGCCAATATGAATGTCACCCCCATTGATATCGCCTAATGAATGAAATTCAGCAGTGGTTTTGTCTACCATATCCAAAATATCTTCAGCCCGTTTGCGCAGCAGCATTCCTTCATCGGTAAGCCGGATATTATAATTGCCGCGGATAAATAATTTTTTCCCCAATTCATTTTCCAAATCTTTAAGCTGTTTGGATAGAGTAGGTTGGGAAATATGCAGCCGTTCAGCCGCGTGTGTGATGCTGTTTTCGCGGGCAACTTCTAAAAAATATCGCAATACACGGATTTCCATTCAATCGCCTCCTATGGATAGTATAACAGGCCTAGTTATGCCTTTCAAGAATAACTTGAAATAGAAAATAAGTATTTGCAGTTTATCGTCGTATGTTTTATCATAAAGATGCAGGGGAGGTGAGAATATGTCACAGGCATCAGATCCTTTAGCGGTTCTTTGGCAGAATTTGATGGATGCCGGATGTAGCCCTGAAATGCTTGCGCGATGTATGGCTTTGGCGCAGGAAAAGGATAATATTGCATTGTTGCATATGCTTTCCCGCCATAGGCAGGCATTGCTGGATACGCTTCATCAAAGTGAAAAACAGATTGACTGCCTGGATTATCTCATACACAAATTAGGGAAAACAACATTATGCAAACAATTTTCATTAGGAGGCATTTAATATGGAAGAAAAATTGGTTTTGACACAGGAATGGGATAAAACATTTCCGAAAAGCGAAAAGGTAACCCATCAAAAGGTAATATTCCATAACCGTTATGGCATTACGCTTGCTGCTGATTTGTATACACCCAAAAATGCAGCAGGAAAGCTGTCTGCAATTGCTGTTTGCGGTCCGTTTGGTGCAGTAAAGGAGCAAGCAGCGGGTTTATATGCCCAAACAATGGCAGAGTATGGCTTTTTGACGATGGCATTTGACCCATCTTTTACAGGGGAAAGCGGTGGCTTGCCGCGATATGTTGCATCTCCGGATATCAATACGGAAGATTTTCAGGCGGCAGTAGATTTTCTGTCCATACAGGGGAATGTTGACCCGGAAAAAATCGGTATTATCGGTATTTGCGGCTGGGGTGGTATGGCGCTGAATGCAGCAGCAATTGATACTAGGATTAAAGCAACCGTTGCTTCTACAATGTATGATATGACCCGTGTTAATGCAAAAGGGTATTTTGACGCAGAAGATAGTACACAAGCCCGTTATGAAAAACGTAAAGCACTCAATGCCCAACGTATTGCAGATTACAAAAGCGGGGAATATGCGCTGGCGGGCGGCGTCGTTGACCCGCTTCCAGAAGACGCACCATTCTTTGTAAAAGATTATTATGATTATTATAAAACCGAACGTGGCTATCATGTCCGTTCACTGAACTCAAATGGCGGCTGGAATATCACATCCTCGTTATCCTTCCTCAATATGCCAATTTTACAGTATGCAGATGAAATCCGCAGTGCTGTTTTGGTGATACATGGCGAAAAAGCTCACTCATGTTATTTTAGCCGGGATGCCTTTGCAAAACTGAAAGGGGATAATAAAGAATTGCTGATGATCCCAGATGCTGTTCACACAGATTTATATGATCAAGTTGATGTGATTCCGTTTGAAAAAATGGCAGCATTTTTTAAGGCGCATTTGCGATAAATTTCATTGGGGAATTTTTATGAAAAAACGCTTTCTTTCATGTATGGCAGCAATTTTTATGGTTTGTTTTGTGCATATCACAGCCTGTTCTGCAATAGGGGAGGGGGCATCTCTTTCTGACGCAGTGCAGTCAGTCAGTTTTACCGATGTTCCTTCTGATACATGGTATGCAGATGCAATCACTTATTGTAAACAGCAGGGCATCATGAACGGTATCACAGCGGATACTTTTGCACCGGAAGAACCAGTCACCCGCGCGATGATGGCTGCTATACTTTATCGGATGGATGGCAGCCCTGCGATATCCAAACAGCCGGGATTTATTGATATTATCCCTGGCGCATGGTATTGTGATGCTGTTGCATGGGCAGTAGAAAACAATATCATTTCTGGTTACAACAGTGCTGTATTCGGTGTAGATGATTTGGCAACTCGTGAACAAGCTGCTGTGGTTTTATGGCGTGATGCAGGCAGTCCACAGCAAGAAGCAGCAGATGGGATTTCGGATATCCATACAGCATCAAGCTGGGCACAGCAGGCAATCCATTGGGCAAATGCTAATGGTATTTTAAATGGTATGATAGAAAACCATGTTTTTTCTCCTGGAACAGCGGTCAAAAGGGGGGAAATTGCCGCTATGTTATATGCGTATCAATCTCATTCATATGATAATATATATCCACAACATGAACCATATGGCACAGGCATTGGCGCAATGCCAGGGCGTGTGGTTTGGGACTATGCGCCGGATTCCGTTGATTGGGATGGTAATGGTTATTGGTGGCGGTTGGAGCACTTTGACGAAGCAGTGATTCAACGCATGGTAAATGACAGCATTACTGTCTTAGGCGGTGCAGAAACCGTTCAGGATGGCTGGATGGCATTGTTTAAGGCACATAACGCAGAGCGGGGGAAACCCAGCGGCTATGTGGCTGGGGAAAAGATTGCGATCAAAGCCAATATCAATGGTTCTGCTGTTATGGATGATGATACTTCTGGTGAAACACAAATGAGTTATACCAATCCTGTACTGCTGAAAACATTGCTGGTTTCGTTGGTAAAGGAAGCTGGTGTTGCACCTTCTGATATTACAGTTTATGATGTATCGCGGCTTTTCCCAGATTATATGGTTGCGCTTTGCACCCAAGGGGAGTTGAGTGGTGTAAACTTTGTCGGGCGCAATCATGGTGTTGCGGATGAACAATCCCCTATTATTTGGTCGCATGAATTTAGCGGCAGGGTAAATTATCTGCCTACCTGCGTCACAGAAGCAGAATATATGATTAACCTTGCCAATTTGAAAGGGCATAGCTATGGCATTACGCTTTGTGGTAAAAACCATTTTGGTTCGTTTATCAATGGTAATGCGATGCGCCCACCAGAGGGTGCAAATCTTCATCAATGGCTGACCCAGAATGAAATGGGCATTTACAGCCCACTGGTAGATTTAATGGCAAATGCTGATTTAGGCGGAAAAACCGTACTATATATGTTGGATGCACTGGTTTGCGCAACATCCGAGGGAGCTTCTATGACTGGCGATAACACCAGATGGCAGCAGCATCCATTCGATGGGAATTATACTTCCAGCATATTGGTATCACAAGACCCTGTTGCCATTGATAGTGTTGGTGCGGATTTACTGATGAATGAACCGACTGTTACCAACCACAATGGTGCGCTGCGCGATAATCCTACGGTGGAAAATTACCTGCATGAGGCAGGATTGGTAGCCAACAGCCCTTCTGGAACAGTTTACACGGATAGTCAGGGCAACCAGGTTATGAATTTAGGTGTCCATGAACATTGGAACAATGCAGCACAAAAACAGTACAGCCGCAACCTTGGGAAAAATGAAGGAATAGAACTGATTCAGCTGCATTAATTGATGAAAAAGGGTTTGCTTTCTGTAAAAACAGGCAGCAACCCCTTTTGATTATATTCTAATCAGCGTGTTCCATCAGCCGCTTAACTAACCTTTTCATCAGCTGACTGCAGGCATATCAGTTAAAAGAATAAAAAATTATTTTCCCATTCGACAAAATTCGACACACAAAGGTCGAAATATGTGGTATAGTGTAATCGCATGGGATCCCCCAAATCCTATGCAGTTCAAGCTTTTATTTACCATAACGCAAAAGCCCTGCTGCATTGATCACGCGGCAGGGCTTTTGTTATTATTTGAATACAATACGTTTGGTGTCTTTCAATAAAACAAAAAAGCAGAATATAAAATGATCCCAAATAATATTGCACTTTACGAAAATCGAAAAATCTTAACAGGATTTTAATTTTCATTTTTTTTACATTCGATTTTGAAACGTTTTAAACCCTGTATTTCGTGTATATGCGCCATTTTATTAACTTTTTGCGATTCGGCGTTTTGCACATGCTTTTGCTGGTAGTTGCAAAAAATTAAGCTATCATTAAGATGGTTTTTGTCAAAGCATCCAAATCTGTGTGGGTGTAGTGTTCTGTCACATTCTCATCAGCGTGCCCCATCAGCCGCTTGATATTTAACTCATCCGCTCCTGCTGCGTGCAGCATAGATGCAAATGTGTGCCTACACCAATGCGGCGTCGCCGATGGCTTTTCTAACTTTTCCATCAGTGGCGCAAAAATCGTTTTGCGAAAAGACGCCGAGGATAATGCTTTGCCCTTGCGCGTATAGATTGTGTCGTGTCCTTCAGCTATCCACTTGTCAATGTATGGCTGTATCTTTGGATGTATTGGGACAACCCGGTTCTTTCCGGCGGCGGTCTTACTGCCGCCTGTCAGTGTATGTGTTTTATCATCATAAGAAAAGCTCGTAAGCGTCAGAAACTCGTTGATACGAAAGCCTGTATAGCACAGCACAAGGGCTGCATCTGCGCCAGGTATGCCATCCACAGCCATACGCGATAGTTTCTCAACTTCAATGCGCGTGAATGCGCCCTTTTCGTATTTTGCACCGATTTCCGGAAGTTTAACAAATTGCGTGTAATCCTTGCTGATCCAGTCCCGTTCCAGCGCATACATGCTCAATGCACGCATTAGCGTCAAATCATTATTGACTGTTGATTTGCTTGCCCCATTTTGTTCATCGGCGTCAATAACCGACTGCCATTGGTCTATGCCGATATTGCGGACGGGCATAGCCCCAAATCGCGATACACGCCGCCAGCTTGCGCGGTATGATACAATAGACGCTTTCCCCGCCTTGGCGTATTTGCGGGTGCTCCACAGTTCGTAGACTTGTGCAAGTGTCACGCCAATATCATCGGGTGCAGGCGCGCCCCCTGCAGCAAGCTGCGCCTGATAAGCTTCCAGCGCCGCCCATGCTTCTTTTTGCGTTGTGTGGAAGGACAGATATTTTTGTACTACCCGTCCTTTTCGGTCACGTGCCGGGATGCGTACCGCATAAGGTTTGCGGCGGTTACCCGGCATCTTGGTTACACTGCCAGTTCCATTAGGTCTGCGCATAAAAAATTACCCCTTCCTTTATCAAAAAAAGTATGATAAAATAGGGGTACTGGAAGAGCGAAAATTTTCTAGTACCCCATAT
>CAJUDU010000017.1 GCA_910584935.1 uncultured Butyricicoccus sp. | reverse complement strand
ATCATGTTTCGATTGCATGTGATTTGAGAGGAGCTTTAATCAGTGGTTCCTTAAGGCAAATAATCTGAAACATAATCAATAACACTAACTTTTTATGTGCAAAGTAAAAGCCCGGCGCAAGCAACGCGCCAGGCTTCTCTATTGCATATATTAGGAATCTCCCTCATTACGGTTTCTTAAAATGAAACGTTTTGGTTATCACAAAAAATATGGCTTATGAAAAACCATTTAGTTTCTGATACAATGTTTCAACAGTGGCATGTTCTATCAGCGCATCGGCATTTTGATCTGTCCGAATGATCTCCACAATGCGATTCAGGATTTCCATATGCGCATCGTCCTTGGAAGCAGTGCCAATCACCAAACGGACAAATTTATCATCCCACTGGATTCCCTGCGGATAAATCATCACAACAATGCCAGTTCTTTTGATAAACTTTTGGGATGCATTTGTTCCATGTGGAATGGCTATATGGTTACCGATGGCCACAGAGGCACAGGCATTGCGCTCCAGCATACTCGGGATATAATTCTCGCTGACATAGCCGCTTTCTACCATTCGCTGACCGCAGATTCTGATCGCTTCTTCAGGCGTAACAGACTTACAGTTAAGAATAATGTTTTTCTTCTCCAAAAGAGGACGGCTCACTTTTGTCAAATCCAAACCGTTGAAACAAGCATACACTGTGTTCAGATCAGCATGATTCACTAGTTTGTCAACGGATGCCGTATCAGCAACGATGGCTGCGACACGTTTTAAAATTTCCAGGTGGTCTTCGTGTTTCGATGCAATGCCAATGACTAACCTAACCTTTTCGCCATTCCAATTGATTCCATCCGGATAGGTTATAACAGCTAATCCAGTCTTTTTAACGAATTTGCGCGCCTTATCATCACTATGCGGAATCGCTACATGATTTCCAACAGCTACTGAACTACTTTTATCCCGCGCTAACATAGCTTGAATGTAGCCCTCTTCAATGCAGCCGCTTTCCAGTAGCAGCTTGCCGCAAGCCTGGATCGCTTCTTCTGGGGTGACAGACTTACAGTGAAAGAGAATGTTCTTTTTTTCCAGGATATCATCGTCATTGTCTTGCACTGTTTTGCCAAACAAGTGCACGAGTTTTTGGATATGTTCTTGCATTATGCTCGCTCCTTTTACCATTTATCAATCAGTTCCTGTAATTTTTTACGACGAATATTCAGCTCCGCACGCATCTCATCAGCACAGGAATCCAATTTCCAAAACACATTCGTGACCGCCAATAGGACACATAGAATGACTGGAATCCACATATAGCAAAACTGAATGCTCTGCTGGGCAGCAACTGACTGCGTGGGCAGCTCTCCGTTGTAGCCATTCATTCCCAAGTAAAGTCCGATAACCCAGCTGGCTAATCCCATACTGGCTTTGACGAACAAGCCTTGGAAAGCGGCGATGGTTCCAGAGATACTTCGGTTTTTCTTCCATTCCGAATAGTCAATCGCATCGGGCTGCATGGCAAAAATGGTTCCAAAGATGCCATAGATACCAAGACCGGTGATAATCAGCCCGGTTAATTGGAAAACAACAGAGGTCTGATTCAGCAAAATGAGGGCGTTGCCCACCAAATAAATCGCCACAGACAGGAATAAAACATTGCGCTTACCGAACTTTTTCTCCAGTTTGGGCAGACACAATAACATCGGCAAGCCGGACAAGATGCCGAGAAAACCTACCAATGTAGCCAGGTCTTCACGTTGGAGGTTATACTTAAAGAAGTAAATCACAGTGGTGGAACGTACCACGTATAAGGCAAAATATAGGAAGTTAAAGATCATAACCAGCCATGCTTGGTCAGTCATTGCCTTGATATTTTCCTTAAGGGAACTGTTTTCATTCTGTACCGATGGAGGAACCACTTCTTCTGTGCTGGCAAATGTAAGAAAGAAAATCAACATGGCAGCTATGCCATAAATACCCATAACCACAATCCATGCCTTTGGGCTTTTAAAGGGGTCTAAGATGCCAGGCTCCACAATATTCCCTACAAATTTGACAAAAGGCGTGGTGATAGACATGACAATGGCAGTGCCCAGCAGAGCGCAAACCATGCGGGTAGTTACCAAAATATTTCGCTCATTGGGATCAGCGGATAGCCGGGGGACAATCGTATTTAAGGGGATATTGACAATGGTATAGGCGGTACACAGCAGGCAATATGTTACATATGCCCAAATCAGTTTGCCACTCTCACTGAGGTCGGGTACAATAAAGGTCAACACAGTAAATACTGCGAATGGAATCGCGCCAATGACAAAATACGGCCGTCCCTGCCCCCATTTTGTGTGGGTCTTATCTACAACCATGCCCATAACGGTGTCAGTAATGGCGCCAATCAGTTTCGTGACCAGCATCATTGTGCCAGCTGCTGCAGCAGCAATGCCAAAGACATCGGTATAGAAGATCAGCAGATAAGATGACATTGTGCTAAACACCAAGTTACAGCCCAGATCCCCAATGCCGTAGCCGATTCGTTTACCCCATTTACTTTTCATAATAGCCTCCTCTTCTCATATTCATCCCCCGCCACGTTTGGGCGGGGGATTGGATTATACAGGTTATGATAGGTGATTCAGCGCTTTCATATCGTTCTTCAAATGTTGATAAATAGACTTGTAGACTTCAAAACAGCGGTTGTACTGCGCGTGGCAGACTGGGTCAGGCATGATTGGCTGATCCAACACCTGCCATGTTTTCACTTGTTCATAAGTCAGCAAACCAGTCCTAATACCAGCCAGCATGACATCACCCATATTTGCCTCTACATCACTTTTCGGGCAAACCACTGGATAACCAGTGACATCAGCGAAAATCTGCCGCCACAGCCTGGACTTTGTTACACCGCCTGCTAACAGAATGTATTGACCCAGATTCTCACCAGTAGCATTCATAGCATCCCGCAGGGAATAAGCTACCGCCTCTAAGAAAGCCCGGTACAGATGGGCTTTGGTATGTGCCAGCGAAAGCCCCACGATGGTGCCTTTAGCATTAGAATCCCAAATGGGGCTGCGCTCACCCATGAAATAAGGCAAAACAATTAACCCCTCGCTTCCTGCTGGAATCTTGGCAGCCTGTTCGTTAAGGACATCATATACATTGGGGCCACCTTCGCGCTCGGCTTGGCGTTCCATTTCACACAGATTGTTGCGGAACCATTTTACAATAGCCCCTGCCATAGCGCCTCCAGCGAAATAGTAAGATAGCTCTTTTGCCTTGTAGAGATATGGCCAAACGATAAGCCCTTTGCCTTTTACCGGCTTATCAGAGATAAGCGCCGCACACATAGAAGTTCCAATAGCAGCGGCATATACCCCTGGTTCAAAAACGCCCAGACCGATGTTAGCCGCACCGCAGTCAATGCCACTGGCTACCACTGGCATTCCAGCGCACAACCCCAGTTCCTGTGCTGCTTGAGCGGTCAATTGACCGACTACATCGGTGGACTCTACTAATCGGCTAGGCATCATAGACAAGGGAATCCCCATAGCCGACAACATTTCTTCAGACCAGGTTCGGGTATTCATGTCAAAGATGCCGCCAATATTACCAGCAGATGAATAGTCAATCGCAACTTCGCCAGTCAGCTTGTAAATGACATAGTCGTTAGGGGGCAGAAACAGTTTGGTTTTCGCCCAGTTTTCAGGTTCATTGTGCTTCATCCACAGCATTTTGGTGTAGCCATAATAAGGGTCCGCGCCATTGTGTGTAATCTCCAGCAGTCGTTGTTCTCCTATCGTTTCAAGCGCCCAATCGCTTTCTTTTTGCGCCCGGCGATCCATCCAAATCATGCAGGGCCGGACAGGCTTCATGTCAGCGTCCAAAGGAATGCCAGAACCACCATACAAACCACTGATGGCGATAGCCTGAATCTCATCTGGTTTGACGCCAGACTTAGCCACTGTATTCTTGATAGAAGTCTTGGCTGCCTTCAGCCACACATCGGGCCATTGTTCTGCCCATAGCGGCTGAGGGGTGAGGACGTCGGTTTCCTGCAAGTCCTGAGAAATTACATTCCCTTTTAAATCCGTGAGAATCGTTTTCGTGCCTGAAGTACCGATATCTGTACCAAGTAAATAATTCATGGTGCCCTCCTTAGAAGCAGGTAAACGCGCCGTCCAAAACAAAGTCAGCACCAGTGGTAAAGCTGCTGGTGTCCCCTGCCAGATATACACAGATGGATGCTAGTTCCTCTGGTTTGCCCAGACGACCCATGGGAGCCATGGCATTCCATTGCGCAATGAAAGGCTTGAGTGTTTCGGAAGACAAGGTCAGGTCGGTACCAATATATCCAGGGCTGATGCTGTTGACCCGAACGCCCCGTTTCGCCCACTCTATGGCTAAGGATTTGGTTAACTGGATAACACCAGCCTTAGAGGCGTTATAAGCACATTGCGGCTGAGGAACATTGACGATATGAGCGGACATGGAAGCCGTATTGATAATAGAGCCGCCGCCATGTGCAAGCATATACTTGCCTGCGAGAACATCGGTTAAAAAGACGCTGTTAAGGTTCACATCAATATTCTTTTTCCATTGGGCATAAGTCATTTCATCCGCCGCTGCATTGATGCAGATACCAGCATTTGCGTGGCAGAAGTTCAGCCCGCCCAACTGTTTCACCACCTCATCCACCATCACCTGCACTTGGGCTTCGTCAGTAACATCACACTGCAAAGCAATAACCTTGCGGCCGGTGGCTTGAGCGATTTCCTGTGCGATAGCCTGCGCTGTTTCCAAGTCCATATCTACAATCGCCACATCTGCACCAGCCTCAGCAAAGGCGGTGGCAGTACATTTGCCAATGCCGCGGGCCGCGCCAGTAATAAACCCCTTTTTACCGTCCAGCTTCATTTTTTCGATGATTCCCATCGTATATTCCTCCTTTTTTCTTAATTCATTATATAAAATGATTTTATATAATATACTTACATAATAAATCAACTCGATTCATTTTGCAATTCGCAGAACGACTAAATATATGCACATTTTTTGTGCAAACCGCATAATTCCAATTGATTGCTGCAAAAGCCTGTAAGCGATTGTTGCTTTTTTTAAGCAAATAAGCTATACTCGTTTTGTAAAATACATTAATAGAAAGGTAGGGTGGCATGGAAAAAATCTCAATGAATGACATCCGTAAAAAGAACTATTCTGATGTTTATCGTTTCATCTATCAGGAAAAGCGTGTTTCAAAGTCTAAAATTGCATCTTCTTTAGAGATGAGTCTGCCTACTGCGACACAGCACTTATCCACACTGGAAGCGGAAGGGCTGATTGAAAAACAGGGACAGTTGGCCTCTGGTATTGGGCGAAAAGCAACTGCTTACAGCATAAGACCAGGATACCGGACAGCGGTTGGCGTTGAGGTATTGCCAGACCATATTTCTGCTGTTGTGATCAATTTATATGGCGAAATACAAAAAAAAAGAGAGCTTTCTTTGGAATTTTCCCAGAAAGACACCTATTTCACCGCGCTAAGCCGTATGATTCAGGATCTTTTGAAATCTATCGGGATTCCAGACAGCGCAGTGCTTGGGGTTGGAATTGGGATGCAAGGGTTAGTTTCCGAAGATGGACAGGAGATGCTTTATGGGAAGATCCTGGATTGTACTGGACTGACCATCCGTCCGTTGTCAGCACTGCTTCCCTATCCGGTACGTTTTGTACACGACGCTGAATGTGCTGCTGAATTGGAGTTATGGCGACATCCAGAACTGACAAATTCTATCTATCTATCGCTAGGGGAACACTTGGGCGGCGCAATTATTTCAGACAGTAAAATTCAGCGGGGACGCACTGGACGTACTGGTACCTTTGAACATATGACATTAGTAGAAGGTGGACGTCAATGCTATTGTGGAAAGCAGGGTTGTGTAGAGTGCTATTGCTCAGCAAACGCCCTTCTGCATAAAGGGGAATCTTTGATGGATTTCTTCCAATTATTGCGAAAGGGAGATACAGTATGTTCTGAACGATGGCTAGCCTATCTGTCATGGCTTGCGATTGCATTAAACAATATCCATATGGTTATGGACAGCATTATTGTGCTGGGAGGGCATATTGCACCTTATTTAACACAAGATGATTTAAATCACCTGTTTGCGGCGGTTCAGGCTAGAACCGCTTTTCCGGAATATGAAAACTTCCTGCGCTTAGGTGTGCAGGAAGATAACACGATTGCAATTGGGGCAGCAATTCCATTTATTCGTTCGTTTTTGGATTCTGTTTAATTGATTGGAGTAAATTTCGCCATATCATATTTCTTTTTGTATTGAAAACCCCTGTCTTTTTGTAAGATGCACAAGAAGACAGGGGTTTTTTTATATGTTTTCTACAAAACAATTTACATTTGTCAAAAAGAAACCGAAATGCGTCACATGACATCAGTGACAAAATACAGATTCGCCATGACGTTAAATTTGTTAAAATCATATCAACAAATTCGAAAGGGGAACAGAGAATATGAGGTATTACATTTTGGTCAGCCATGGCACATTTGCTCCTGGGCTGCACAACGCGGCAGGCATGATGGCAGGCACCGACCGTGAGGATATCCTTTCCACCAGCCTGCTTGATGGTATGGATGTTGACACATTCCGTCAAAACTTTACAGAACTCATCAAAGGCATTGCACCACAAGATGAAATCCTGTTGCTTGCAGATATTATCGGTGGTTCGCCATTGACCACTGCGGTTTCTGTACTGGAAGAAAAGGGGCTTTTATCACATACCATTGCAATCGGCGGCATGAATCTGCCGTTGGCACTTGGCGCGGCATTCGCTGATACAGATGACCCGCTTGCACAAGTCGCAGAAGAAATCATTGCGAGTGCGCGCGAACAGATCAAAGTATTTGACCTCGGCGGCGATGCTGAGGACGATATATAATCATCACAAAATAAACAAAACAATAGGAGGAAAAAATTATGGCAATCTCATTTATCCGCGTAGACGACCGTATGATCCATGGGCAGACTTGCACCCGTTGGGCACTGGAATATCCTTGTGACGGTTTAATTGCCGTCAATGACAAAGCAGCACAAACCCCTGTGCTGAAAGCGGCGTATAAAAACGCAAGCGACAAAAAAACCTTTGTCTGGACACTTGATGAATGGCGCGCAAAATGTGGTAAAGTCATTGCAAGCAAAGACCGTTATTTCCTGATTACCAAAGACCCAATTACCATGAAAAAGATCCTGGTGGATGATGGCTTTGATCCTGGCGCAGTCAAAACAGTGATTATTGGTCCATGTAATGACCGTCCCAACGCAACCAAACTAGGCAATAACCAATCTATTACACAGGAAGAAGCGGACGCATTGGAAGCCATTATGCAAAAAGGGTTTGAAGTTGAGTTTGCACTCATCAAGGAATCCGCCATTGGCAACTGGAAAAAATTCCGCAGCCAGTTTGGTTATTAACCGTTTTGTGCATCTTGCAGTAAACCCTGCCAGGTGTTGTCACACGTCACCTCTCCAGCGGAACCTCCCGCTAGATTTACTCTCATATCCTGCCATGCCCTGCAAAAAAACCTTTACAGGGCATGGCGAAAGATAACAAATAACCCGCGTTTTCACATGATAAAATGAAAGGCTTGGTGAAAATTTTTATGGAAATTCAAGTATGGCAAGCTGCATTATTTGGGCTGTTCGCTTGTTTGGCATCAATGCCTGGTCTTGGCGGCACGGTGCTTGGCAACTATACACTTGGGCGTCCGTTAGTTGCTGGCTTGGTTGTCGGCGCGATTATGGGCGATATCCAAACTGGTATTTACCTTGGCGCCGCAATCCAGGTTGTTTATATTGCACTGGTTACGCCTGGCGGCACCGTTTCGGCTGATGTCCGTGCGATTTCTTATATTGGCATTCCGCTTTCTATGGTTGCGATCAATTCCATGGGGCTTTCTGCCGCAAGCACAGAAGGGCAGGCAATGGCAGTGGCGCTTGGTTCCGCAGTCGGCACCCTTGGCACCGTTTTGTTCTATGGCACAGCAACTGTTAACCTTGTTTGGCAGCATATGGGCTGGAAATGGCTCGAAAAAGGCGACCTGAAAAAACTTTACCTTGTTGATATGGTATTCCCCTGGATTTCTCATATACTTTGTTCCTTTATCCCAACCTTTGTCATTTGCAGAGTTGGCGTCACCATGGTTGATTTGATGAAATCCTATCTGCCAATGGATGGCATCGCAATGAAAACCTTGTTTACGGTAGGTTCACTGCTTCCGGCAGTTGGTATTGCAATCCTGCTCAAACAGGTTGCAACAAAACCGGTTGACTTGCTGACGTTTGTATTCGGTTTTACATTGGCAGCGTGCATGGGGCTGAACCTGATTGCCGCTTCGGTTGTCGGTGGTTTCTTTGCCATATTCAGCTACCGCATTAAGCTGTTATCGATGCAAAAACCAGTTGCAGCCGCAGCAGGCGCAGGCGATTTTGATGACGATGAGGAGGAGATTTAACCATGGCAGAAAAGAAACTTTCCAAAAAGGCGCTTTCCAAGTCCTTTCGGAACTGGTTTTATGGGCATTTGACCTGCTTTTCTCAGGAACATATGCAAACCTTTGGCTATCTGTGTGCAATGCTGCCGCTGGTAGAGGAACTTTATGACACCAAAGAAGAACAAAAAGAAGCATTACAGACCTATTCAGCATTTTTCAACACTGAACCGCAGCTTGGCACAGTTGTTGTCGGCATGACTGCCGGTTTAGAAGAAGCAAAGGCAAATGGTGAAGAAATTGACGGCGAAATGATTAACGGTATCCGTGCCGGTTTGATGGGCCCGGTTGCCGGCATCGGCGACAGCCTGGTCGTTGGCACACTGATCCCGATTTTGCTGGGCATTGCGCTTGGGTTGTCCGCAGGCGGTTCTCCACTCGGCGCGATTTTCTACATTGTTGTTTATAACGTGGTATTAACCCTTGGTATGCGTTTCCTGTATTACACAGGTTACCGGCTTGGTGGTAAAGCAGTTGAAATGATTGTTGGCGAAAAAGCCAACGCAATCCGTGAATCTGTCATTATGCTTGGCACAATTGTCATTGGTGCGGTTGCTGCAAGCTGGATTTCCATCACAACTCCAATGGTAATCCCTGGTGGCATCGCCTTGCAGGAAGGTGTATTTGACGCGATTTTCCCTAAATTGCTGCCAATGGTTGTTGTTTTGTTCTGTTATTGGCTGATGAGCAAAAGAAAATTGGCACCGACCACTGTCATGTTGGTATTGGTTATTGTTGCACTTGTCGGCGTGCTGCTCGGATTCTTTGACCCGCAGCTGGCATACTAAAAATTTCGGACAAAAGGCAGGCAATGATAATGGCAAAGAACAAAAAACATTTGAATGCGGCAGCGCTTCTCGAAGAGGCCCGTTTACAGCAGGGCGCATTAAAACAGCTCCGTGCCTGGCAGCGCAATGCAATGGTTGCATCTTCCTGTGGGGTGGTGCTGGCATGGTGGGGGCTGACCGGCGGCAGGACACGGTTGGTTCTTGGCATAGCAGGTATGCTGATAATGATACTTGGTATCCTTTGCGCAGCGGTTATCGGGCTGGGCATCCGTAATGGGCGCCGGAATGTGGAACAGCTTTTACGCGCCGCACAGGCAAAAGAAAAGCCTGCTTTTTGTAAGCCAACGGCATAACAAGCGCCTCGTAAAAGCTATTAGCCCGCTGATACTGAAATCCAAAAACTTATGATACGAGGAGATAAAAAAGAATGCAGGATATCCGATTGATTTGCATTGATATTGATGGTACGCTTCTGGATTCCTGCCACCAACTGCCGCCCGAAAACCGGGCGGCAGTTTTATGGGCAGAAAAACAGGGTGCAGACATTTGCTTGATGACTGCAAGACCGCCTGGCGCAACAGTTTCTATTCAGCAGGCACTGGGCATTCAAGGGCCAATTGCTTGTTTTGGAGGTGGACTGCTGGAATACCAAGGGGAACGACTTTGTGATGCGCGTGTCCCAGTGCAGGCAGCAGCACTGCTGGTGCAGGAATGTGCTGCCAAGCATATCCATTTAAGCATATATCGTGGTTCTAGCTGGTATATTGGCTGCTGTGATAAATGGAGCGCACAGGAAAGCCAAATCACAGGGTTAACGCCGATGTGTGCCAATTTGGGCGATATCATTCATACATGGGGCAGTCATGGCGCACATAAACTGCTGTGCATGGGGCAGCCAGCGCAGCTGGACTGCCTGTATAAGGCGTTGGAAGCGCATCAGCAGGGAATCCAGCTTTTGCGTTCCAAAGATACTTATCTGGAAATTATGCCGCAAGGTGCAGACAAAGCACAAGCAATGGGCATCCTATGCAGGCAGCTTGGCATCACGCCGTCACAGGTCATGGCACTTGGTGACCAGGATGTGGATGCTTCCATGCTGCGGGCAGCGGGGTTTGGTGTAGCAATGGGCAATTCCTCCCCTGCGGCATGGCAGGCAGCAGCATACCATACTGATACAAATGACCATGCTGGTGTAGCCAAAGCAATTTATAAAGGGTTCACAGGCAGGCTTTCACCCGAATGGGGAGGGAACAATTGATGTCATGGCTTGATTTGCATTTACATTCTGCTGTCAGCTTAGATGGAGAAATATCCCCACGAGGGCTGGCAGAATTGTGCCGTCAGGAAAGACTTGAATTGGCAGCACTGACCGACCATAATTCGGTTGCTGGCGTCAATGAGTTTATGTGGCGCAGCGCACAGCTTGGCGTGCGGGCGATTTCTGGGGTTGAGCTTGATTGTATGTTGGATGGCTTGCATTTGCACATATTGGGTTATGGGATTGATACTGCAAACCCGGCATTTGTAGAAATTGAAGCATCTGTCCTGCAAATGATGCAGCAAGTTTCACAGCGTCAGATGGATGCCGTATCACGGCTTGGCATTTGTTTTGACCAGGATGCAGTGACAGCAAAAGCCCATAATGGTGTGGTGACACCCGAAAGCATTGCGGAATCTGTGCTTGCAAACCAGGAAAATTGGACACATCCGCTAATCCATCCGCTGCTTGATGGGAAATTGTCAAAACGCCCGCTGGTGAACTTTTATTGGGCGCTTTGCGCGCCCGGAAAACCGGCACACGTGCCAGTGGAATATATCCCTGCGGCGCAAGCCGTTATGACAATCCATGCGGCAAAGGGGCTTGCGGTGCTGGCGCATCCGGGCGCAAATATCGGTATGAATGAAAAACTTGCGGAAAAGGTGTTGTCCCTGCCGCTGGATGGGATTGAAGTATTTAGCAGTTATCACAATGAAGAAGCAACCGTATTTTATAAAGCATTGGCAGAAAAACATAGTTTGCTGCTGACTGGCGGCAGTGACTTCCATGGCAGGACAAAACCTGATATCCATTTGGGTGGTATCAATTATGATGGCAGGGAACCTGAAATCCGCGATGCGCTGTTAGCAGCGCTTGTGCAGGCAAAAAATACACAATAATCCTGGGGTAAAACCAGGAATGGCAGTACGCGGAGGTGTATGGCATGAGCATATTAAAACTAAAGCCTTCTGGTAAGGATTATCTTTGGGGCGGACATCGGCTGGCGGATGAATATGGAAAAGAATGCAGTGGTGATGTGCTTGCAGAAACATGGGAATTATCCTGCCATCCCGATGGCCCATCAATCATTGCAAATGGCGTGTATGCAGGTAAAACGTTACAACAGTATATTGACGCACAAGGCAAAGCTGTATTGGGCACACATTGCAGAAGGTTTCGGGATTTCCCGATTTTAATCAAGTTTATTGATGCAAAAGATAACTTATCCATTCAGGTGCATCCAGACAACCGATATGCGCTGACACATGAACGACAGTATGGTAAAACAGAAATGTGGTATGTGATGGATGCTGGCAAAGACGCGTTTTTATATTATGGTTTCCGCAAAGAAATCAGTACCGCAGAATTTGAACGCCGTATCCGTGAAAATACATTGTTGGAAGTGCTTCATGCAGTGCCTGTGCAAAAGGGTGATGTGCTGTTTATTGAATCAGGTACGCTTCATGCGATTGGCAAGGATATCCTGATTGCAGAAATTCAGCAAAATTCCAATGTCACCTACCGCGTCTATGATTATGGGCGGGTCGGCAAGGATGGGAAAAAACGTGACCTACATATTGAAAAGGCATTGGCAGTGACCAGCCTTGTGCCAATTATCCGAGATAAAAGCAGTTATCCACACGTGGCAGATTGTGATTATTTTACCGTAGATAAACTGAATTTAGATGGTAAGATACTCAAGAAACTGGAAGGCAATGTTTCACAGGATTCTTTTGCAAGCATTTTAATCCTTGATGGACAAGGGACAATTTCAGATACAACGGAAAGCCTTCCATTCCGAAAAGGTGACAGCTTTTTTATTTCTGCGGCAAGCGGAACATTTCAGCTTGAAGGAACTTGTGACGCACTTATTACCACCATCCGGGAAAAAGCCGGTCCGGTACGCATTGGCATTGATATTGGCAGTGCTGTTATCAGGATCGGTTTGGTTGACGTGCATCAAAAATTGTTGGCATCCATCGAAATGCCAACCCAGGCGGAACGCCCGGCAAATGAAATCATCGGTGAAATAGGCAAACAGGTATTGGCATTGCTTACACAGCAAGGCATTGAAATTGATCAATGTGTTGGGGCTGGTGTAGGTGTCCCAGGCACGATAGACCACAGAAAAGGGATTGTGATATACTCCAATAATATCCATTGGCAGGATATCCATCTTGCAGAGCTGCTAGGCAGGGATTTGCCAATACCAATTCAAGTTGCAAATAACGCGGATTGCACTGCACTTGGAGAAACGGTTGCCGGGGCAGGCAAAGGCTATCAAAATGTTGTGATGATTACGCTTGGCACAGGGGTTGGCGGCGGTGTCATTGTCGCTGGCGAAATCGTTGGCGGCAGCGAACCAGGGCATATGGTGATTGTCCAAGATGGAGCGCCATGCACTTGTGGAAGACGCGGCTGCCTGGAAGCATATGCTTCAGCCGCGGCGCTGACCCGTGCCGCAAAGTATGCAGCAGGACGTGATATCAGCCCGGAAGAAATCTTTGCTGAAGCCAAACAAGGCAACAGGCAGCTTGTTGCGGTTTTGCAGGATTATCTGCATAAACTTGGCACGGGTGTGGTGAATATCGTCAATATTTTCCGTCCACAGCTTGTGTTATTTGGCGGCCATATGCCGGTACAAGATGAACTGTTTTTACGATCCATGCAGGAAAAAGTAAAGAAAAATTGTTTTGGTGGAGATATGGGGGAATTGCCGGAAATTGCAGCCGCAGCCTTAGGCAAAGAAGCGGGTATGATTGGCGCGGCAAGCCTTGTTTAATTTCCCATGCAATAAAAAGATAGCGCAGCCCAAAGGTTGCGCTGTTTTTGTCCCGCATGGAAAACCCCAAAATTTTAACCAAATCAAATATGCCGCGCAAAGTGAATATTTATAACGGCAAAATAGGGCTTAATGACATTCGCCCGCAAATGCTGTAATACAGTTTGCGTTGCAATTAAACCTATTGTTTTTTGCTTTTGCGTGTTATAATGAGAAAGGGGTGAAAAGATGCACAGCAAACGTTGGCTTTGCATACCAGCAGCCTTGCTGCTGGCAATCGCACTGCTGCTGACGCCGCATATCATCAAAGGGAACAACAATCGTTTGCGCATTGGCGCAACATATATGACAATGAATAATCCGTTTTACAGCGTGATTGATGAAGAACTCCGCTTGATGATTGAAAGCCGGGGCGATGTTCTGCTGACCCGTGACCCCACGCTCGACCAGCAGCGTCAAAATACACAGATCCGTGATTTACTGCGGGAAGGGATTGATCTTTTAGTGGTCAACCCTGTGGATTATCAGGATGTTACACCCGCACTGAAAGATGCACAGGCAGCAGGCGTCCCTGTGGTGGTTGTGGATTCACAAGTCAGCGACCCTTCTTTGGTGTGCTGCACAATTGTTTCAGATAATTATGGCGCAGGTGTGCTTTGCGCACAGCATTTGCAGCGAACGCGGCAGCGCGCCCAAATCATCTTGCTGGAGCATCCCAATGCAAAATCAGCAATAGACCGGATTGCAGGCTTTTGTGACACATTAGCCGCAAACCCAGATTATCAAATCATTGGTCGTGCGGACTGTGCGGGACAGCTTGAACTTGCAATGCCTGCACTCAACCGCCTGCTGGAGCAGGGACTTCAGCCAAATGTTGTGATGGCGCTGAATGACCCCAGCGCAATGGGAGTGATGGCAGCGCTGAAAGAACATGGGCTTTTAGACCATGTATCTGTTTATGGTGTGGATGGCTCGCCGGAAGCCAAAAATATGATTGCTGAAGGCGTTATGACAGCAACTGTTGCTCAATCTTCCATTCAAATCGGACAGGCAACCGCAAAAGCAGTTTATCAGATTTTATCCGGTGCGCCATATGAAACAGAAATTATCGTGCCAGTGGAACTGGTCACTTCCGAAAATATTGCAGATTTCAATTTAGAAGGCTGGCAGTGATGGGAGGGATTGTTATGGGCAGCAATCATACATTGGCTTTTTTTCGCCGCCTGATGTTTGGACTAAATATGATTGTATGCAGTTTTCTTGCTGGCATTTATGCGTTTACGCCATACTTTGCCGTGCAGCAGTCCGAAGGACTGCGGTTTGCCCAGCAGTTAAATGCACTGCCGGATAAACCATGGCTGTTGTTTGGCGTCCCAGTGGGGCTTTGTGCGTTATTTGCTGCCAGTGTATTTTTCCGGCGCCAGCAGCATTGCCATGCCGCTTATTTTGTGGAACCTCTGCTGTGTTTATTTGTCATTTACGCGCTGCATCTGGATTATAATGGGCTGCTGCTTGTCGCGGTGGTTGACCTGGCAGATGGCTTACGCGGGCGCAGGCGGATAATGTTCCTTGGCGCAATGGCGTTTTTATATTTGGTCACCAGCATGGATATCCTGCCGTCACGGCTACGTATGGTGACAATTGCAAATTATTTTGCATTTTACAACACCCATGCCCGTCTGTTTTTTCAAAATATTCTGGGGCTTTTTACAGCGCTCAATTTAATTTTCTTTTTGATTTATATGGTGCTGCTGGTTGGTCAGCGTACAGAAGAAAATGCGGCAACCCGGCAGCTTAACGCAGAACTTGCGGCCGTCAATGGCCAGCTTGTGCAGCTCAATGAACGGCTCAAAACATATGCCGCAGAAAGTGAACGTATGGCGGAAACCCGTGAACGCAACCGGCTGGCACGTGAAATCCATGATACATTAGGGCATACACTCACAGGCATTACAGCTGGGGCAGATGCGTGTATTACCATGATGGAAGTTTCACCGGAAATGGCAAAAAAGCAGATGGAACGCATTGCCACAGCCGCCCGGCAAGGCATGAACGAAGTGCGCCGTTCGGTCAGCGCACTCCGTCCCGACGCATTGGAACGGCTGCATTTGCCTGAGGCATTGCGGCAATTATGTGAGGAAATGCAGCAGACTTCACGCGCATCTGTCAATTTGCAGCTGGAAGCCCATCAACTGCGCTTATCTGCCGATGAGGAGGATGCCGTTTACCGCATTGTACAGGAAAGTGTGACCAATGCAATCCGCCATGGGCAGGCAAGTGAAATATGGATTACCATTACGGCTGCCAGCAGAATGATGTCCATTGTCGTGCAGGACAATGGCATTGGCTGCAAAACACCCAAACCCGGTTTTGGGCTGCGGCATATGCAGGAACGCCTGCACCTGCTTGGCGGCACATTGCAGACAAATGGGGAAAATGGATTTCGGATAGAGGCAAAACTGCCGCTTCGATGGGGGGATACGATATGATACGCGTTGTTTTGGCAGATGACCAAGAACTGATTCGGGAAAGCCTGAGTTTTGTACTCAATGCCCAGACAGATATCCAAATGGTTGGAATTGCAAAAAATGGACGGGAAGCGATTGAACTGGTGCGGAAGGAAAAACCTGATGTTATCCTCATGGATATCCGAATGCCGGAAGTGGACGGCGTGGAATGCACACGGCTCATTAAAGAAGCTTATCCTCAGATGAAGGTCATTATTTTAACAACTTTTGATGATGATGAATATGTTTTTGGGGCGCTCCGTTATGGTGCGTCAGGGTATTTGCTCAAAGGTGTTTCTGTAGCAGAACTCGCAAATGCTGTGCGGGAAGCCGCCCGCGGCGGCTCGATTATTATGCCTGGTGTTGCAACTAAGGCGCTGCAAATGTTTGCACGCATGGCAAAAGGCAGTATGCAGATTCCTGTGACAGACAAACAAACCGCGGAACTGCAAGAAAATGAATGGCGGATTATTCGGGAGGTTGGCTGTGGGCTATCCAACAAGGAAATTGCTGCCGAACTCAAGTTTTCCGAAGGCACTGTACGCAATTACTTAAGTAATATCCTAAGCAAACTTGACCTGCGCGACCGCACACAGCTTGCAATTTGGGCAGTGCAGACCGGTGCCGTCAACCGCCTATGGTGATGACCGCATGAAACAGTATGGGAAACGGCTGCTGGCAGGGTTTTTGTTAATGCTGGGCTGTGTTGGCGCAGTCAGCCATTATGCGGCGCATGCACAAGTATTGCGTTTGGGTTTTGTGACAGGCAGTTATTGGAACGCCCCAATGGGAGATTGCTATACGGTCATTGACGCGGCAATTACACGGTTTGAACAGTCTCATCCTGGTGTAAAGGTAGAATACACCAGCGGCATATTAAAGCGTGATTATTCAGAATGGCTGGTTGGACAATTTTTGCTGGGACAGGAACCCGATGTATTTATGGTGCTGCCAGAAGATTTTGAAATGCTTTATGGGCTTGGCGCGTTAAAACCGCTGGATGGTTTGATTGCGCGGGATGATACCGTGCTACCAGATGATTTTTATCCCGCAGCGCTAAGCAGCGGCGTTGCGGAAGATCGCGCGCAGTATGCGCTGCCTTATGAATGTGTACCGACACTGATGTTTGTCAATAAATCTTTGCTGGAAGCAGAAGGCATTTCTGTGCCGGACAGCAATTGGACATGGGCGCAGTTTTATGAAATCTGCGCCGCGATTACACGTGACCTGGATGCTGATGGTACACCAGATCAGTTTGGCAGTTATGGCTACACCTGGCGGGATGCGCTGGCAGCAAATGGCGGCGCTCTGTTTTCAGAGGATGGTACACATTGCCTGCTTGCTGAGCCAAAAGCAACACAAGCGGTTGCTTTTGCACAGCAGCTTGCCGCGCTATATCAAGGGTGTGAAATCACTGCCAAGGATTTTGACCAAGGACATGTAGCATTCCGTCCATTCCTGTTTTCTGATTATCGCACATATCAGCCATATCCATGGCGGATTAAACGGTATTCTGGTTTTGAATGGGACTGCATCCCGATGCCGCGCGGACCATCCGGTTTTAACAGCTCAGAACTTAGCGCAATGCTGGCAGGGATCAGCAGCCGCACCAGTCAGCCAGCGCTTGCTTGGGCATTACTGAAAGAATTAACTTGTACCAATGAAACCCAGGCGATGCTGTTTACCGATTCGCATGGAGTATCTGCACTGCGGCGTGTTACACAGTCCGGACAAACCCGCCAGGTACTGCGGCAAGACACGCCAGGCAGCAGCAGGCTTGCGCTGGAGGCTCTTTCCAGCACAATGGAACAGGCAATTGCCGCGCCGCATTTCCAGAGTGCAGGGCAGGCAAACCTGTTGGCGGATTCGCTGGTGGAAGTGGCGATCACAGATGAACAAAACTTGGATCTACAGTTACTCCGCGTCCAGCGTGAGCTGGAAAACTTTTTGAACCGCTGATATGGCAAACGCCTTGTCATGTAAACGATATTCACATAAGATTTATTGTTCCATAATACGCAAAGAAAATTTAGGGAATCAGTCTGTGTAGCAGACTGATTCTTTTGAAATTGAAGCAGCCGAAGTTAACAAATAAACGGTTCTGCGAATGCCATATGGGAGTAATTCCTGTATGGTATTTTTTCTTTGGAAATCCACCTAATAAGAAAACAGTTTTGAAACTCCATTTACACCCTCCTTTGTAGGCGGCATTTCATTTTTACCTAAAGAGGACAGGTCTGTTACTGGACAGGTCGATTATCATAGTTTTATCTATTTGCCGGGGCTGCATAATATGCTTGTACCGTTGAGGGAAGCTCGTCATATTGTACTTCGCACCAATCTAGAACACCCCGAACTGGCATAACCGTCACACGAATAAAAGCACCATTCCGCAGTTCTCTGGATGTTCCAAAGGTAAGTGTTTTTTCATTGCCGTTTTTATCGTAAGATTGTAATGTATAAGAATATGGCAGATTGCCTTTCAAGCTGATTACCCCTCCCTTGGTATCAACCTGTTCCACCTTGCTGTTGTCAATCTGGGCATAATACTCCATACTACCGGAACCCGAGAGAAACCATGCGCAAAATCCGATCAGACTAATGAGCAGGACAGCGGCAATGCCTATTACGATTTTTACTTTTTTCTTCATGGTATTTGACACTCCTTACCAACCTTTTTTTGTGATTTTGTGTTTGGACTTTTTTGCTGCTTTTGCAGATGAAACATTTTGGGTGCTCGCAACAAAAACAGCAGAAACCATCAGCGCAGCTAACAGACTGAAAATACAAAGCAACAAATTCCAATGCACGCTTTCATCATAGCTGCGATACCCAATCATCCCCATGCTTGCGGTCACTGGATACAAATTCGCCAAGGTCATATTTCCTGCCGCGAACATCCCGCCGTAGCCGTAGACAAAGGCCACAATCGCTCCAATCAAATGCCCGTTTGGGATTCGGGCAGCAATAGAAATAACCGGCAGAACAGCGATATAGAGGAACAGACAGTTAAACGTAATCTGCGCTGCAGCTTGCAGGATGGCTGACAGAGTCCCGCCAGGGAAACCCAAAAGGAATGATGCGGTCACGGTAAACACAGTACTGACAAGCCCTAGAAACAGCGAAAGCAGACCGCCGACAGTCAGCTTGCCAAATAGCAGCGCAGGGAATGAGATGGGAATTGTCAGAATGCTTTTCAGCGTATCGTCCGTTCCCTCCCGGTTGATGATATATCCGGTGATAAGGGCGATGCACATAGGGAAAATCGTGGTGATATTATTCTTTAAAACTTGCTCCACGAAAAATGAGAACGTCCAAACTGTACCGTCCAGGGCGGTGGTGGCGAACACAGTGAGCAGAACGGAAAGCAGCATCAGCAGAACGCCTGCCCAGATCATGTGATACCGTTTCAGCTTCCAAAGTTCGGTTTTTATCGTAACCAGCATTTCAATCGCCCCCTCTTTCTTTATATAAATAGTCAATCAGCAGAATGGACAGGACAGCCATCACGCCCAGAATCAAGACGGTCTGCATGGTGGTGGGAACCAAGTACTGCAACCGGCCCACACTCTTCCGAGCGCCGTGAAGAACCATATCCCCGGCGCACCAGATGTTTGTGAGAGGGATGGGCATCAGCCAGCAGAGGAACTTGGGCATGACCTCGTAACAGCTCTCAGCGGTTAAGCTCAACACGCTGTAAAAAATGCACAGCAGAATGGAGAAGATATAGGTCTTGCTGAAAAAGACCACCAGCACCACTAGCGGCAAGGTGCCCGCCGTGATGAATACCCCCAGCTCCGCCGCCAGCCACAGCTTATAGCCCAGCCCACCCACCTCGGCAATCAGGCTTCCGCAGAAAATGGTGACAATAGCTGTGGACAGGCAGAAGATCAGTCCGAACAGAAACAGGACGATGATTTTAGCAAAGATCATCTGGGTGCTGGTCACTGGGATTGTCCGCAGGTTTTTGAAGGTGTCGTTGTCCCGCTCCATGAAGAACAACATAGCAGCAATAACGCCAATGACACAGGGCAAAAGCAGTTCCACACCGTAGCCAAGGACAAATTGATAAAAATCATCGAAGAGTTCTGCTTTGGTATCATATTGATTCATCATGCGCGGTGTCAGCATCATCAGTGCCACCGGGGGCGGAAACATAAATGCGGAGAGAATCACAAAGGGAATGAACTTTTTCCGCTTCAGTTTTGCCAGCTCACAGCAAATCAGTTTAAGCAATCCCCTCACCCCCAGTCACCCGTTTAAAATAATCCTCCAAACTTTCTTCTACTGTTGCTGCTTCTGAAATTGACAAACCATGCTGTACAAAAGCGGAAATAATTTCCGCCACGGGAACCTTCGCGGCATCCATCCGCAGGTGATGGGCATCTTGCACAGTAAACTGATTTTCATGGAAAACACCCTTTAAAATCCCTGCTGCCCATGCCGTATCAGAAACCGTAAAGCGGATATATCTACTGCTTTTCGCCTCTAAATCCATAAGGCTTTCTTCTTCCAACAGGACACCATGGTCAATGATACCAATATCATCTGCCAGCAGCGCAATCTCGGAAAGAATATGGCTGGAAATCAGGATGGTCTTACCCCGTTCATCGCACAATGCCCGGATAAATGCGCGCACCTCCGCAATACCAATAGGGTCTAAGCCGTTGATGGGTTCATCCAGAATGAGCAGCTCCGGATCGTGCATCACTGCCAGCGCAATCGCCAGCCGCTGCTTCATGCCCAGGGAATATTGAGAGAACAGCTTTTTATCCAAATAAGGTAAACCCACCAAATCCAGGGTATTTCGAATCACATTGCCGTTTTTCAGCCCACGCAATGCGGCAAAGATACGCAAATTTTCCGTTCCTGTCAGATTGGGATAAAAACCGGGGGATTCAATTAAACTGCCGATATGAGGCATCAGTTTCTTTTCATTGCCCGGCAAAGGCTGCCCCCAAATTGATACTTTCCCAGATGTGGGCTGCGTAAGTCCCAGCAGCATTTTCATGGTTGTGGTTTTTCCAGCGCCGTTTCGACCCAGCAGCCCATAGATACGCCCTCGCTGAACATGAATGTTCAGCTCTGACACACTCTTTTGTGTTCCATATTGTTTGGTTAACTGATTTGTTTCAATCACATAATCACACATAGCAGTTGCCTCCTTTGTGGGGCAAGTATACAATATCATCCTTGAGCTTCCTTTGAGAGAACCTTGAGATAAGCTTGAGATTGTGCTGATGGCATATACAATTTTCGGTTTCCACGTTATAATAGGCATAAATAGGAGGTGCTTTTATGCTGGACACAGAAATTCTTATTGTGGATGATGAAAAAGATTTACGGACAATGATCCGCTCTATTTTTGAAAGTGCTGGATATACACGGGTTTGGGTGGCTGCCTCTGGTGAGCAGGCGCTGGCGCTGATGGCGAAAAAAATGCCAGGCATAATCATTTTGGATGTGATGATGCCTGGCATGGATGGATTTGAACTGCTCCAAGAGATTCGCACGGTCAGTAAAATCCCCGTCCTAATGCTCACCGCCAAAGGGGAAGCGGAAGACCGCTTTGCCGGATTTGAACTAGGCGCGGACGATTATCTGGTGAAACCATTTTTACCAAAAGAATTGCTGCTGCGGGTTCAGGCAATTTTGAAACGTACCTATCCGGAAAAAAGTCGGATTGTTTCGCTGGATGCGGCTATGGTAGACTTAGATCAGGCAGAAGCCATCAAAGAAGGCAATCGAATCCCTTTGACCGCGAAAGAATACAGCATTTTTGAAAAGCTGGCAGGCAACGCAAACCGTATTGTCACGATTGGCGCCCTCTGCCAAACGCTATGCGGGGATATCTGGCAAGGATATGAAACAACACTGATGACTCATATCCGGCATTTGCGGGAGAAAATCGAGCGAAATCCATCCAAACCTGTATCACTGCTGACGGTGAAAGGGCTGGGCTATAAGCTGGTGGTGAAGGAGCCGAAAAAATGAAGCCAATAGAACACTTTTTTCGGAAGTATTTTTTATCTATGGTTGGCATCATTATCTTGTTCCTGTTCCTCAACGCGGCGTTGTTCTTCTCCGTACTGCTGTGGGCAAAGAAGTCCTCAGATGGATCGGAAATTTCAATCCATGAGGTGCGGAATAGCATTACTGTGGACGCGGCAGGCAATCTGGTATCAACCGATGTGCTAAACGACCGGCTAAAAGAATATCACTCCTGGGCCATGCTGCTGGATGATACTGGAGCTGTAATTTGGGAAGCGTGCCTGCCGGAAGACTTGCCGCGGCAGTACACGCCGATTGATGTAGCCAAATTCAGCCGATGGTATTTAAGGGATTATCCTGTTTTTGTATTGGAGCATCCCGCAGGGCTTTTGGTTGTTGGTACAGCGAAAAACAGCTTTGTGAAATACTATTCAACATATAAGGAACCTTATATCAGGATTATTTTGACTGGTTTTACGGTTATGATTGCAGTCAATCTCATTGCGGTCGTCCTGCTGATATGGTGGAATATGCGGCGGGTGGAAAAAGCGGTCACCCCTATTTTGCGGGGGATTGAAACGGTTTCCTCCGGCAAAACTGTCAGCTTACCAGAAAAAGGGGAGCTGGCAGAAATCAACCGGCAGCTTAACAAAGCGGGAGCCTTTATCACCAAAAAAGACAATGCTCGCGCCGAATGGATCAGCGGCATTTCGCATGATGTGCGAACACCACTTTCTGTCATGCTTGGCTTTGCAGGGCAGCTAGAGGACAACCAAGCGCTTCCAACCCCTGCCCGGGAACAGGCAGCCTGCATCCGCAGGCAAGGGGAAAAGCTGCGACGTTTGATTTCTGATCTGAACCTTACCTCTAGGCTGGAATATTCCATGCAGCCGCTTCGACTGGAAAAAGTCTATTTGGTGGAGCTGGCGCGGCAGGTTGCCTGCGAGTTTCTGGATGGCGGTTTGCAAGAACCATATACCATCGTATTCTGTGCCGACCGGCAAAGCGAACCAGCATCAATTCAAGGGGATGAAGCGCTTTTGAAACGTGCGCTGCGCAATTTGATTCAAAATAGCATTATCCATAATCCCAAGGGCTGCCAGATTGATCTTTCGGTCACACACGGGCAGGCTGGCACTATGATTGCGGTTATAGATGATGGCGTGGGGGTATCTGCTGCGCAATTGAAGGCGCTGACCGCAAGCGCCAGCCATATCGAAAGCACAGATGAAAAACTAAACTTGCGGCATGGCTTAGGGATCCTGCTGGTTCGGCAGATTATCGGGGCACACAACGGAACCATGCACATTGAAAGTGAACCACAAAAAGGGTTCAAAACCACACTGATCTTTCCATCATAGTTCTGCCGTCCACGCGGCATCGCAAATTATCAGACACAAGAGGGGAATTCTGTACTTCTTTTATTTGCTGTGTTATAATGCAATATAGGTAGAAATTGCGCATTACAACCGTTCCAACCGGGATAACCCAGCTAGCCGGTGCGGAAAAACAGGGTACAGAAAGGGGGAATCGCCCAATTTTGCAGCTTACCCGGCATTGATTAAAAATGAAGGAGAGATACTGTTATGAAATTACAGCGGCGATGTTCAGCACTAATCCTCATTTGCCTGCTGCTAACCTGCCTGAGCGGCTGCAACGGCGCCTCAGATGAAATCCGGTTGGGCACAGGCGGCAAGGGAGGCATTTATTACGCTTATGGCAACGCTTTGGCGCCTGCCATTGAGAAAGCCACTGGATGGGATGTAACGGTGAAAGAAACCACTGGCTCCGAGGCGAACCTAAATCTGTTGGCAGGCAATCTGGCGGATTTAGCCATCGTCCAAAGTGATACCTTACAGTTTGCGGCGGTAGGCGAAGGCAACTTTGAGGGCCGGATTCTGTCTGGTTACAGTGCGATAGGTTCCCTCTACACCGAAGCTTGCCAAATCGTGGTCACAAAGGCTTCAGGCATTACCTCCATCAATGATTTGGCTGGCAAACGGGTGTCCATTGGCGCGGAAAATTCGGGCGTCACCCGAAATGCTGAGCAAATCCTCCAAGCCAACGGCTTAACCCTGGACAAGCTGAAAGTCAGCCGTTTGTCCTTTGCCGATTCCGCCAATGAGATGCAAGCTGGCAACCTTGACGCCTTTTTCTGCACGGCAGGCGCCCCTACCAATGCTGTAGCTGCGCTGGCAGAAAATATGGATATCCGACTAATCGCTCCCGACCAGCGAACCATCAGCCAGTTAATGGGCTTATACAACTGCTATGCCGTATGCACCATTCCCGCCGGTACTTACAGAGGACAAAATGAGGATGTGACCACCTTGGGTGTCCAGGCAGTATTGGTTGCCTCTGACAATTTGGACGCTGCGATTGTCAATCAAATCACAGATGCGCTGTTTCAAAACAACAGTCAGGTTCAGGGTGCTATCGCCGTAGATGCAGCTTTGACACCGCAGGATGCTGTCCAAGGTGTCCCTATCCCCTTCCACTTTGGCGCCACAGCATGGTATGAGAAGCAGGGTTTGCAGGTAGCCGTTAAAACACCTGCAAAAAACATCCGTTCTTTCCAGGTTTCGCTGGATATGTATCAAACCCTGGCGCTGGCTGTGGTGGTGCTGTTCATTGGCGGCTTGCTGAAAAAGCGGATTAAGTTGCTGGAAACCTTCTGTATCCCCTCCCCTGTAGTAGGCGGCTTGCTTTTTGCAATCCTATCTTGCATTCTTTATGCCACTGGCATTATGGAATTGACCTTTGACGAAACACTAAAAACGGTGTGTATGGTCATCTTCTTCACCTCTGTAGGCTTTCAAGCCAATTTAAGAGTCTTGAAAAACGGCGGCATCAGCCTGCTAATCTTTCTGCTATGCATCACAACGCTAATCATACTTCAAAATGCGGCAGCAGTGGGGTTATCCCATATCCTGAATGTCAATCCCCTGCTGGGTATGTGTGCAGGTTCCATTCCTATGGTCGGCGGGCATGGCACAGCCGGTGCCTTCGGTCCCGACCTGGAACGCCTGGGGTTGGAGGGCGCTTCCACCCTTTGTACAGCGGCAGCAACCTTTGGCTTAATCGGCGGCTCACTGATGGGCGGACCTTTGGGCCGCAGGCTTATTCTGAAACATAACTTGCTGAAAACTGCCATCCCTGTGGAAGATACGCTGCCCACCGATGCTGGGCAAGGTGATACAATGTCAGCTGGCAGCTACGCTACCGCTGCCTATCAGCTCGCTATTGCGATGGGTGTGGGTACCATTATTTCCTGGCTGCTGTCTAAAACCTCCATGAGTTTTCCAATATACATCGGTTCTATGATTGTGGCTGCTATCATGCGCAATTCCAGCGAGTTCAGCAGCAAATTCGAGGTTCCTATGGCTGCTATTGATGATATTGGCGGTATTTGCCTGTCTCTTTTCCTTGGCATCGCCATGATTACGCTAAAGCTATGGCAGCTAGCCGCTCTAGCAATACCGCTGATTATGCTGCTAGTGGCACAAACTGTGCTGATGTTCCTGTTTGCCTATTTTGTGGTCTATAATGTCATGGGCCGCAATTATGATGCTGCCATTCTGTCCGCTGGTACCTGTGGCTTTGGCATGGGTGCCACCCCTAACGCCATGGCGAATATGCAGGCGCTGACAAGCCGCTTTGTTCCTTCTGTCAAAGCCTATATCCTTGTCCCTGTTGTGGGCAGTATGTTTGCCGACTTCATCAACAGCATTACTATTACTTTTTTCATCAATATGCTGTAATATCATGAGTTTCCAAAAGGCAGGAATGGAGAGCATATAAAAACACAAATCGAAGCGACCGTATCTCGGCAAGCAGAATGGATAATCTTAGAAATTCTTCGTCCGCTTTGGAATACTGCGCAAACTCATCGCAATTTTATAATATCTTGTTGTTTTTTTGGCGTTCTGCGTTTTTTCCTTTGTTCATTTGGTTTGGTTATGGTATAATGTTTGAAAAGCAGCGAATGCTGCTGGATTAACTTTCAAGGCACACTGTTGCCTGGGATGAATGGAACTGGGGGATATACATACAATGACCATGACACCATCACTTGCCGTTTATATTTTTATTTCGGTTGCCTGCGCATTTGTCGTAAAAGGGCTTGCCGGGTTCGGCGACCCATTGATTTCTAACCCTTTGATGGCCATGCGGCTGAATAATGCCGACATTTCGCCCAGCCTTTTACCGGTTTCTTTGGGGCTGAATGCTTATATTGTGCTCAAGAACCGGAAAAATTTCTGTTTCCAAATTGTTGCGTCTATTGCAATCTGGGTGCTGTTAGGCATTATCCCTGGCACCTTGCTGCTGAAACTAGGCTCTCCCTGGATTGTAAAGGTTATCCTGGGTATTTTAATCATCGGACTGGGCATCGAAATGCTGACCCGTGATAATTCCAAGGCATTTAAGCCAAACCCGGTTATCAAAGCCATTATGTGCTTCCTTTCCGGTGTCACAGCAGGGCTGTTTGGCATCAATCTGTTGTTCCTCATTTATATGGAACGCTCTTCCACAGACCGTCATGCGTTCCGTGCAAATACCTGTTTTGTGTTTCTGCTGGAAAATTTCTTCCGCACCATTGCTTATATCTATAATGGGATTTTTACCATATTCACCTTGCAGATTACCGCTGTAACCATTCCCGCGGCAGCGGTCGGTATGTTTGTCGGCGGGCAGATTGACAAACGCCTTGGTGAAAATAATATCCGCAAATTCATCATTTGGGTGTTTATCCTAGGCGGTGTCAGCACATTGGTCAAGGCGCTAATTACCCACGCATAATTCTACCCACCTGTAAAACAGGCACTTCCCTTTTCCTGTGCCTGTTTTTCATTTTGGGGAAAAGCATAAAGAAAGCGGCTAGCAGAATATTAAGGGTGATACAATCTCAACCGCCCCAAACCGAATGTCAGTGTTTAGCCCTTGACAGGCTATCTGGATACCGATATAATACAAGTTAAGTGAGGTGGAACCAATGGACTTTGCAGCCTACTTAAAGCAAAAAAATCTCACCAGATATCAGTTTTCGCAATTAAGCGGCATCCCTATTACAAAAATTTCGGACCTTTGTGCAAATCCCAGCAAAATTGAGCGTTATACTGCGAAAACCGTGTTCCGCATTGCAAAAGCACTGGATTGCACGATGGAAGAAGTCATGATGATGGGTTGTCCAGATGCTGACGCTGAACCCGCACCCGCCCCTGATTCAAATACAAATCCCAAATCATAAAAAAGCCCTACCTTCTGGCGCCAACCGGCCAGAAAGGTTCGGGCTTTTTTTATCTGCTATTATGTTTCATCCTCATCCCGTAACTGTTGATTCCTACGGCGTTTTGCCACCCTAAATATGGCGTACTGCACACAATAAAACGCAATGGCACAGGTCAATGCAATGCTGAAAAAATAAATACCAAGAATCAGTACCATGGTACTGATGGGATATTCCCAACCAAATGTCAGCATCCGTATACCAACCATGGCAGCAGCGGCAACCGCTCCAGCGCCTAACCCAAGCAGCGCGTAATGTTTTTTGGGGAATTTTTCTGCTTCCGCATAAGCGTCGTCATCACTCAGTCCTTTCTGAACCATCATCAGCACACATATGATATTTGCCACAATCAGAGTAGCAAATTCCAATGGGCGGACAACGATTTTGCCCATAGGTTCAGTAGCCATCTGCCAAATCACGTCAATTAGGATGCCAAATGTTAGAATCAGATAGCCAACCCGGTAAATCCGATTGACTTCACTAGCGACTCGTTCATCTACTGTTTTTTTCCGAAATAACTTCATGGTTCTTCCACTCCTTTGTGCTGCTGCAGGGATTCCTCCCAGAATAATTCATCCAATGTTTTTCCAAGCGCATGGCAGATTGCCAAGCATAATTTTAATGTCGGGTTATATTTGCCAGATTCGATTAATCCCACGGTCTGTCGGGTAACGCCGACTGCTTCCGCAAGCTGTGCCTGTGACATATCACAGGCAACCCGTGCAAGCTGAAGCCGTTTATTCTTCATGCTGCATCCTCCCTTTCTGGTATTATCATATCATATACCTTTCATTATGTCAAGTATATATTGCATAATATACTTTATATTTTCTAATCAGACGTATATATAATACCAAAGGAGTATCCGCAGATAGGCAATGTGCCGGATATCATGTATAACCGTTAAAAAAACGCATAAACTGTCGGTATAAAGGGGGATTTTTGCCGATGCAGTTCAAATATCCTGCCTGTCTGGTGGCACTTTTCACCGCGCTGCTGCTTTGGAGCGCCCATACGGAATATTATGCCTGTGCCATGCCAGCCGTCACACCGCACGACCTTTCCAGCCTGCTGGCACAGCCATGCTGGAGCCAGGCAGATTATCAAACCCTTGCAGAACAAACCGGGCTGTTCCCAGCAGCGCTGGATATTTTGCGTGAGCGGGATGCGCTTAACACCGTCCCAGAAATCCAGCGGGCTTACCTCACTCCAGCCGTTGTGCAGTGTACAGTTGGCATTCCGGCAACCCGTTCTGAACATATGGTTGACATTGCTGGCTGTCCTGCTGCTTTGGAAGATGGCGATATCCTGATTACACCCTGCACCCATATCCTTGGTTTCCGCAGCGGTCATGCCGCTTTGGTGGTTGACGCCCAAATGGGCATAACGCTGGAAGCTGTTGTTATCGGGCAAGTTTCATCTCTGCAAAATATCCAGCGCTGGTCAGATTATGCGTCTTTCGCGGTTTACCGCTTACGCGGCGCAAGCCAGCAGACTCGTTCTGCCATTGCGCAAACGGCTTGCCGCCGTTTGCTGGGTGTCCCATACAGCCTTACGGTTGGGTGGTACCCAGCAAAACGGATGCCAAGCGAGGTTTCCGCAACCCAATGTGCTCATTTGGTTTGGGAGGCTTATGCTGCATTTGGCTATGATTTGGATGCCAATGGCGGCAGCCTTGTTACACCTGCGGATTTGGCAAACAGTCCGCTGTTAGAACTGAAACAAGTATACCATTTGCCATTCCACTGGCAGGATGCCAGGTAACAAATTGATATGGGCAAGTCTAAACCCCTCTTTTTGCGCATAAAGTGTAAGGACAACATCAAAAAAAGGGGGTTCCTCCTGTGATAACCGTCTTATTGGCGGCTGTTTTCTTTGCAGCCGGGCTATATTTAACCATGCGCGGCGGCGATGGGTTTGTAGATGCTGCCGCACGGCTCGCAGAAGCCAGCGGCATCCCACGGTTTGTTGTCGGCGCAACACTGGTCAGCCTATGTACCACAGCGCCGGAACTGACTGTATCATTGCTTGCAACCATTCGCGGCTGCACAGAGCTTGCTGTTGGCAACGCGGTGGGTTCTGCTGCCTGCAACACAGGGCTTATCTTAGGCATTGCCGCTTTGCTTGCGCCTGCGGCATTCCATGCGCGGGAAGCCAAAACCAAAGGCGGTATTATGATTGCTGCCGCCATTTTACTCGGCTGTTTTGCCGCTGACCATCAGTTTTCCGCACGGGAAGCCCCCGGTTTATTGGCATTATTATTTGCATTTCTTGCGCTGAACCTGCAAGGAGCAGCAAAGGGCAGCCAGCATCATGCTGCCAGCCCGCTTTCCCCACAGGAGCGGGTACATACCATTTTACAATTTATCATCGGGGCACTTTCTGTGATACTGGGCGCAAAACTCATGGTGGATAATGGGGTAATCCTTGCCCGGATGCTGGGTGTCCCAGAAAGCATTATTGGGTTAACCCTTGTTGCGCTGGGCACCTCGCTGCCAGAGCTTATGACAGCGCTTGCCGCGGCGCGCAAACATGAAGGGGCTTTATCCGCAGGCAATATCGTCGGCGCAAATATCATCAACCTGACACTTGTTTTACCGGTTTGTGTTGCGGCTGGCGGCGGTACACTGCCGGTTGCGGCAGAAGTCTTTTTACGCGACCTGCCATTTACCATCACATTAATGGGCATTGCCTTATTGCCGCCTATGTTTTCCGGGCGCCTGCGACGGTGGCAGGGCGCTGCCCTGCTGACGTGTTATGGCGTATACATTTATCAGCTTGCACAGGTTGGTATGCCGAGTTTTGCGTTTTTGCAATGAAAACAGTTTTGCAAAATCATAAAGCCCCCGAAACCGTTTTCTGTATGGTTCCAGGGGCTTTTATGATTGTCATTTTTAATCTGCAAATAATGGGGTAGAAAGGTAACGGTCACCGGTATCCGGCAGCAGCACCACAATATTTTTCTCACGGTTTTCCGGGTGCTTTGCAAGCTGGATAGCAGCCCATACAGCGGCGCCAGATGAAATCCCAACAAGAATGCCTTCTTCATGCCCAATGCGTTTGCCAACGGCAAACGCATCATTGCCTTCTACCGGAATGATTTCATCATAAATGGAAGTATCCAGCACCTTGGGCACAAACCCAGCGCCAATCCCTTGGATTGGGTGTTTGCCCGCTGTACCTTTGCTCAGCACTGGGGAGGTAGCAGGTTCCACCGCAACAATTTTTACCGCAGGATTCTTTTCTTTCAGGTATTCCCCAACGCCGGTAATGGTGCCGCCAGTGCCGACGCCTGCTACAAAAATATCCACTTTACCATCTGTATCTTGCCAGATTTCCGGACCGGTTGCGGCAAGGTGTGCGGCAGGGTTTGCCGGGTTATCAAACTGTGCTGGGATAAAGCTGTTTGGGATTTCCGCGGCAAGTGCATTGGCTTTTTCAATCGCACCAGTCATACCTTTTGCGCCGTCTGAAAGCACAAGTTCCGCGCCATAAGCCTTCATAAGCTGACGGCGTTCAATGCTCATGGTTTCCGGCATAACAATGATAATCCGGTAGCCGCGTGCCGCAGCAACCGATGCCAGCCCAATGCCGGTATTGCCGGAAGTCGGTTCAATGATTACAGAATCCGGCTTCAGCAGTCCTTTTGTTTCCGCATCATCAATCATTGCTTTGGCAACCCGGTCTTTCACTGACCCTGCTGGATTGAAATATTCCAGCTTTGCAAGGATACGGGCGTGTAAATGATCATTTTTCGCGATATGGGCTAGTTCCAGTAACGGTGTGTTACCAATTAACTGGTCTGCGGATGTAAAAATACGGCTCATCATAATTCCTCCAAAAATAGAAAACTGCATCTATTATTTATCATACCTATCTGATAGGTTTATAGGAATTATAATCCGCTTCCAACCATTTGTCAATAGGCGCAGGCAAAATTTCTTGTGCCAGGCTTGAAAAGCCTATTAACCTTGTTATATAATAGGATATATGAGGAGGGATGTGTTTATGATGATTTCAACCAAAGGGCGCTATGCCTTGCGTGTGCTGATTGATTTGGCTGAACATCAAACCGAAAGCTATCTGCCGCTGAAGGAAATCGCCGAACGGCAAGGCATCTCTGGAAAATACCTGGAAAGCATACTCAAAGTGCTGGTTAAGAACCATATATTAACCGGGCTGCGCGGCAAAGGCGGCGGTTACCGGCTGACCCATCCGCCGGAAACCTATACAGTCGGCAGTATTTTACGCCTGACTGAAGGCAGTTTAGCGCCAGTTACCTGTTTGGAACACATGGAATGTCCCCGTATGGGCGAATGCCGCACACTGAATATGTGGTGCGACCTGCATAAGCTGATTAATGATTTTTTTGATCATATCACCATTGCGGATTTAATGGAATCCGGCACGGATGGAAATGATTATGTCATATAAACCACAAAACGAAAACAGCCCCATGGGGCTAAATACCTTGGGGCTTGCACATGATTTTATCCGGCGCAATGTAAAACCTGGGACATTCTGCATTGACGCGACCGCAGGCAAAGGGCGGGATACCGCATTGCTCTGCCAGCTTGCCGGACAAAGCGGACAAGTGCTGGCATTTGACATCCAACCCGAAGCCCTGCGCCAAACGGCGACACTGCTTGCCCAATATGGACTGCAAAACGCCAAACTGATTGAGGATAGCCATAGCAATATGGCGCGGTATGCCGCCCCAGAAACTGTGGACTGTATTGTGTTTAATTTCGGCAGACTGCCAGGCGGGGACGCCCAGATTTTTACCACAGCACAAACCTCCATCCCGGCGGTGGAAGCCGGGCTTACGCTACTGAAACCCGGCGGGGTAATGAGTTTATCCATCTATTATGGCGGCGCGAATGGTTATGCGGAACGGGACGCATTGCTCGAATATTTATCAGGCATTGATGACCGAAAAGCCAGCGTATTGACCTCATTTTGGTCGAACCGTCCACATGACCCGCCGATTCAGGCATTTTTATGGAAAAACCGATGATTATGGTGCAACGCGCAACCCCAATAATGGTGCAAGGTCTGCGGCTTGGTCACGTGTGACCAAAATGCCTTGTAAGGTTTCTGGATTGGCAACCAGCCCATCTAAAATGACATCGGTAAAATCCAGCCCATTCAGCGGGGTATGGAAAATGGTTGCGCGGGTACAGTCAAGCTGCTCGAGTTCTAATTTGCCAAGGGTGCATTCTGCCACCCGCGCTTGGCGCAGGCGGCAGCGGGAAACCACTGCTTTACGCACCGCGCAAGATACAATATTGCTGTCATCCAGCAGGCAATTTTCCAGCACAATTTCCAGCGCAGCACCATCAATGCATTGCAGCCCAACCCCTTTGCAATCGGTAAAAATACAGCGGCGCAAGCTGGCATTTGACAAATTGCAGCCAGAAAAATCACAGCGCTGGAACCGGGCATCTGCCCAATCCGCGCCGGATAAATCGCAGCCGATAAACCGGCAGGCTGTCATTTCGGCATGGCGCAATGCCATGCCGCTTAAATTTTCTTCTGTCAATGTGAGATGGGAAACCGATACACCACATAAATCCCCTTCTCCGGCACGAGAAAGTGCTGTTCGCCGCAAAAAATCCTCTGTCACAGGCTCCAACGCTTTCGGGATGGAAGGCATGATTTTCATCATATCACTCCTAAAACACAAAAAGATATCACACAAAGAAAAATAGAATTTTATATCCTCAGCCATTCCTTTGTGGAATGAAAGCGGTTATTATGGTTCTTTCTCCAGTTCAGCAAGGATTTTTACATCCTGCTTATCCTGCGGCTGAAATGCTGCAAATAAATCCGGACGGTCACGCCGGGTACGTTTCAGCGACATTTTACGCCGCCACCGCGTAATATTAGCATGGTGCCCGGATAACAATACCTCGGGCACATCACGCCCGCGCCACTGGGCAGGATGGGTATATTGTGGATACTCCAACAAGCCATCCCAGTGGCTTTCCTGCTGGAAAGCGGTTTCATCCGGCAGCACACCGGGTACCATCCGGCACACTGCATCCGCAACCGCCATCGCAGGGATTTCCCCACCGGTCAGTACAAAATCCCCGATCGAAATTTCCTCATCCACACAGGCGTCGATAAACCGCTGATCAACACCTTCATAATGTCCACAAACCAGGATAATATGTTCCTGTGCAAGTAATTCGCGGGCTTTCGCCTGGGTAAAGGGCGCGCCTTGCGCGCTCATCATCACAGTATGGATATGAACGCCGCCAGTCAGCGCCGCATGGCAAAGATATAGCGGTTCTGGCAGCATGACCATGCCGCGCCCACCGCCATATGGGGAATCATCGGCTTTATGATGCTTGTCCAACGCATAATCCCGGATATTGACCGCATGAATTTGTATTAGCCCTTTGGTCTGTGCCCGCCCGATAATACTTTGCTGCATCACGCTGTCAATCAGTTCGGGAAACAGCGTCATAATATCAATTTTCATTCCACCAGCCCCTCAATGGTTTCTACTGTAATCACACCAGCATCCATATCAATCCCTTTCAGGAACGGCTTACATGCCGGGATCAAGGCATCCGGCTTACCTTCGCGCCGGATAACATACAGGTCATGCCCTGCATTTTGATTCACCTCATGCAATGTGCCAATGGTTTGCCCTATGCGGCAATCAAACACTGAAAACCCAAGGATATCTTGGATAAACACCAAATCTTCGGGCAATGCCACATCTTCGCGGTCAAGGTATAAGATACGGTTTTTTAACGCGTCTGCGGCTTCATAGGAACTAATACCTTCCAACCTCATAATCACACAGTTTTTATGCACATATGCCTTTTGCACCTTGACCGGCTCTTCTGGGGAAAGGTACAAGATATCAAATTCCAACAAAACATCCGGGCTGTCGCACCAGGGCTGGATTTTGATTTCCCCCATCACGCCATGGGTATTGACAATTTTCCCAGCTTCTAAAAATTGTTTTTTCATAAAGTCCCTCCAGTTTTGGATAGAAAAAAACCTGCCGCATCAGGCAGGTTTTTACGTTCCGCTTACGGAAAGGCTTCAATCACAGATATCGACAGAAACCTTTTTATTTTCCCGGTTGCCAGCCGCTTTCATCAGTGTGCGGATTTCTTTTGCAATGCGGCCATGCCGGCCAATCACCCGCCCCATATCATCTGCGGCAACGTGCAGCTCATAAGTGATTTCATCACCATCTACTTTTTCGTTAATCGAAATCGCATCCGGGTCAGATACGAGGTTTGCTGCAATGTAGGTCAGAAGCTCTTTCATCATTAGACAACCTCACTCCCTTACAGCACATTGGCTTTTTTCAGGATGCCGCGAACAGTATCAGTTGGCTGTGCGCCGTTTTTAATCCATTTCTGTGCGCGCTCAGCATTTACTTTTACCGCGTTTTCGGAAGCCATTGGGTCATAAGTGCCAATTTCTTCAATGAAACGCCCGTCACGCGGATAACGAGAGTCGGCAACAACAATACGGTAGAATGGTGCTTTTTTCGCGCCCATTCTGCGCAGTCTGATTTTTACCATCTCTTTTTCACCTCCTTGAAATAGCAGGAATCTATTGTAAAATAATTTTTACCGAAAGTTAAAACGGCAGTTTAAAGCCACCAAGCCCGGGCAAGCCGCGCTTTTTCTTCTTTCCACGTTTTTGCATCCCCATCAGTTGGCGGGTCATTTTCTGCATCATATCAAACTGTTTCAGCAGTTTGTTAATCTCTTCAATGCCAAGCCCACAGCCCGTGGCAATACGTTTTTTGCGGCTATAATTGATAATAGACGGGTTATCGCGTTCTTTTGGGGTCATCGACTGGATAATGGCTTCGGTATGCGCCATGGCTTTTTCATCAATCTGGGCGCCCGCAAGCGCCTTAGCGTCAACGCCGGGCAGCATCCCAAGCATTTCCTGCATCGAGCCCATATTTTTCATCTGCTGAAGCTGTTCGTAAAAATCGGTCAGCGTCAATTTGCCGACTGCCATTTTTTTCGCAGTTTCAGCGGCTTGTTTTTCATCAAAGGACTGCTGTGCTTTTTCGATAAGGGTCAGCACATCGCCCATGCCAAGAATACGGGAAGCCATGCGGTCTGGGTGAAAAGGTTCAATATTATCGAGTTTTTCGCCCGTACCAATATATTTAATCGGCTTTCCAGTAACAGATTTTACAGAAAGCGCCGCGCCGCCACGGGCGTCGCCATCCATTTTGCTCATCAACACGCCGTCAATGCCAAGCGCTTCATCAAACGTCTGGGCAACATTGACCGCGTCCTGACCAGTCATCGCATCGACAACCAGCATAATTTCATGCGGCTTTACCGCCGCTTTGATATTTTGCAGTTCCTGCATCAGCGCTTCATCGATATGCAGACGCCCTGCGGTATCAATAAAGACCAAATCATGCCCATTTTTACGGGCAAAATCAATGCCTGCTTTGGCGATTTCAATCGGGTCGCCCTGCCCCATATCAAACACCGGGATGCCAAGCTGACCACCAACAACTTTTAGCTGTTCAATTGCGGCGGGGCGGTATACGTCGCAGGCAATCAGCAACGGGCGGCGCTGCTGCTGTTTTTTGAACAGTCCAGCGAGCTTTGCACAGTTTGTCGTTTTGCCGGCGCCTTGCAGCCCTGCCATCATGATAATGGTCGGCGGATTGGGGGCAATGGTAATGCGGGCATTCTGCCCGCCAAGCAAAGCGGTGAGTTCTTCATTGACGATTTTAATCACTTGCTGTGCCGGGGATAGGCTTTCCAAAATATCCGCGCCGGTTGCTTTTTCGGTGACGGATTTGATAAAGCTTTTCGCAACCTTAAAGTTGACGTCTGCTTCCAACAGCGCAAGGCGGATTTCACGCATTGCGTCTTTGACATCGGCTTCGGTAAGCCGCCCGCGGCTTCTCAGCTTTTTGAACGTATTAGAAATTTTTTCGGTTAAGCCTTCAAATGCCATAAGCGCCTCCCAAAGAGCATGATTAGGATGAGCGGTCGCCTGCGATTTCCTTCAGATTATTGACCAAACGGGCAAGCACACGCGAGATTTCTGGATTATGGAGCTGGTTGGAGTTAATAAGGCGCAGCCGGTGGACGTCTTCCAGCATGGAACCGACAAGCGGGTCAATTTTGCCATAGCGGGCAACAAGCCCAAGGCGTTGTTCCATATCGCGCAGGGCGTGTTCTGCGCGGACAATGCTGTCCCGCACACCCTGGCGGGTGATACCGACGTGTTCTGAAATTTCCGCAAGGGAAAGATCCTCATTATAATAGAGGTCAAAGGTTTCCTTTTGTTTTTCGGTAAGCATTTCGCCATAGAAATCAAAAAGGAGGCACATTTCCAGCGGTTTATTTTTCATAATTCCAGACCCTCCTCTGTAAAGGAGAATAGCTTTACAACTACAACGCTATTATCTTACAGCATTTCGCGGCATTTGTCAAGAGGGGAATTGCCAAAAACGATATATTTTCGCACGCCGCACAAATGCGGGTTTTCATTTGGACAATGGTTCAGGCAGTTTTTCAGCGATATGCTGGTAGAAATCGGAATGTTTTGTCGTTTCGTGTCGTTTTCTGTCGTTTGCGTCATGTCTGCTGCGACAAAACTAACATTAACTTCCTCTTTATAACTTGTCGTATCTCCTCTACTTCCCAAAAATCGGAATGTTTTATCGTTTTGTTGTCGTTTTCTGTCGCGGTTTATACGTGCGGCAAAAAACAAGGGTAGACTTTATCGCAAAATACAGGTATACTGGATTTATTGATAAAATCTAGTGACGAATCATTATGAAGGAGAATGATTGTGCAAAAAATAGTAAACAAGCAATTCAGCCCAGGCACAATGTTTACAGGTGTTTTTACTCAGCAATTTAAAACGTCTGTATGCAGTGTGGTTGCCGTGCTGCCCATGCAGCAGGAAAACGCCTGCGCCGCATTGCTGCCCCAGGTGCTTGCGTGCGGCACCGCGCAAAACCCGGATATGCAGTCTATTGGCGCGCAGCTGGATGATTTATATGGCGCACGGATTGTGCCAATCATCCGGAAAGCCGGTGAAAACCTTGAAATCGGCTTTATTGCGGATATGATTGAAGGGGCTTATGCTGGGCATCCAAGCAGCATATTAGAAGGTGTGGCTGGGCTAATTTCTGATTTTTGGTACCATCCCCACCTGACCGCGGAGGGTTTGCTGCAACCGGATGCTGCTGAGCGGGAAAAAAATAACCTGCTGGTGCGCATTGGCGCGCTGAAAACAGATACCCGCAATTATGCAAACCGCCGTCTGTATGCGCATATGTGCAAGGATGAACCATATGGCTGGTGCGAATACGGCACAAAAGAAGGTACAAAGGCAGTGACTGCTGAAGCACTGACGGCATTTTGGAAAAATGTATGCCAAAATGCGCCCCTTCAAATCTTTTATTGCGGTGGCGCGTCAGAAGACTTTGCCGAAGGGCTTTTCCGCCGCTTGTTTGACAAAACCACTGGCAGCATGGGCTACCGGCAGACCATCCAACACCCCGCGCCGGAATCTCCCCTTTCTGTCACAGAAAAAATACACGCGACACAAGCAAAATTATCTTTAGGGTTCCGTACCGGGCTTACCGGACTGGATAAGGCTTATCCAGCGCTGATGCTGTTTGCCATGATGTATGGCGGTTATACGGGTTCCGCACTTTTCCGCAACCTGCGTGAAAAACGCAGCTTATGTTATTACGCATCGGCCTTTCTGGATAAGTTCAAAGGGATTATGACTGTATCATCCGGCATTGATGAAAAGAATTTCCATGCAGCATTTGATGAAAGCATGGCTTTGTTAAAAAACCTGGCAGCAGGCGGGTTTACAAATGACGAATTGGAATCTGCTCGCCGCAGCCTGCTGGATGTTTTGCGCACCAAGCAGGAAAGCGTACTGGATATGGAAGAATTTTATCAAGGGCAGATGGCTGGCAGGCTAGTTTATGATCTAAACTCGCTGATTCATGAAATCAGCGCCTTAACGCGGCAGGATGTGTTGACTGCCGCGCAGCATATCATATTAGATACGCTTTATTTCTTAAAAGGGGACAAACAGAATGATTCAGTCATTTGACCGTGTGCGGGAATCCATGTATACGCATACCCTGCCCAATGGGCTGCGGATTTATTATATTCCCAAACCAGGGTTTTCAAAAACATTTGCCATGATTGCCACCAAATTCGGATCGATTGACCAGCATTTTGTGCTGGAAGATGGGACAAAAGTGCAAGTCCCTGCTGGGGTTGCACACTTTCTGGAACACAAAATGTTTGAAGGGGAAGATGGCAACGCGCTGCAAAAATTTGCAGCCACAGGGGCATGCCCCAACGCATTCACCAGTCAAGACCGGACGGCATTTTTCTTTTCCTGTACCGACCGTTTCAACGAAAACCTAGAAATCCTTATGAATTTCATGTTCAAGCCACATTTCACAGCGGAAAATGTGCAGAAGGAAAAAGGCATTATCGAACAGGAAATCTGTATGATGGCAGACATGGCGCCTATGCAGGCGATGAATGGGTTATATAAAGGGCTGTACCAGCGCCACCCGATCCGGATGCAGGTTGGCGGCACTGTGGAAAGCATTGCCCAAATCACACCGGATATTTTATACACGTGTTACCAGGCATTTTACAGCCCTTCCAACATGGTGCTAACCGTATGCGGTAACGCCGATTGGCAGACAATCTGCTCTATTGCGCAGCGGTATTCCCCAGAAAAAGCGGTGCATATCGCTGCACGGGATTATGGGGACAGCCAGCCTGAAGTATGCCAGCATGAAATCATTAAAGAATTGCCTGTGGCGCACGCAATTTTTCGCATTGGGTTCAAAGATACGCCTTTACAGCCTGGGGAAAATGCGTTTCAGCGCAAGCTGCTGGGTGATTTATGCTGCAGACTGCTCGGCGGGCAGACTGCGCCGCTTTATACAGAACTTTACCGGGAGGGTATGATTAACCGCACATTTTCCAGCACTTATGGGTTATATCCGGAGGCGGCGCACGGGATTTTTGGCGGTCACAGCTTAAACCCACAGGCAGCCTGCGCGCGGATTGAAGCTGAAGTCCAGCGGCTGGCAACCCAAGGTGTGCCGCCCGCGCTGTTTGAACGCATGAAACGAGCATCTTATGGGATGCAGCTCCGGGTACTTGACCAGCCGGATGCTGTCTGTATGATGCAGTGTGGCGCGGCGCTGTATGGACAGGATTTTATGACATTTGCGGCTCTGTATGATAAAATGACAGCAAACGATGTGCAGCAAATGTTAAAACGCTGGGCACAGCCTAACCATACCAGCCGGTTTATTTTTATGCCGCAAGGGGCGGAAAGGAAGGGATAATATGAAGCATATCATTAGCTTTCCTGGTTTGGGGCTGACTTTTACCCTTAACCGGGTTGCTTTTAATATCCTGGGCAAAGATATCTTTTGGTATGGCATTATCATCTGTTTTGGGTTTTTATTTGCGGCTGCATATGGCGCACGCAAAACCCGTCAATTTGGATACAGCATGGACAATTTTTATGATTTGCTGCTGTTATGCGTCCCGATTGCCATTATCAGTGCCCGGCTTTATTATGTTATTTTTGAGTGGAGCTATTACCGACAGAACCTGGCTGAAATTATCATGATATGGCACGGTGGGCTTGCCATTTATGGCGGCATTATCGGCGCAGTGGCAACCATTTATGTTTATGGCAAATGCAAGCGGCTGAATATCCCCGGTATGCTGGATGTTGCGGCATGCGGGTTGATTATCGGTCAGATTTTTGGCAGATGGGGCAACTTTGTCAATGCGGAAGCCTTTGGGGGCATAACAAACTTGCCATGGGGCATGGTAATTGATGGTGCCGACCCAGTACACCCCACATTTTTCTATGAATCCATGTGGAACCTGATCGGGTTTTTGCTGCTGCATTTGCACAGCAAAAAACGCCGCTTCCGCGGCGAAATCTTTTTGCTTTATGCCGCCTGGTATGGCTTTGGGCGGTTCTGGATTGAGGGTCTGCGCAGTGACAGCCTGTATATCCCAGGCACACCGCTGCGTGTATCCCAAGTGCTGGCAGGTGTCAGCCTGCTTGCCGCTGCTATTCTGTTGGTACTTGGCTGGAAAAATAAAGTGGAAACACTTGGGCAAATCTGGTGTCCAACCGCACTCGAAAAACCAATTGAATTGGAGGAAAATACAAAATGAGCGCAATAAAAATGGATGGGAAAGCATTATCCGCAAAAGTGCGGAGCAAAATCCTGGAAGAAACCCAAAGCCTAAAAGCACAAGGCATTGTGCCGGGGCTTGCTGTGATTTTGGTTGGGGATGACCCTGCCAGTGAAATTTATGTCCGCAACAAAGAAAAAGCGTGTACAGAATGTGGCTTTTACAGCGAAAAACACGTATTGCCAGCATCAGCTACCGAACAGGAACTGATTGCACTAATCCACACTTTAAATGAAAGCCCCAAAATCAACGGTATTTTATGCCAGCTTCCATTACCCGCACAAATCAGTGAAGATGCTGTGATTGCGGCGATTGACCCACACAAAGATGTCGATGCGTTCCATCCTGCCAATGTTGGCAGGATTATGATTGGTGATTTTGACTTCCTGCCCTGCACGCCAGCCGGTGTGATGGAACTGCTAGATGAATACCAAATTGACCCCAAAGGGAAAAAATGTGTTGTCATTGGACGGTCAAATATTGTCGGCAAACCGATGGCAATGCTGTTATTGCACCGCCATGGTACCGTAACCATCTGCCACAGCCGGACGATAGACCTGCCAAAGGTTTGTGCAGAAGCGGATATTTTGGTTGCCGCTGTTGGCAAAGCAGGCTTTGTTACACCGGATATGGTAAAAGAAGGAGCAGTCGTGATTGATGTTGGCATCAACCGCAATGCGGAAGGCAAGGTTTGCGGTGATGTCGCCCCAGAGGTTATGGAAAAGGCGTCTTACATGACGCCTGTGCCAGGCGGCGCAGGCCCCATGACCATCACTATGCTGATGAAAAACACGCTAAAAGCCGCACGTTTGCAGCATTAAGCTGACCGTCTCACACAATCCGCTCCCCTTTAGTGCCCCAGATGTTGTGGGAAATTGTATCTTCCACATTTGCCTTTCTTGTGATATAATGAATCAATCTTTTTAACACGCTGCACATTAGCAGCATTTATCCAACAAATAAAGGAGGGCGTTGCTATGCAGGTAAGTTTTTCCTGCCGCGATGCGGCGCGGCTTGTCAATACTTTGGTTTCTGGGCTGTTGGCAGGCATTTGCATTTCAATCGGCGGGACAGTATTCCTGTCTGTGGAAAATAAAATCATTGGCGCGTCACTGTTCAGCATTGGACTGTTTTTGGTGGTATCCTTCAAATTTTGGCTGTTTACCGGGCGGGTCGGTTATGTACTCCGCAACCCACCTTTTTATCTCTTGTCGCTGGCAGCTGCTTTGCTAGGCAACCTTTGCGGCGCGGTTTGCACCGCATTTGCTTTGCAGCATACCCGTGTGGGCACCAGCCTTGCCCAAAAGGCTGTGCCGCTTTGTGTCACCAAACTGGAAGATAATTTGTGCAGCATTTTTATCCTGGCGGTATTCTGCGGTATTTTGATGTATGCCGGTGTCGAAGGATTTGCTTCTTTTGAGCATCCACTCGGTAAATATTTGAGCATTTATTTGGCAGTCAGCGTTTTTATCCTGTGCGGGTTTGAACACTGTGTTGCCAATATGTATTACTTTTCAATCTGCGGCGCTTGGGCGGATGCCCGTGCCTGGTGGGCTATGGGCGTGATGGTGGCAGGCAATGCCGTCGGTTCTATCCTGTTTGCCTTTTTACATATGCTTGTCCGAAAAAAAGAGGGAATATATCATGCGCAGTAAACAAGAAGAAAAACTCAGCAAATTCCTTTCACTTGTGCTGCGGCATCATCCAGAAGCCATTGGGATTACCATCCAGCGGGAAGGCGGCTGGGCGCGGGTGGATGCGCTGCTGAAAGGCATGAAAACAAGCGGTCGGCAGATGGATTTTTCACTGCTGGAAAAAATCGTGCGTGAAGATGCCAAAATGCGGTATAGCTTTTCGACTGATAAACGGTATATCCGTGCAAACCAGGGACATTCTATTGATGTAGACCTTGGGCTGGCACAAAAACAGCCACCAGATGTTTTATACCATGGCACAGCCGCACGGTTTTTAGACAGCATCAAAGCAGCGGGCATTACCCGTCAAGGGCGGCAGTATATCCATCTTTCCGCCGATTTGCAGACAGCAACCGCTGTTGGACGGCGGCATGGCGCGCCTGCGGTGCTATCCATTGACAGTGCGCGTATGGCAGAGCAGGACACAGCATTTTACCTGTCTGAAAATGGGGTATGGCTGTGCAGGCACGTCCCATGGGAGTATGTACGGGATATTTACTATCCGCAAAAATAAAAAGAGGGGGTGCCGTTTATGATTTACTTAACCGGCGATATCCATGGCAGCATTGACATTTCAAAACTGAATACACGCCAGTTCACCGAACAGGAATATCTGACCAAAAATGATTATCTAATTGTTTGCGGGGATTTCGGGCTGGTGTGGGATAACAGCAATGAAGACCTGTATTGGCGGAAATGGTTGGATGAAAAGCCCTGGACAACCTTATTTTTAGATGGCAACCATGAAAACTTTAACCTGCTCGATGAATTCCCAGAAGTGGATATGTTCAGCGGCAAAGTGCAGAAGATTTCAGACAGCATTTATCATTTGATGCGCGGGGAAGTATACCTGTTTGGCGGCAAAACCTTTTTGACCATGGGCGGCGCGGAATCACATGACAAACAATGCCGCACCCCCGGCATTAACTGGTGGGCAGAAGAAATGCCCAACGATGCAGAAATGCAGCACGCTTTATCCCGGCTAATGGTCTGGGATAACCGTGTGGACTATATCCTGACCCATTGTGCCCCGCGGGAGCTGGAAGCGGAAATTGACCAGTACCCAGAAAATCAGCTCACCAAATTCCTGCAATATCTATATGAAAATGTGCAGTTTGGGCAGTGGTACTGTGGGCATTACCACCAAGATATTGATTTGCGGGATAATTTCCATGTTTTATTTGATGATATCCTGCAAATTGAATAAAACAAAAGCGGCCAGCTTCAAAACTGACCGCTTTTCTATTGCATTTACTTATCAACCACTGGGATTTTGGTTGTATCCTTTTCATCAAGGTTTTTCAGGTAATGTTTAGTTTCTCGTGCAATCACGCCCGAAAGCAGCAGCACAGCAATCAGGTTAGGGATTGCCATCAGTGCATTAAGGATATCGGCAATTTTCCAAACCAAATCCAGCGATACCACAGGACCAACGACAACAATCACAATAAAAACTACTTTATATGGCAAAATACCTTTTTGACCAAACAGGTATTCACAGCAGCGCTCGCCATAATAAGACCAGCCAAGGATGGTGGAATAAGCAAATGTAATGATGCCAACCACCAAAATCACCGAACCCAGCGTAGGGATTTGAGAAAAAGCTGCGGTAGTCATTTGCCCGCCATTCTCAATGTCTTCCATATTGATGGAAGGGTTTTTCATAATGGTTGTGGTAAGCACCAGACCTGTCATCAGGCAGACAATTACGGTATCCCAGAATGTTCCTGTTGCAGAAACCAATGCTTGCCGCACCGGGTTCCGGGTTTGCGCGGCAGAAGCCACCAAAGGTGCTGAACCCATACCAGATTCGTTGGAGAACAGACCACGAGCAATACCATATTGCATGGCAATGCGGATGCCGCCGCCCACTAAACCGCCTGCAACCGCGCCCGGCTGAAAAGCCAGGGTAACAATCGCTTTAATCGCAGGGATAATAAAGTCCGCGTTGATGCACAAAATAATCAGGCAGCCAACAACATAGAAAAACGCCATAAATGGGACTAAGGAACCGCTGATTAAAGCTCCTCTCAAATCACATGCAATCGAAACATGATAC
>CAJUDU010000016.1 GCA_910584935.1 uncultured Butyricicoccus sp. | reverse complement strand
TTCATCCCACGGGATAATCTCGTCCATGATCTCCAGAAATTCTTCCCGCTTTGTCCTCTTTTTCCGATAAGCGTATTCCATATCGCTAAAACTTTCCTGTTTCATGCCACACGCCCCCTTTTCCCCTATTATACCACACCTTCTTGACTTATGAAGGATTAAATCAGTGGTTCCTTAGCGGATGCTATCCAAACCTGTTGCTTCTAGTATCCGGCGCTACCGCCTGCTTATGCTGCCGCCGATGGAAAGGAAACCTCTTTGTGAAATCCTATTGCTGTTATTTGCTTTTTACACCATCTATCACCGAAAAAACCTTCCATAAAAGGAGCTTTGCTTTATGATTACCATACAAAACGCCTGCAAATATTATCATTCCACCTGTGCGTTCCATATTCAGGATTTATCAATTGAAGATGGGCAGATTGTTGGACTGCTGGGTGAAAATGGAGCTGGAAAAACTTCCCTGCTAAAATCCCTTGTAGGGCTGACTGATTATTCCGGTTCTCTGCTAATCAATGGCAAGCCTGCCCGCGAACAATATGAGAATATTTCCTTTATCACTGAAGAAGGAAGCTGGTTCGGCTTTATGACGCCTATGCAGTTCGGCGCGTTTTTATCTGATTTTTACCCATCTTTTCATATGAAACGTTACCAGAATCTTATTGATTTTTTTGAACTGCCAAGCAGTCATATTGTTAACTTCTCTACGGGACAAAAGGCAAAAGTTGAAATTGCCGCCGGGTTTTCCAAAGGCGCGCAATACATTTTTATGGATGAACCTTTCCTTGGCAAAGATATTTTTACCCGGCGCGATTTTTTGAAATTGATGGCATCCAGCCTACACGGCAGTGAAACCATTTTACTTTCTACCCATCAGGTTGAAGAAATCGAAAATTTCCTTGACCGCGCCATTATCATTCACCATGGTGAAATCCTCTCTGATTTACCACTCGATGCGATTCGTGCACAGGGGCTTACTTTGGTAGAACATATGCAAAAAATCACTGGCTATGACCCTGAACGTTATAAACAATTTGACTTTGATGTATAAAACGCATTTTTTATATAAGAAAAGGCGGTATCCGTTTGGAATACCGTCTTTTTTCGTGTTTACAAAAGTTGATAGAATAATCCATGTTGATTGCAGTGCCATAATAGCATTCCATGCCCGAGCTGTGGAATACGCGCCTGTAAATCCCATTCCGGATACTGTCGCCGCATGATAAATGAATCCCCGGTCAATAATGCTACAAATGTGATATAATGTGTTTTCGTCATCTCATGCGCCGATGTAATGAAATATTCACCATCAATCTTTTCTACGGTCAGTTTTTCTTCTGCTTTTTGTGGCTGCAATGCGTGAAGTTTTTTTCCACAGCAGGATATTGCTGCTTCTTCTGTCGCGGTAAGCAAATTCCCGCATTGTGGGCATATATAAAATTTCAGTTTTTTCATATTTCCTCCTGTCATATCATTGGCATCTATTTCTCCCGCCAGCAGGGTTTCCATATCAATACCAAGCGTTTCGCAAAGTACTGGCAATAAGGATATATCTGGACATCCCATGCCGCGTTCCCATTTTGATACGGCTTTATCACTGACATGGATTCGATTTGCAAGCTGAAGCTGGGTAAAATCCCGTTCTTTTCGCAATTCATAAATCAGCCTGCCGATTTTTTCACAGTCCATTATTTTTTCACCTCCTGTCCTGCGTTTGGTTTTATTGTAACCGAAACTGATTTGTAACGCAAGAAACGCTTCGTAGAGTTTTCACGGCACAACAAAAAATTTTTGCAAAAAAATTTGCTGCACCCCTTGACATCCTGTTCATAGTGTGTATACTAAGTATATACACTAATCACGCCAAACGGTACCTGACAGCGTGACTGCAAGGAGGTAAACCTTGAACATTATTTTATCCAATACCAGTGGTGTCCCGATTTATGAACAAATTGCGGAACAAATACGCACACTGATTATTTCTGGGCAGTTAGAACCTGAAACCCCGCTTCCTTCCATGCGGCTGCTGGCAAAAGAACTGCGTGTCAGCTTGATTACCACAAAACGCGCCTATGAAGAATTAGAACGCGGCGGCTATATCCGCACTGTGACCGGCAAAGGCAGTTTTGTTTCTGGGTTAGATAACAGTCTGATCCGTACAGAACAGCTCCGTCTGATTGAAGAACAGCTCCATGCTGTTGTGCAGCGCGCCCGACTGAATGGGCTTTCATGCACAGAGTTACAGCAAATGCTTGCCCAGCTTTACAAGGAGGAACCTTAAATGAAAAATGCGATTGAAATAAAAAACCTTACCAAACGATTTGATAAATTCACGCTTGACAATATTTCTTTTTCCCTGCCAACCGGTTCGGTGATGGGGCTTATCGGGGAAAATGGTGCTGGCAAGTCGACAACCATTAAACTGCTGCTCGGCTTACTCCATACAGACAGCGGGACTGTTTCCATGCTTGGCATGGATGCAAAAACACAGACACTTGATATCAAACGTCATCTTGGTGTGGTCAGTGAAGTGACTGCCCATCCACTCAATTATCGGGCACAGGATATCGGCTATGTGCTGCGTGCCGCATATCCCCGCTGGGATGAATCCCAATTCCAACAGTATTTGAAATTGTTCTGCATTGACCCCACAAAAATGTGCAAGGATTTATCCAAAGGGATGCGTATGAAATTATCCATTGCCTGTGCGCTGTGCCATGATGCAAAGCTGCTCATTCTGGATGAACCAACTTCCGGGCTTGACCCTGTTGTCCGTGATGAAGTGCTTGATATTTTGCGTGATTTTATGCAGGATGAACAGCATTCTATCCTGATTTCCTCCCATATCACCAGCGATTTGGAGAAAATCGCGGATTATATTACATTTTTGCATGATGGCAAGGTTGTTTTCAGCCAATCAATCCTGGCGATACAAGAAAATTATGGCGTGCTGCGCTGCTCACATGAAACCATACAGGATTTTGCCGCCGGCACGATATATGCCAAACGGCAGGATCAATTCGGCTGCGAAGTGCTGGTTGACCCGCGCCGGCTGCCTGCCGGCATGACAGCGGAATCCGCCTCAATTGAACAAATTATGCTTTTCCTTACCCGTTACCCTGTTGCCCGCCCACAAGGAGGTTTTTGATTATGTTAGCATCTTATAAAAGTGATTTCTATCTGCTGCGTGGTTATCTGAAAACATATATTGGAACCTTTGCGCTTATGATTGTGTTTTCGGTTGTGCAAAAATCCAGCTATTTTGCCTATTTTTATCCTGCTTTTATGGCTGTTTTTACGCCGTTTTCCCTCTTTTCGCTTGCGGAACAATCCGGCTGGGAATCTATGCTGCTCAGCGCGCCCATCACCCGCGCGGATATCGTCCGCGGACGGTATATGATGTGCCTTTCCATTGACTTGATTATGCTGCTGGTTGGGTTTATTACTGCGTTATTCCTTAAATCGGATATTTCTTCTAACATTGCCGCGTTGCTGCTGAGTTTAGCCGCTGTTCTTGTGCTTAACTCCTTGGTTATCCCAATTGTCTATAAATTCGGCGCAACGAAAGGGCGTTTTGCCGTTATGGTTATCTGTATCCTGCCTGCAATTGTTTTCCCGCTGATTGGTTCTTCTGATGCTGATTTTGACCTTCTGATTAAAATCGTGGATTTCCTTCAGCGTATCCCTGTCCTGCTTGTGATTGATGCCTGCTGTTTGGTGCTGCTTGGGCTTTCTTATTTCATTTCTTACTTGATTTATAACCGCAAAGAATTTTAAACCAAACAAAAAGCGGATTGCCGCATGGAAACTACGTGCAATCCGCTTTTTATATTATTTTTTGGTTTTAGTTTGCTTGTGCCTGCTTTACAAGGCGTTCAGTATCCTGTGCAATGACCAGTTCTTCATTGGTTGGGATAACCAGTACACGTACACGTGCATAATCAATGGAAATATCCATCTGACGGCCACGGTACTTGTTCTTTTCCGGGTCAATTTTAATGCCCAGGTATTCCATATGCTCGCAGACATCCCAACGAACACTGCGGTCATTTTCACCTACGCCAGCAGTGAAAATAATGGCATCTACGCCGCCCATTTCAGCGATGTAAGAACCAATGATTTTCTTAACAGACAGGTTAAACATATCCTTTGCCAGTGCCGCGCGGGTATTGCCTTCATTGATAGCAGTATCCAGGTCACGGAAGTCAGAGGATACGCCAGAAATACCTAGCATACCAGATTTCTTGTTCAGGATGCTAATAACATCTGTTGCATTCATATTCTCATGCTCAGAAAGGAACTCGATAATTGCCGGGTCAATATTACCGGCACGAGTGCCCATCGGCAGACCATCGAGCGGGGTAAAGCCCATAGAGGTATCGACAGAACGCCCGCCGTCAATCGCGGAAATAGAGGAACCATTGCCCAAATGACAGGTAATCAGCTTGAGGCTTTCCAGCGGGCGCCCAAGCATTTCAGCAGCCTGCTGGGATACATATTTATGGGATGTGCCATGGAAACCATAACGGCGGATCTTATATTTCTGATAATATTCATAAGGTACCGCATACATATAGCTTTTCTGCGGCATAGACTGGTGGAATGCGGTATCAAATACAGCAACCTGCGGGATATCTTTGCCCATAACTTCTTCACAGGCATGGATGCCGACAAGGTTTGGCGGGTTGTGGAGTGGCGCAAGCGGAATACACGCTTCAATCGCTTTGATAACCTGATCTGTAATGAGTACAGAATCCGCGAAGTATTCGCCGCCATGTACAACGCGATGACCGACTGCATTGATTTCAGACATATCGGCAATCACACCCCATTCTTTATCCAGCAAGATATCAATTACTGCTTTAATTGCATCGGCATGGGTCGACATTGCAACATCTGCTTTGTACTTTTCATCTTTGCTGCCTTCATGTGTCAATTTGCCGTCAATGCCTATGCGTTCGCATAAGCCCTTTGCCATAACAGCCTTTGTGTCCATATCAATGAGCTGATACTTGAGGGAAGAACTGCCTGCGTTGATGACCAAAACTTTCATTCCGTAAAACTCCCTTTTTCAACATTTTCAGATTTTTTTGCAATTTCTCAGGTGGGATTGCGAGAATCTGCAAAAAAGAGTACAATAACAATATACACATACATATTGTACACGAAATACCTGTATTGCACAACCGATATTCGGCATTTTTTTAGGAGGAAACATGAAAATTTGCGGCGTCATTGCAGAATACAATCCATTCCATAACGGTCATGCAAGACATCTTGCAGAAACACTCCAGATTTTAGGGTCTGAAACAGCCATTATTTGTGTAATGAGCGGTAATTATACCCAGCGTGGTGATTTTGCTGTGCTGGAAAAATACCGGCGGGCAGAAATGGCTGCCCGCTGTGGGGCTGATCTTGTGCTGGAGCTTCCTTTGTCTTCTTGTTTATCTTCCGCAGAGGGGTTTGCTTTTGGCGGCATTGCCCTGCTCCATGCGCTTGGCTGCGTGTCTTACCTTTCCTTTGGCAGCGAGTGTGGCGAAATCCAGTTAATCCGCCAAGCTGCAAAGCTGCAAAAATCCCAACAAGCACAAGCTGCCCTGCGCCATGCACTGGCGAAAGGGCTTCCATATGCTGCTGCAATGCAGCACGCCATAATGGGTTTGGATGAGAATTGCAGCCTGTTGTTTTCCCAGCCCAATAATACACTTGGCATTGCGTATTGTGCAGCACTGGACACTTTACACAGCACAATAACCCCAATGACAATCCGGCGAGAAGGTGCGGCGCATGATGCCAAATATGCTGTGGATGCTGTTCCTTCTGCTTCTTTGCTGCGTACTTTGCTCACAGATGGTCAATCGGCAGCCTGCCAACCATTGATGCCACCGCAGTCATGGGCGGTTTTACAAGACGCCATGCAGCAAGGTGCTGCCCCTGTTTTATGTGATGCAGTTGATACTGCCATTGTTTCTTATCTCAGACGGCTTTCCCCCACAGATTTTTCGCGCTATTGCGGTGGAGCTGACGGTTTGGAATACCGTTTATATGAAATTGCACAAAAATATGCTTCTTTTACAGAAATCTGCGCCGCCGCTCAAACGCGACGCTATCCGCTTGCCCGTATCCGTCGCGTACTGTTCCGCGCCTGGCTAAATTTGCCTGCCAACCTGCCATATATGCCTTCTTTCGTGCGGGTGCTTGCTCTTGGGAAATATGGGCGCGATATTTTACGGAATATGAAGCGTTCCTGCGCTTTGCCAGTTATTATGAAACCTTCTGCCGCACCAAAACATTATCCATCCCTAGCGTCCATATTGGAGCAAGACCGACTTGCTGATGATTTATATGCACTTGCTTTCCCTGCGCCAGCGCTGCGCCGCGGTGGGGAATCACTCCGGAAAACACCATATATTTATTTTTTCAACAAGCACAATATGCAGGAATAAAATCCAAATATATATACGATGACAGGGTAATAGAAAAATATAGAATCTCTAAAATAATCCTGCCAAGGCAGCCTCTATTTTTTGATTCATCAAATCATATGCGCCCCAATTAACATCCAGCTTTGACAGAGATTTTCCTTCATGCCCATTGTTCAGCTCATAAACAGCAGTTTTTATTAACTTCATGATTTTTTCGCTGGAAATCGGATGCAAATCCTGCATCCATTGATTGATTGTATATGCAATTTGATCTGATGATTCTTGGTTTTTATATTTTTCTAACTTACACTCATTTTGTATCCATTGTTCATCCACACGGGTAATTGTATGCGCCGCTGCATTTCGTATTTTCTCCTCAATTTCGCGCAGCAAAATTAAGGGTTTTGCCCATGCTGTATGCAAATATTTTTCTTTCAGAATCCCAACATAATGACTGGATATCAAAAAACCGCCGACAGGTTTTTTTAGTGGCCCTTCCAGCATAGACCCAATTTCCATTCCCATTTCATCTTTCAGCATTTTACCCCGGTTGAGACGCCCATACTTATCGCAATATTTTGAAAGCGGATAACCTGCTTTTTCTTCTACGGCAATTTTGCATAACGCAAATAATCCCGGTGTTAATCCACGCAAGAAATCTGAATAATCTCCACGTTGCTGTTTCATTTGCAGCCAAAGAAGATATTCAGCAATATTCGTATGTTCCTCAACATGAAGCGGCAAATCCAATTCAGGTTTTTGTGTTGGATGAATTGATTTCCAGTTTAATTCTACCCTCATTTTTGCTGACTCCAAGAGTGCAATTGATTGTGGATTCAATAAAGACTGAATCGGCTTGGCAACTGCTAATGCTGCCGCATAATCATAAGCATTCAGATGGGCTAAAATATTTTCACGCTGTAACTGTACATTCAAGTTTTTATATTGCACTTCTTGGCAGCGGTCTATATAATCTTCGTTATCCAGGTTGCATTCCCAATATAAATCCACGTCATAATCCATATGAGGTTCTAAATGCGGGTTTTGTTTGCCTACTGGTGTTTTCGTTTGCACAGGCAACACTGGAAAAGGTAAAAAAGCAGCCAGTAAATATAATGCATTTTTCATTGCTGGCGTGCCAGAAGCAATGTTCAAAATCAGCTGATGTTCTGGAAATTGGTTATGTAATGTTAATAACAATGGCTGAAATTCCTGAAAGAAAAAATCATAAATTTGTACATCGGCAAGTTCTGGACGTTCTTCAACCAATATTTCCGGAGCAAATCCTTCCCGTGCTGCCAAACGGCGCAAACTGTCACAATACCGGTCATCCCGATCATGACGTTCACACATTTCTTTGGAAAGATACAGCATAACACAATCTGGTTTATATTTACGACAGATATGCAGCATAGACCATCACGCTCATTCACAATTGGGTCCGTACCGCCAATAGCAGAAAACAGAATATAGCCACTCATTTACAAAAACCACCTTTGATATATATTTTCACATGGTCATCTGGCTGCACCAGACGCCCTATTTTATCACATTGCGTAATTTTAATTTCATTTCCTTGTATAAGACTCATGACAGCAGAATCCACAACAATTGCACGCCATTCTTTCATTAAATCACTTGCCAAGCTGGGATGGTTACGATGTGTTTGATGTATAAAACCTACATAAGGGCTAAAACCGCAGTTTTCCAATTAATCGTATTTTTGAGAATTTCAGTGATTTCGGTGCATTTAAAGCCTTTTTTCATACGGTTTTTTCCTCGTTTTTGTGCCGCAAAACATTTTCCACAGTAAAGCAATATCCTCCCCTTTCCAGCAAGCAGACCAACTGGCTACGCATATGCAACGCAGCCAGCCATCTCCTAAATTTTCTTTATTGTAATTTTTCCTTTATTGCAATACTGCACGCGCCCATTTCATAAATCTTTCCGCGGTATTGCGTGCATTTCAGCATATGTGGGGATACACCTTTTTGCTTATCCAGGCGATGCCCATGAACCGTTGGCGTTATTTTATTCAAAATCCGGCTGGTCAAATCCACACCAGACTTTTTGCCCAACAGGGGATAAGTAAACGTTTTGGTCGCATAGCCACTGCCACCACCTAAATAAACCGTTCCCTCCCGCTGGATATCCCGGACATGGAATGCAGACCGGAAACATGCGTCATAAGCCGCCTGGCAGTGTTTTGCTGCCTGTAATAGCTGTTCTGCGGAAAACCGGAAAGCATCAGTCAGTGTCAAATTAAACACGATCTCTGTGCCAGGGCGCAGGCACTCCCGCAAGATTGGGAGTTTCCGCTGCTTTCCTTCCGTTGAAATGTCAAGTTTTTGGCAAAGAATCAAATCATCTGTACGCAGTGGATGGCTGTCACTCACCCGTAGCCCGCTCATCATATCATTCACTTTATCCCTGCGTTCGGTACCTGGACGGTTTAGGGTATGTAGGCAACGCTGTTCAAAACCATTCGTTTCACGTTTTAACATACTCGTCCGCGATCCGCGCGGTTCCATATTTTGTATTTCATTTTTCAGTTTATCCCGGTTGTTCAGCAACAGGGCGCTTAGCAGCACGGTGCGCAGCATCCCTTTGATGCTGCTGCCCGGAATATATGGGCAGCCATACGCATCTTTTACAAACGTTAAAATCTCTTTCTTGCCTCTGTCCTCAAACACCGCACCTGAACTGTCAATCGAATATGCAACCCAATGTGGTATCTGCCGAGCTTGCAGTATTTTGTTTTGTTTCAGCCATGCGGCAAAATCCCGCTTATCCCGCAGCAGATATGCCTCATAGGCTTCCAACAAATGGCGGCGTTCGAAATCCTGGTACATTTTCACCATATCCGGCACATGGACAAGCTGTTGCCCGGGTACGAAAATATATTCTTTTTTACCGATTTTGCCGCCATCACCAATAAAGACTGGTGCTTCCGTCCATAGCGTCATTGTATAATTGCGCATTTTCACATCTCCATCCACAGTGCAGCAGCATAACGGTATACGGGGTGTGTCCCACTTCCGCCAACATCATATACATCGCCTGCAAACCGTTTTTTGAAACAGGAACCCGCGCAGAATGAATAAAAATCCCGTTTGCGGCGCAGTTCCGGCGCATAATCTGGTGAAGCAATAAACCCAGACCGTTTTAACAGCAGATACCGTGCATCTTCCAATATGGATTCCAGCATATCCGGTTCTGCCATACAGACAGAAAGCGCCATTGCATTTTTATCTGTGCCACGGAAACGATGCAACAGATGATTTGGCACAGGGGATTTTGCCACGCTGAACCGTCCAAGTCCAGCGCTGCGCTTGCCACCCAAGCCACTGAAAGATAAACCATGCAGCAATGTTTCAAATTGTGTTTGCAATATGTCATCCGCAAAGCCTGCAATCAGATACAATCCACTTCCCGGATAAAATTGATAGATTCCAACCTGATAAGGCAGCATATCACCACTGTCCAGTTTTTCCGATGCACGAGAAGCACTCATGGTGCGCATTGTAAATCTGCCAAGCTGCCCGAGGTTTCGCACTGCATCAACTGGATTGAGATTGCCCTGCAAATAAATTTCCCATTTTGAAGCCGGGATGTATTTCAGTTTTTTGAAACTCTTTTTGATAATCGAATTGCCTTCCTGTTCAGCAGCAACCGGATAGAATGGTTTTGGCAAATAGAGTTCATCCCCGATGAATGGAAATAAATCACTCACCCTGAAATCTCCTCGCTGTACAGCATCAACTAGCATATTCACTTCTGCCTGCCCGCCATAATCAATGGCTTCTTGACATAAAGCAGAAAAGAATGTATCCGCAGGCAAGGTGCTCATACCATCCCACAGCGCGCCCGCGCCAAAGTGAGCGCCCACAGGGAATGTCAGGCGATAAATCATAAACTGCATCGTTACACCCCATCCAATGATACCTGACATTTTTGCAGCAATTCAGATGGGATTTTACCTGCTGCTAGGTGGAGCTTCAACCCAGAAAATTTCACTTTGCCATAGCCACGAGAACCATGCCCGCCCAAGTAATCATATTTTAGCAAGTGCATCCCTTCTGCCAGCAGGGAGATATCTTCTGTCAAATCATTTAATTCCACTGCATTGTAAAGGATATTCACATCAAATTTACATCCACGGATTACCCGCTCAATCTGGCGAGGATTTGCAACAGCTGTCAAACGATTAATCGTATTTTCAAATTTTACTTCGGTTGCAGCATACAGCCCAACGGCGCGCAATTCTTCCACGCTGGCATCTGACCATATCATATCCCGGAACAGCAAGCGGCTGCGCTGCACCTGGTTTTTCTTTGCGCTGCCAAACAGGCGCAAAATATGTGGGTTATCATTTTCTACGGTTGTTAATGGGTTTTTGTTATATTGCAGCGCAAGCAAAGCGCGCAGCTTGCCTTTCAGGCTGCTGCCCGGAATCATCGGACGGTCACTCAATGTATCCCGGATAACGGGTAAATCCACAGCGCCAATCGCTGCAAATGCAGAAGACGCACCAATATGCATTCCTGTCAAAACTTCAAGCGTTCCAGTGATTTCTAATTTTGCATACATAAATTTTTCCTCCATCAGTTCTATTCTTCGATATAATATTTGTGATAAGCCGTTAATGCCTCCATATAATTGCAAAACAGAAGCAGATTTTCTTTTTTCTGCCCCACTTCTGAAATGCACGCAAGCAGACTCGCTTTTTCCACAAAATTCTTTACAGCCTTTTCACGCCCCGCTTCATATGCAATCCGCATTTTCAGATACTGCACACGGCTTTGTATATCCGCATTCAGCGTATCTTCCCGGCTGTGCTGCACATCAGTTTTCAGCTCTGCAGTCATTGCCAGCAGATTACGAATCTTGGAAGTCGTCATCTTCATTTTGCCTTGCTTGTCCATTGACATAATTCCTTTTATTACCTTTTCTGCCTCATCCACATAATTATGCTGGTTAATCTTCATCTATGGTTCCTCCTTCACGGATTGTATAGACATACATATAAATTGCGGTAATTGCCTGCCGGCATTGTTCCGCATCCTTCATCCATTCATACATTTTGCTGGAAAATTTATGATACAATGCTTTATGCGCCTCCGGCGCGTTTTCCTCTGGCTGCATCCGCGCCAACAGGTATGCGTACCGTGCTAAATTGATTTTGCTGCCTTGCTTGTGATATTCGCGCATCAGTTCCAGCAGCCGATACAGGAATGACTTTCCATACAAATTCGCAGTTTCCCCATCTTCATTTGATGGTTCTGGGTATGCTTTCATAGATGAAAAAAAATCATAGATCAGCATATATTTTTCTTCCAACACATGGTTGATAAAAGTTTCCCAAGAATATGTATTTCCTGCATCAAACAACGTAACAGCATTTTTCCCAGGATATGATTTTGATAAATCCTCCAGTTCACCGGTTTGTTTTGCCATTGCGGAAACCGGATATTTCTCCGGATATATCCCAATCCCCGCTGAAATCGTCAGCTTTTTTTGTGCGAACATCGTCAAGCTTTCATACAAGTCGACTGCAAAGCCAACGATATCAGACCATGCGCCAATAATAAACACATCATCGCCGCCGGAATAAACAATGGTTGCAATACGGTTTGAACCATCACGGTCTGTTAGGGAATATTTTCCTTTCCGGAGAATTCCATTGATGTGCCGTTTAAAAAACAAAGACAAGCTTCTTGAAAATGTTGCGGTACGGGACAGCGCAACATACCGCTGTCCATATTTTTCACTTTCAAAACCCTGCACAAACGCCTGACCCAGGTTATCAATATCGCCGCGCAAAACCGCAAGCCTGCGGATGCCCTCGGCGCCTTGTGCCAGCTGCTGAAAGCTATCCCCATTCTGATAATCGCCAACCCATACTTTTGTTGCAATTTCCTGCCCAGTATAAAAGTCATTTTTCGCGTAACTATGCTGATATCCGCCATCCTGTTTCATACGCTGCTTTAAGCCGCTTTCTGTTTCAGCGGAAAGGAAGCATCCGTCTGGCAAAGGCAGACAAGTTGTTTTGTCCTGTGTTTTGGTGACAGCAAAGAATTGTTTTGTTTGTATTTGCTTTGAAAAAGTCTCCAACCCTGCGCAGACAGCACATTTTTCATCATCTGTCAGTCTGTCTGTACGGTGACAAAGTGCGCATTCCCGTAAGTTATCCCGCCCAGCCGCCATCGTTAATGCAACAATTTGCGCAGCAGAATAACGGTGCAGTTTACGGGACGAAATTTCTGTGGAAACCTGCCGAAAAACTTTCCGATAACTGTCATTGGGCTTATTGCTCAAATCATTGGCCGAACATGGCGCATAGCCGCCTGCTAAATATAATGCAGTTCCAAAGGTTTGCAGCATCCATGTATTCGTATCTTCTTCGAATTGCTGAATCTGTGCTTTTGTTGCGTTTGTATTGGCAAGCAATAAATAAGAATGTCCACCGCCGGTATAAATGCAATTTGCACGGGATAACCCAACCTGATGCAGCAGTGTATCAACCAAATGTTCCATCAGCAGTTCCAGATAAAATGACCGGGCACGAAGCGCTTTTAATGCACCATCGCTGGTAATCGTATAAATGAAATCCTGAATGCCAGAAAGATCGATGCTATATAACAAGAACACTTTTTTATCGTAAAACTGCTCTGCAGCTTTATACAATTCCGTTTTATAATCCGAAACGCCCTTTTCATTAAGATATTCCCAAATACAACATCCAATTGCAGCCGTCATTTTACTATGGTCAAAAAGAGAAATATCTGCCGTTTCCTTCCTTGAAGTGGAAGATGGCACATAGGTCAGGTTTGCTTCCAAGATATCCAAAAGCGAATTGAGATACCGGTCATTTAAACAAATGCCCCGAAGATTATGCTGGATAGAAGTTAAACATTGCAAATAAAAATGTTTATCATAAGCGGCTGGCCGTTCAGTTGGAAAATTTATTTCTTCTGTCAGCAACTTGGGGGCATATTTACATTTGCCGTCATTGCCATTCAAACGGTTAAAAATGCTATCCTGCGGTTCTTCCCGAGAAAAACCATATTCCGGTTCTTCTGCTTCACGACGGTCTGCTGCAGAAGCGATATTATCTGCAATATAGGTGATATATGCAAGCGAATCCTTCGGAAGCGATGCTTGCTTCAGGTTTTTTCCATGGTGAAAACGAACTTGTTGTAAAATGGTACAGTCGACAATGCCAGTTTGCTGCAAAAACGTATATCCGCTTTCCGTATGGCTGCGCCTATCGCCTGTACGATATACAATTTTCCCAATATCATGGAGCAAACCTCCCATTGCTATCTGATATTGCTTTTCGTGCATTTGACACATCCTTTCTTTTCGTCATTCCAATTTTGTCTATTATTGAAAATAATTCATCAATCAATCGGATAAATCTAATCTCTTCTCTGCATTTTGAACGCTGTCAGCGTAACAAGACGAACAAAATTCCCCCTATATATACTTTTTCATGGTATTATCTCCAATTAATTATACAATAAGCGCGAATGCTGGTCAAGTATTCAAAAAAATATGTCGAATTGTATTTTATCTGCCTACTATTCTCTAAAAATCAATATTCTATCATGTAGCTTTGCAGACATAAAAACTGCGACTTCCCTAAAGAAAAACGCTGAAAAGGGATTAATGTAGTGTCATATTGTTGTTTATAGCAAGAATATGACCTGTATTATGATATATCAAATTTCGTTGTGCCCATAAATGCAATTATAATATGAATATTTCCGATAATTCGTAAAAATTATCACAACTATTTCTCTATCCCTGCCATGGAGTAATTTCACAGCGGCATCACATCAATTTCACACCGCATCCCTAAACTCTCCTTATCACAAAAAAGGAGGGTTCTTTTTATATTCTTTGGTTTGCAATGGTACTGGTGGCTGGTAATTATAGCTGTGCTGATTATCTCTATCCCCTTCAAGGTCAAGTTTATGAAGTGGTGGAGCAAGTGCCAGCATGAGAAATGGAGTGATGACGAATGATTGTGGCGGTAAAGTTTCTTTATTCGGACAGGACATCTCCACCATCCACAGACTGGAATTTTCCAAAAGGTCGGCGTTTTATTTGAGTTTCCCTATCTGTATATCAATTTGAGCGCTATTGATAATCTAAACTATTTCGCTTCGTTCTATCCCAGGGAGCAGCGGCGGAATGCTGTTCCGAAAAATCATCGAGCAGGAGCGCAAAAAGGAGACGACGGTATTTGTTACTACCCACAACATGGTGGATGCTGACCTGCTGTGTGACCGGGTTGCATTTATTGTGAGCGGAAACCTCGTAGCTTTGGACACACCCAAGCGGCTGAAGGAGAAAACAGTAACCACCAAGTTGTAACAGTTTCATAAATCGAAAAACAAATATCAAGTAAGCACCTTAGCAAAAATGCGTGCGGCTTTTATATCATAAACCATCACACTGCACCAGTACAAATATCAGTTGCTTAGATTTCAATACCAATATATCTTTAAGTGTCTTCTTCGCTGAAAATACACACCTCATAAAAAAACCCCCTGTGCTGCACCCAGAAACGAGCCACACAGGGGATTTTATTATTTTAATCATCTATGTAACACATAGAACAACTGCTTTGCTGCGCATCCTGCGCATGGCGCAAGGCTTTGCCTGCGCGCAGGATTGCTTCTGCAAGCACTTCATGTCCAGACTGCATAATGGTCACACCGGCTGAACAAGACAACCTGGGTTCTATCTGTCGAATTGCCGCACAGATATGCTGCCCGCGCTCCAACGCGGCTTCTGGAGAGGCAATGGATTTGATAGCAACCACAAATTCCCCTTCGCTGATATGGGCAACAACATCATCTTTCCGAGTTTGCTTGTTGAGAAGCTGACCAAATTCTGCTAACACAGCATCCTCTGATGTTGCTTCATCCAGCGCGAACATATAGACCGCAACCGATGCCCGCTGATGCTCCACCCAATCCATGGAAACTTCCAGTCCATGACGGTTGAGTACACCGGTTTGGTAATCCTGGCAGGACATATCCTGCCAGCAGTCCTTTTGCTGGTGCTGATGCCCTGCAATCATGGATGCCCGCTGCAGCCGCCGCGCCAAAGAACGCATCCAGTGCGGCTTTGCAATAAAGTCTTCTGCGCCGAGCTCCAGCGCACGCCCTTCCGAAACTTCATCCTGCAAACCAGTTGCCAACACGGGGATATCCCATGTAATATGTTCGCGTTTGAGTTGAGACAACAATGCAAAGCTATCTGCTTCCGGCAGCGTCAGGCTAAGCAGGATTGCTGCAACCCGGTGTCTGTTTTGGGTGACATATGGAATGAGTTCACCGCCATCCGGCATTTCCACAATGTCATATGTATCTTCCAGTTCAGCGCGGACGCTGGCACGGTAATGACTATCCTCATCCGCAATAAGCAAAATATGGTTCATATCCTCCGCACAATAGCGCTGTTTATTCTCGTGTGCCTGTGCCTGATCCTGCTGGTCATGAGCAAAGAGGCTGGCAAATTCTTTCCATGGCATTGGTTTTGCAAAATAATATCCCTGCACATAATCGCAGCCAATACTGCGCAAACGGTCAAGCTGTTCACGGGTTTCCACACCCTCTGCCACAACACTCAAATTCATCCACTGAGCAAGCGAGATGATAAACTGCAAAATACCGCGGGTGCTTGGTTTTGTGGTTTCACTCTGGATGAACTTCATATCCAGCTTTAGAATATCAATTGGCAAATCATTAAACATATTCAGCGAAGAATATCCGCTTCCGAAGTCATCCATTTCAATGATAAATCCACGGCGGCGCAGTTCTGTTACCGTATTGATAATTTGAGAAGGATTTTCGGTATATGCGCTCTCTGTAATTTCCAAATGCAGTTGTGCTGGGGAGAGATTATATTTTTCAATAATGCCGCTTAAAATATTGGGCAAATCGACATTATAGATATCCGCACGGGAAACATTCACCGAAACTGGAACAGGTTCATATCCTTTATCCATCCATTCGCGCAAAATTGCGCAGGTACTGTCCCACATATATTGGTCAAGGCGGGTAATGAACCCATTCTGTTCAAACAGCGGGATAAACACCCCTGGGGACTGGAATCCCCATTCCGGATGAATCCAGCGCACCAATGCTTCCGCACCTGCAAGGGTTTCATCTTTAATGCGGTATTTGGGCTGCAAATAAACCTGGAACTGATTTTCCAGCAATGCGGTTTCCATGCAGTCAGTCATCATCTGGTCATGCAGCAGCTTGCTGCGCAGCTTGTTGTCGTACCAAGCAAAGTTTTTATTATATTGCCCTTTAATGCTTTGTTCAGCGAGCAGCGCACGGTCACAAATTTGTTCAATGGGCAGGCTGCGGTCCTCAACGCCATAAAGCCCCCATTTCAGCGACAGTTTGCCTGCGTTTACCTGTTGGCTGAGTTCTTCAACAATCGCCTCAAACATTGCATCTGTATATTCCGCGTGTTCAAGCACACAGACAAAGCGGTCTGTATTCAGCCGCCCACAAATGCCGCCATGTTCTTTTGCCATGCGCTGATAAATATCAGCAATGCGGCACAACAGCAAATCGCCGGTCTGTGTACCGAAAACATCATTAATCAGCTTAAAATGCTCAACGTTAGAGCAAAGGACATCATATTGTGTTTCTGGATTCTGACGAAGCAAGTCAGCTGCTTTCTGATAAAAGAAGCCCTTGCTATAAATACCCGTCAGCCGGTCATATTGCAGCAGGTTAATCATTGATGCGGTTTCACGCAAATGAATAATGCTGGCAACACGGTGCAGGATAATCTGCGGCTTATAGGGTTTTGTTACAAAATCGGTTGCACCATGCGCAAGCGCGGCGACTTCATCCGATTCCCCATCGCTTTGCGTGGCAACAATCACCGGGATAGATGAAAATACGGGATCTTCTTTTGCAATAGACAAGAACGTATACCCATCCATGATAGGCATGATAATATCCAGCAAAATGAGTGAAATTTCCTCTCCATATTGCCCCAGCACATCCAGCGCTTCCTGACCATTTTCTGCCTGGAGCACCTGATAAGACGAGGAAAGGATCTCGCTTAAGATTTCTCGGTTGAACATATTGTCTTCTACAACCAATATCTTTTTCCTCAGTGGCATAGCTGCACCCCTTTAATTTCCTGTAACTCTCTGCTGATGCAGGTGTGGGTTCCGCCTGCATACAGGTTTCTATAACCGGGATACATTCGCAGGCATCCGGGCGAAACCTATATAAAAATTGTAACACACAAATTATCATCAAGCAATAAAGCTTTTTGTAAAAGTTTCATTGCATCCTTTGCTTAGGATACATTTTCAGGGTTTTCAGCAAACCCCAGGTTATAATGTCAGTTGGCTTTCGGGCAAATCCTCATCCCGCAGCAAAATACCGATAGATGGGATCTCCCGGCAGCGATACCGTGCAGGGTCGCTGAGTTTTGCTTCATCTGCCCTGCACGCGCCAGTTACGGTATGACTGCCGCGCAGTATGACCACCTGTGAACCCTGCGCCCCGCGGGTGCTTTTGATATCCAGCATCCCCGCGCGGAATGTAAGTGCCCTTCTGCCCTGTGGCGAAGTCGAAAAGACCGTCAGTTCCGTTTCTTCATCCAATGGATGGAAAAATGCAACAGCGGGCGATTTATCTGAATATGCATTTGTCAAGCGACGGCGGTTGGTTTTGGTTTCGAAGGATTCAATGGAAAACCGTGCTGCCTTGCCATTTTGGAACACGATGGCCATCATACCTTTGTAATCCCCAGGCAGCATCGCATAAATCGGGGTTTCCCCTTCATCCATACCGAGTTTCTGCGGCAAATAATCGCCAAGTACAGATGCTTTGGTATCATCAAAATCATAAAGCCGCGCCTTATATGCCTGCTGCTTATCAGTAAAGAAAATAATATCCTGTTTGTTGGATGTTTCTGTTTCCCATACCACCGCATCACCATCCTTGAGTTTATGCTCTGATGACATACGCCATGACGCAGGGGTAATTTTTTTGAAATAACCTTCTTTTGTCATAAATACCAGCACCGGATAATCTTCAATATGGTCATCCTCATCAAAGGGTTTGAGTTCCTCGGCATAAATAATTTCTGAATGGCGTGGTGCAGGATATTTTTTCACCACAGCTTCCAATTCCTTGATAATAATATTGCGTAATTTGGTTTTGCTGGCAAGGATATCTTCCAGCCGTGCAATTTCCTTTTCAAGTGTTTCGGTTTCCTGTGTACGTTTGAGGATATATTCCCGGTTAATATTCCGCAAACGGATTTCCGCAACATATTCAGCCTGTTTTTCATCAATCCCAAACCCAATCATCAGGTTGGGGATAACTTCGCTGTCCATTTCTGTATCACGGATAATTTTTATGGCGCGGTCAATATCCAGCAAAATCGCTTTTAAACCAAGCAGCAAATGCAGCCTGTCTTTTTTCTTGCCCAGGTCAAAGAACACACGGCGGCGGACAGATTCCGTACGCCATGCCGTCCATTCTTCCAGCAGCCCTGCCACACCCAACACCCGCGGCATCCCGTTGATGAGCACATTAAAATTACAAGAAAATGAATCCATCAGCGGTGTCTGATGGAACAGCCTGTCCATCAGCTTTTCAGGATCAGTTCCGCGTTTCAAATCAATCGCGATTTTGAGACCAGAAAGGTCTGTTTCATCGCGAATATCCGCAATTTCACGTATTTTCCCACCTTTAACCAAATCAGCAGTTTTATCCATAATAGCTTCAATGGTTGTGGTATATGGGATCTGGGTAATTTCAATCAGGTTTTCCTTTTTTAGATACTGCCATTTTGCGCGCACCTTAAAGGAACCACGCCCTGTGGCATAGATTTTCCGCATTTCGGCTTCATCGAAAATAATTTCGCCGCCGGTTGGGAAATCGGGCGCAGGTAAAGTTGATAAAATATCATGATTTGGGTTTTTGATGTATGCAATGGCTGTGCGACAAACTTCATGCAGGTTAAACCCACAGAAGTTAGACGCCATGCCAACGGCAATACCTGTATTGGCAGAAACCAAAATATTTGGGAACGTCGTCGGTAACAAGGTTGGCTCTTTCAGTTCCCCATCATAGTTATCCACAAAATCGACTGCATCAGCATCAATATCGCGGAACAGTTCCTGACAAATGCTTTCCAGCTTGGCTTCGGTATAACGGGAAGCCGCATATGCCATATCCCGCGAATATGCCTTGCCAAAATTGCCTTTTGAATCAACAAACGGGGTCAAAAGGGCTTCATTACCGCGGGTCAGGCGCACCATCGTTTCGTAAATTGCACCATCACCATGAGGGTTCAGCTTCATGGTCTGCCCAACGATATTGGCAGATTTGGTACGGTTGCCGTTTAGCAGTCCCATTTTATACATTGTATATAACAGTTTCCGATGGGACGGCTTAAAACCGTCAATTTCCGGTATCGCACGCGACACAATCACACTCATTGCATACGGCATATAATTTTTCCGCAGTGTATCGGTAATCGGCTGGGGCATTGGCTCCAGCGGCGGCCGCACCGGACGCTCGGATTCTTTTTGTTTTTTCTTCGGCACGCTGAATGCCTCCTACTTAAGATATATCTGCAAGTTCAAGATATTCATGCCCATTTTCAGCGATATATTCTTTACGCCCTGCCAAGTTATCCCCCAGCAGTAAATCAAACATATCACTTGTTGCGCGGGCATCTTCAGGTTCCACTCGGATCAACCGGCGGGAAGCCGGGTCCATGGTGGTTTCCCACATCATTTCGGCTTCATTTTCGCCAAGTCCTTTAGACCGCTGGATGAGCACTTTTTTGCCGGCAAGTTTTTGCAAAACAGCAGCTTTTTCAGTTTCATCAAAGGCAAAATAACTTTTGCCTTTGTATTCGATTTCATACAGCGGGGATTCCGCGATATAAACATATCCTTTCTCAATAAGGGTCGGCGTCAGGCGATAAAGCATGGTTAAAATCAGGGTACGAATCTGGAACCCATCCACATCGGCATCGGTGCAAATAATGACTTTATTCCAGCGCAAGCTGCCCAAATCAAAGGCTGACATATCCTTGCTGGCTTTTGTCTGGACTTCGACACCACAGCCAAGTACCTTCAGCAAATCGGTAATGATATCATTTTTGAAAATCTTGTCATAATCTGCTTTCAGGCAATTGAGGATCTTGCCGCGCACCGGCATAATCGCTTGAAATTCCGCGTCACGCCCTTGTTTTACTGAGCCAAGCGCGGAATCACCTTCCACAATGTATAGTTCCCTGCGGGTCACATCTTTGGTGCGGCAGTCGACAAATTTCTGCACACGGTTTGCCACATCAATATTTCCAGACAGCTTTTTCTTAATATTCAGACGTGCCTTTTCCGCCTGTTCCCGGCTTCGCTTATTGATTAAAATTTGTTCCGCAATTTTATCGGCTTCGGCTTTATTTTCAATAAAATAAACCTCTAACCCTTGTTTCAGAAAATCGGTCATCGCTTCCTGAATGAACTTATTGGTAATTGATTTTTTGGTCTGATTTTCATAGGACGTATAGGTAGAAAAACAGTTTGTCACCAATACCAGTGAATCGAATACATCCTGGAAGGAAATCTTGCTTTCATTCTTCTGATATTTGCCAATCTGTTTCAAATAGGCATCAATCGCGGAAACAAACGCGGATCGGACTGCCTTATCCGGCGCGCCGCCATGTTCCAGCCATGACGAATTATGATAATATTCTGTCCGGCTGGCGGTAGAAGAAAAGCAAAATGCACAGCTTAATTTTGCTTTATATTCTGGCTTATCCGCACGGTCACGTCCCCACCGTTCAGATTCCAAAAACTGTACACCAGTCAGCGGTGTTTCGCCTGCCAATTCTGTGACATAATCCGAAATACCATTTTCATAACAAAATTCTTCGGTTTCAAATGCACTGCCTTGCTGGTTGCGCAACACAAATTTCAGTTTTTGGTTGACCACTGCCTGCCGTTTAAGGATATCCCGGAAATATTCCAATGGGATATTGATATCTGTAAAAACATCTAAATCTGGGCGCCAGCGGATTTGTGTCCCTGTATGGCGTGCTGTGGATTTCTTTTTTAGGAAACCATCTGCATTTCCTGTTTTATTCTCACCTTTTTCAAAATGCAGGCTATACGCAAAGCCGTCACGTGTCACCGTGACATCCATATATTCTGACGCATATTGGGTTGCGCAAGTGCCAAGGCCATTAAGCCCAAGTGAAAATTCATAATTTTCACCTTCATTATTTTTATATTTGCCGCCCGCATACAGCTCACAGAAGACAAGTTCCCAGTTATAGCGTTTTTCGCTGTCATTCCATTCAATGGGAATTCCGCGCCCAGAATCAGCGACTTCAATCGAGCCATCCTGATAGCGGGTGACAATAATTTCACTGCCATAGCCCTCACGGGCTTCATCAATCGAGTTCGATAAAATTTCAAATACGGCGTGTTCACAGCCTTCCAGCCCATCTGACCCAAAAATAACGCCTGGGCGTTTGCGGACGCGGTCAGCGCCTTTCAAGGAGGATATGCTTTCGTTGCCATATTCCGTTTTGGGTTTACTCATTCAATACCTCTCCAGTTTAATTGCAATTGCCCCTATTATACCAACATATTCGGTATCCGTCAAATAAAAATCCTGCTTCCGCATAAATCCGCTGTATTCTTTCAAAAACAAACGCTTTGATTCTCAACGGAACGTTAGTTATTTTAAGCGCATATCCATGATACAATCAAAAACAAAGGAGGTGTTTTCTTATGAAATTTATCGCGTTTAATGGCAGCCCTGCTGGGCTGAATAGCGCAACCAACCGTATGCTAACCGCATTTTTACGTGACGCCGCGCAAGTCGGCGCTGAACCCATATATTATCAGCTATGTGACTACCAAATCCATCATTGCAAAGGCTGTTTTTCATGCTGGTTCCAATCCCTCGGAAAATGTGTACTGCAAGATGATATGGAACCTTTGCTTTCCGCGCTAAAAAAGGTATGTCCCTGCCCGTCCCTGCATATACATATTGCAGGAGGTGGGGGAACATGGACCCGGCTGCAATTCTTGTTTATGTGGTGTTAGGGCTGCTTATCCTGCTGGCGCTTGGCGCGCTCTGCGCGCCTGTGCGCTGGGGCGTAAAATTTGCCATCAACACCTGTTTTGGCTTCATCGGGCTGGTTATCGCCGGTATTTTCGGTTCTTTTATCGGGCTGACCTTATCCATCAATGTAATAACGGTTGCACTGACTGGGCTGTTGGGGCTTCCAGGCTTAGGGCTTGTCATTTTGCTGCATATCCTATTTTAAGGGAAAACAAAAACGTCCGGAGGGGGAATCCGGACGTTTCCGTTTTGGTAAAAAAGAGTGGTAAACAGGGGGAGAAAAAGGGGACATCTCCCCCTTACTGCCGTAAGGCAGTAAATGAAAAAGAGGGGGTAAAAGGAGTGTTCATTCAGGGAGGGGGAATCCCTGTTTGAACTATATTTATCATACCGCATCTTTGTGTCCATCTTGTGTATGATTTATGAAAGATTCTTCAAGGAATTGTGAACAATACAAATTGCGGCAAAAAAACAAACGCCGGAGGGTTTTTTCAAGCAAAACCCTGCGGCGTTTTGAATTTGATTATTTGTACTTGCGTTTTTTTGCGCGAGCAGCCTCAGATTTCTTGCGGCGCTTTACGCTCGGGCTTTCATAATGCTCACGTTTGCGGAGCTCGGAAAGCACACCCGCCTTCGCACAGGAACGCTTAAATCTTCTCAGCGCACTGTCTAAGGATTCATTTTCCTTTACGCGGACTTCCGACATCGTTTTCCCTCCCTCCGCGCGACCCTTTACCGGGACGCTTAAAAGCACGGCTTTTCACGGCTTTTGCGCAAACACAATTTACCGTTATAAGACCGTAAGATTATTATACTCCCATAGGGGCAGTTTTGTCAAGTTTTTTCTTTCCGTAAGTTTGTGCCTTTGTTCGTTTGCCTTCCATCAAGGCGGCAGTTTGATTTTACTTGACAACCAAATTCACAATCTTATTTTTCACCACGATTGTTTTGATGATATTCTTGCCTTCTACCAGCTTTTTGATTTTCTCATCTGCCAGCGCGGTATCAATTGCAAGCTGCTGTTCACAATCAACGGGCAGCTGAATGGTTGCGCGCAATTTGCCATTGACCTGCACGCCGATTTCCACAGAATCCTCTATGGTTTTCGCATCATCATATGCGGGCCAAGCCTGCAGTGACAAAATAGATGTTTCCCCAAGCTGGCTCCATAGTTCCTCGGTGATATGCGGCGCAAATGGGTTGACCAGCGTCAGCAATGTCTTATATTCCGCACGGTTGATGCCTTTTTCATAAAAAGCATTTACCATTGTCATAAGGGCAGCAATTGCGGTATTTGCTTTCAGGTTTTCAATATCTTCGCCGACTTTTTTAATGGTGCGGTGCATCAGCACTTCATGCTGTGGCGAATAAGCATCCCCTTGCTGCACCTGGTCGAGCAGGTTCCAAACGCGCTCCAGGAAACGGCGGCAGCCTTTGATTGATTTTGGCGACCATGGCGCAGCTTTTTCAAAATCGCCGATGAACATTTCATACAAGCGCATGGTATCCGCACCATAGGTTTCCACAATTTCATCAGGATTGACCACATTTCCGCGGGATTTTGACATTTTTTCGCCATTTTCGCCGAGGATCATACCATGGCTGGTACGTTTTGCATAAGGTTCTTTGGTTGGCACCACGCCGATATCATAAAGGAACTTGTGCCAGAACCGGGAGTACAGCAAATGCAAGGTGGTATGTTCCATACCGCCATTATACCAGTCAATTGGCGACCAATATGCCAGCGCTTCTTTAGAAGCAATCGCATTTTCGTTATGCGGATCCATATAGCGCAGGAAATACCAGGATGACCCAGCCCATTGCGGCATGGTATCGGTTTCACGCTTTGCGGGTGCGCCGCAATGCGGACAGGTTGTATTCACCCAATCGGTCATTTTGGCAAGTGGGGATTCCCCATTTTCGGTTGGTTCATATGATTCCACATTGGGCAGCGTTAACGGGAGCTGTTCTTCCGGCACCGGCACCCAACCGCACTGATCACACCAGATAAGCGGGATGGGTTCCCCCCAATAACGCTGGCGGGAAAATACCCAGTCACGTAATTTATACTGCACTTTTGCGCGTCCAATCCCTTTTTCCTCCAGCCATTGTATCATAACTGGAATGGCATCCTTCACGGTTTTGCCATCAAGGAAATCAGAATTGACCATAATACCAGTTTCATCCTTGGCAGTAAAGGCAGCTTTCTGCACATCCTCACCACCGGAAACGACTTCGATAATTTCACAACCAAATTTCTTGGCAAATTCCCAGTCACGGCTGTCATGAGCAGGAACTGCCATAATTGCGCCAGTACCATAGCCCATCAGCACATAGTCAGAAACAAAAATCGGGATTTCCCTGCCGTTTACAGGGTTAATTGCGGCAACGCCATCCAACTGGACGCCAGTTTTATCTTTATTGAGCTCTGTGCGTTCAAAATCAGATTTCCGGGCAGCTTCTTCACGGTAAGCGCGTACAGCGTCAATGTTTTTCAGTTTATCCGACCAAGCTTCCACCATTGGGTGTTCAGGCGAAATGACCATATATGTTGCGCCGAACAAGGTATCCGGGCGTGTTGTAAAGATGGTTAAAATATCACCTTCTGTGGTTTTGAAATCCACTTCCGCGCCTGTGGAACGGCCAATCCAGTTTTTCTGCTGGATTTTTACCCGTTCAATATAGTCAAGGTCATCCAAATCATCAATTAAACGCTGCGCATATTCGGTAATTTTCAGCATCCATTGGCTTTTGGTTTTATGGACAACTTCACTGCCACAGCGTTCGCAAACACCGTTTACCACTTCTTCATTGGCAAGCACACATTTGCAGGACGTACACCAGTTAACATTCATCTCCTTTTTATATGCTAAGCCTTTTTTGAATAGCTGAAGGAAAATCCATTGTGTCCATTTATAGTAGTTCGGGTCAGTGGTGTTGACCTCACGCGACCAGTCAAAAGACAGCCCAAGGGCTTTTAACTGGGCTTTAAAACGTTCAATATTTTTCTTTGTGACTTCTGCCGGATGGATATGATTTTTAATCGCAAAATTCTCGGTAGGCAGACCAAACGCGTCCCATCCCATGGGATAGAGCACATTAAAGCCCTGCATCCGTTTTTTGCGTGCAACGATATCCAGTGCGGTATAAGACCGCGGATGCCCGACATGAAGCCCCTGCCCAGATGGATATGGAAACTCCACCAGCGCATAAAATTTCGGGCGGGTAAAGTCCTGTGGTGCGACAAAACATCCTTTTTCATCCCAGATATCCTGCCATTTCTTTTCAATCGGTTTATGTTCGTATTTTATCAATGGTATTTCCCCCAAACTAAGATATTGCGTTAATCAGGGCAATGTGCCCTTTTTTCAATTGCTTTGGACATTGATTCCAAGGTCTGACAGCGGGATGTTCTCGCCATCTTTCCACAGGTTTTCCAGCCGGTAAAAATCACGAGTTTCCGGCAGGAAAATATGCACCAGTGTGCTGCCATAATCCAGCAGTATCCACGAGGAGGACTCAAAGCCCTCCACATGGTGCGGCATAATGTCATGGTCATTCTTGAGATGGAATTCGACACTATCCGCGAGTGCTTTTACCTGGGTTGTGGAGGTTGCCGAACAGATGACAAAATATTCTGCCAATGTTGTCAGCTCCTCAATATGCAGCACTTGAATATCCTGCCCTTTGCGTTCGAGCAGGGCTTCGCAAACATATTTTACAAGTTGTTTTGCGTCCATAAACTAACGCTCCTTTTATCAAGTATCAAAAAATTTATGCTTCTGGGTCTACCGAAGGGGATGGCGCTTCTGATTCGGAACCGCCGCCAGATTCACCGCCGCCGCTGCCGCCAGATTCGCCGCCGCCCGAACTGCCACCGCTACTGCCACCAGAACTGCCGCCGGAACTACCACCTGAACTGCCGCCGGAGCTGCCACCTGAACTGCCGCCGGAGCTGCCACCTGAACTGCCGCCGGAGCTGCCACCCGAACTGCCACCCGAACTGCCACCGGAGCTGCCACCCGAACTGCCGCCGCTAGATGGGCGGGATGATGAATGGTCATCATCATCGTCATCAGGGTCGTTACGATTGCTGCTGCCGCCTGAACTGCCGCCACTGGATGGGCGCGACGTTGTCTGACGGTCATCGTCATCATCATCGTCGTCATCATTATTTTTGCTATTGGTGGTTTTGTTAGAAGATGATGTTGTACGCCGGCTGCTGCTGTCATCGTCATCATCATCGTCACTGTAACGCTTGCTGCTTGACTTGCCGGAAGATGAACTCTTTGTTGGACCAGAAACGACATCTAAATTGGTGATTTGCTTATCATATGGGTTAAAATATTCGTTAATCATTTCAAGCGCTTTGCTTTCACTGACAAAATAGAAGGACAATTCTTCCGAACTGCTGCCAGCCGTGCTCATTGCCGAATACCCTGGCAATGTAAACATATTAATGCCGGTTGCCGTATCCACCTGGAACGCCTGCCCTGCCAGCCAAAGCATTTCGCCTGCTGTGATATCAGTTTTGACATTGCGGAACACCGCATCTGCAATCCCCTTGACATTGACAGCATTTTTTAGCGTCAGCACTTCTTTTGCTAAGTATTTGAGGAACTCCTGCTGTTTATCAATACGGGATTCATCACCGTTTTTATATTCCTCTGGGACATACTGGGTGTAGCCAGTGCCATTTTTACGCCAGCGCAGGAACTCAACGACTTCCTCCCCATTCAAATGACGTGGACCTGCCACAGGGAAATTGATTTCCAGTTTTTGCGCCGGATCTTTATACATCATTGGGAACGGGATATCATAATCTACCCCACCAATGACATCCACAATTTCAGCAATGCCATTAAAGTTCACAACAATAAATTTATCTGGGGTAAAACCCATTACCTGTTTAATTTGCTTTTTGGTTTGTTCAATACCAGCTTTTGTGCCATAGGCAGCATTGATTTTACGGTTTGCACCAGATTTATTGACATTTGACATGGTATCACGCGGGATATTCATCACATTAACTGTATGCTTTTTGGTATCAAATGCAACCACCATGATATTATCGGTACGAGTTTCATCAATATCGGTTGCGCAAACCACAAATGTAAAGAAATCATCAATACGGTCACCCATATTGAGATCAATGTTCATCTGATCGCCATTTTCAGTGTCATTGATAGTATGGTCATTGGTATGGTCTTTCATTGGGTTTTCAACCGCTAAACTGGGTGGTCTCACATTGGTTGCCAGCCAGATCCCGCCTGCTGTCACCACAGCAATCAGGACAACGAGGATAGAGATAAGTATTTTCTTCCAAATTGCGAGTGGCGCTTTTGCCCGTTTATATTGGGCTTGTTTCTTTGGCTTCCCCGTCCCGCGCGACTGCCGGGACCCACCGCCGCCAAAAATTTTCATGTTTTACTGCCTCCTGAATCAACGCACCGTTATGCACGCACAGCCCCCTGCTTAATCAGCCAGTTGCGCGCTTCACACGTGTCTTTATGTATGAGTTTCCCCCGTTCGAGCAGGTCATTTAGTGAAAAATCAAAGCAATATAGCAATGCTTTGTCAATATCCTGCTTAGCAAGCGCCCTTGCGGGCTCCACCCCTTTAAAATCGCGTGTATCCTCAATAAAGTCCGCAAGGTAGATGATTTTATCAAGCAAAGACATATCTGCACAGCCTGTCGTATGGCAAGCAATGGCATGGACAACATCAGCAGGCGCCTGGTATTCGCGCTGAGCTACTGCGGCAGCCGTTTTACCATGCAGCATTTTCCACTCAATAATTTCAACGTCACAGGGTATTATACCGTATTTTTCGCACAAACACAACTGCTCTTCACGAGAAAGTCTTTTTGTAATGTCATGGAGAATGGCGGCAAAGGCACATTTTTCCACATCCGCGCCATACCGATGGGCTAATTTCACAGCAGCCCGCTCACACCCCAGCGTATGTTCCAGCCGGTAGCCGGTCAGCCGGGAAAGGATTTCCTTACGCATCATTTCATCACATAACATAACAAAAAACCGCCTTTCACTTTAAAAATATTTCTTTTTTGTGTATAATCGGTTTTGCTCGATAAAATCATATACAGAAGCTGGCACCATTTCCCGCAACGACTGCCCCGCGCGCAGCTGGGTGGAGGAGATTTCCACCACAGGGCAATTGATCAGCTGTACATCGGCATGGTATTCCTGCCGGATTTCTTCTGCTTTTTTTTGCAGCGCCTCTTGCTGCCCTGCCTCACGTGCCACAACAGCCAGCGTGCAAAGCTGGCAGATTTCCGCAGCATTGCGCCAACCATAGTCCAACATCATCAGCATATCGGTGCCCATAATGAGAAATAAATCCCCATATTGCCCAAGCTGATGCAACTCACGCAATGTGTCAATGGTATAGCTTGCGCCGCCGCGATTGATTTCAATGGTGCTAAGGCTTGCCCAAGAACAGCCTTCTATCAGCATTTCAACCATTTTGCACCGCTGTGCGGTTGTCGCGGAGCCTTCCGGCATTTTTTTATGCGGCGGCAGGCTGGTTGGAATGAACAGCACCTTGTCCAGCTCCAGTGCATCCCGCACGTGTTCTGCCGCACGCAAATGGCCATAATGCGGCGGGTTAAATGTCCCACCCATAATCCCTGTGCGCATGGTTATTTCTCCAAAACAATGCTGCGCTTATCGGGATCAGAAGACTGCCGGTACAGTACAAATTTTGTGCCAATCACCTGCACACCATCCGCGCCGGTTTGCTCACACAAAGCCTCCGCAACTGTCCGCGGGTCAGCCATTGCATTTTCGAGTACTTTGCCTTTGACAAGTTCATGATTTTCCAGCAGCACATCAAGCTGGCGTACAACACCTTCTGTGATACCATCTTTACCGATATGCAGCGTTACGGCGAGCGGATTTGCCAGCTTGCGAAGCTGAGCGCGTTGTTTACTGGTTAACATCATTATTTTACTCCTGAATATATGATTTTAGCGTTTCCGCAAAAGCAGAAAGTGCTTTTGCGCGATGGGATATGGTATTTTTGATTTGCTGCGGCAGTTCGCCAAAAGTACATCCATATGTTGGCACATAAAACAACGGGTCATAGCCAAAGCCGCCTGTGCCATGCAGCTGACGCAAGATTTCACCTTCACATTCGCCCTGTACAGTAAATTCCCGCCCATCAGGCAGCACACAGGCAACCGCACAAATAAACCGGGCTTGCCGATGCCCATCGGGTATGGCTTCCATTTCACATAATAATTTCTGATTGTTCCCTTGATCTGTGCCATCGGCATAACGTGCCGAATAAATACCAGGTGCGCCGCCCAGCGCATCCACACATAAACCCGAATCATCTGCGATTGCAGCTTTACCGGTAAATGCTGCCGCCGCATGAGCTTTTATCTGCGCATTTGCTGCAAATGTACTGCCATTTTCTTCAGGTTCAGGCGCACCCGCTGGCAATGGGATAACTTGGACATGAAATCCATCAAGGATTTGACGCAATTCGTCCAGTTTTTTCTGATTATGCGATGCCAAAATAAATTCCATTTACTTTCCAAGCTCCCCGGTAATCCGTTTCTGGTCACGGCACAGCTTGCCTGTGCCCTTTTTGCCAAGGGAAATCAATTTGTTTAATTCTTCTTTTGTAAATGGACGTCCTTCGCCTGTGCCTTGAATTTCAATAAATTCACCAGTACCTGTCATCACAATATTGCAGTCTACAATCGCATGACTATCTTCAGCATAGCATAAATCCAGGATCGCTTCATCCTCAAAAATACCAGCTGAAACAGCAGAAACATGATTTGTCAGCGGCATGGTTTCAATCACGCCATCTTGCAGCAGCTTTTTGCACGCCAGCCACAATGCCACAAACCCGCCTGTAATCGCGGCGCAGCGCGTGCCGCCATCGGCTTGTATCACATCGCAGTCAATGGTAATCTGACGTTCGCCAAGTGCGGCGCGGTCAACCACTGCCCGCAAGGCACGCCCAATCAGCCGCTGGATTTCGCTGGAACGTCCATCCAGTTTCAGCGATTTGATATCCCGTTTTTTACGAGTATTGGTTGCCCGTGGCAGCATGGCATATTCGGCTGTGACCCAGCCTAGCCCCTGCCCTTCGAGGAAAGGCGGCACTTTGTCTTCTACACTGGCAGTACAGATGACTTTGGTATTACCCATTTCAATGAGTACAGAACCTTCGGCATACATGGTGTAATTGGGGGTGATTTTTACTTTGCGCATTTCGTCATTGCGCCTGAGGTCTGGTCTTGCCATTCTTTTCTCCTTCTTATTGTACCATAAAGACGCCGGGTTATGGGCATCTGTTACGGGATTGTGATAAAAATCCGTCATGCCATAGGCGGCAGCAAAGCTTCCAGGAAATCAGAGCGGTTAAAGTCCATCAAATCATCAATGCCTTCGCCAACGCCGACCAGCTTCACCGGTACGCCAAGCCCAGCGGAAATCGCCACAACAATGCCGCCTTTCGCGGTACCATCCAGCTTTGTCAGGATAATGCCGGTAAGCTTAGCCGCTTTGTTAAACTCCTCTGCCTGGTGTACAGCATTCTGCCCAGTTGTGGCATCCAGCACAAGCAATGTTTCCCGTGAGGAATTTGGCAGTTCCCTTGTCAAAATGCGGTCAATTTTCGCCAGTTCATTCATCAGGTTTGCCTTGTTATGCAGCCGCCCAGCCGTATCAATAATAATCACATCACAGCCGCGCGCTTTTGCGGCGGCAATTGCGTCAAAGACCACAGCTGCCGGGTCAGCGCCTTCGCCATGGCGTACAATTTCCGCCCCAGCCCGCTGCGCCCAGATTTCAAGCTGGTCTGCCGCTGCGGCACGGAATGTATCTGCCGCTGCCAGCATCACACGCTTGCCCTCACGGACATACTGTGCGGCAAGTTTGCCAATTGATGTGGTTTTGCCTACGCCATTGACACCAATAATCAGCACAACCGCAGGCGTACCGGAAAGATCCAATGTGCTGTCCTCCAGCATCATATCAGACAGCACTTCTTTAAGCAGCGCACGCAATTCAAAGCCTGTATTAACTTTTTGGTGCTGCGCACGGCTTTTTAGTTCTGCGCGGGCTTTGGCGGCAGCCTGTGCGCCGAGGTCGGAAAGAATCATTGCTTCTTCCAGCTCATCCAGCAGGTCGTCATCAACTTCAACAAAGGAAGCAATGATATCTTCAAACTGCTGTGTGACGGCTTCGGTCGTTTTTTTCAGCCCTTGTTTTAATTTTTCAAACAGTCCCATAATATCTCCTTTATAAACAGATTTACAGGGTTTCAAACCTGCATTTTTTTATTTTAGTTCTTTGCCAAGCTGTTTTTCCGCTTCGGCAAGGTTCAGCATCAGCATCCGGCTGACGCCTTGTTCCTGCATGGTCACACCATACAGCATATCCGCCGCTTCCATGGTGCCACGGCGATGGGTAATCACAATAAACTGTGTTTTATCGCTGAGCCGGCGCACATATTGGGCAAACCGCCCCACATTGACATCATCCAGCGCGGCTTCGATTTCATCGAGCACACTAAATGGAGTTGGGCGCAGTTTGAGTATGGCAAAATGCAGCGCAATTGCAACAAATGCCTTTTCGCCGCCTGAAAGCAGCGTAATGGTTTTCACCGCTTTGCCCGGCGGAGAAACTAAAATATCAATGCCGCAGTTGAGAATATCAGCAGCATCTGCCAGTTTCAGCTCCGCGTGTCCGCCGCCAAACATTTCCCGAAAAGTCTGTCCAAAATATTCGTTCAGCTTTGCAAACTCTGTTGCAAAAATTTCCTTCATATTATCGGTCAGTTGTTCAATGACTTTATAAAGTTCACGCTGTGCGGTTTCCAGGTCATCTTTTTGTCCGCCGAGAAAGGTAAAGCGTTCCATTAAAGCATTATATTCATCCACAGCATCCAAATTGACATTGCCAAGGGCACGCATTTGTCCGCGCAGTTCCCCGGCGCGTTTTTGTGCCTGCTGTGGGTCTGGTACTTCTATTGCAACTTGTGCGGCAGGGGTTGGCGTGAGCTCATAGCTTTCCCACATTTTTGTTAGAATTTGTGTTTCCCGTTCTTTTTGCTGTTCGGCACGTGCTTCCAAGCGGGCTTTTTCCCGCTCCAGGTTTAAAATTTCCTCATTGCAGGACTGGGCACGCTTATCCGCAGCGGTTTTATCGCCTTCAAGCTGCATTCGTGCCTGTGCTGCCGAGGAGATTCGCCCACGCAGGCGAACTGCCTCTGTATCGCCGCTTTGTGCCTGTTCTTCTGCTTTTTGCAAAGCAGTTGTACTTTCTTCAATATTTTTCTGAAATTCCTGTATGGATTGCCCAACGCTCGTAAGTCCATCTTCCATTTCCTGGAATAGTCGTGCCAAATCATCCAATGCACGGCGTTCGGCTGCAGCTTCGGTACGGTTTTCAGCTAAAGCGGTATGCAGCGATGCACTGCGCTGTATATTTTCTGCAATTTCCGTTTGGAGCTGATTGATTGCGGTTTCCCTTGCCGCCGCTTCGGTTTCAAGGGCACGGATTTTCTCTCGCCCTTGTTCTAGTGCGGCTGCTTTTTGCTGAATGGTATGCAGATAACCTTCTTTTGCTTCAGAAAGATTATCCCGTTCCAATATCAATGCGTCATACCGTGCCGTTACGCTTTCCAGCAATGCTTTATGTTGGGCAAGCATTGCAGTCAAACGGGCTTCATCTTCCAATGCCCGTGCGCGTTCGGCTTCAATGGCTTTATAATCATATTCCAGCGCTGCCGCCTCTTCTTTTGCGGCAGCAAAAGCGCGTTCTATTTCATCTGTTTTAGCTAACAGTATCTGCCGTTTGGTTTCAAGTTCCCGGAGTGTACCTGCGCGTGCCAATGTGCCTGTTGTTTTGGACACTGAACCGCCAGTCATAGCGCCGCCTGCCTGGATAATCTGCCCATCCAGTGTAACAATGCGGAAGCGATGATGATAAGTGCGCGCAATCGCGAGCGCGGCATCCATATCATCAGCAATCACAGTACGAGCCAATAAACTGCGGATAATATCGCGGTATTCTTCGCCACACGAAACCAATTTATCCGCTGTACCATGACAGCCTGACATTTGTTCCAACCCTTGTTCACGCAAAACCGCGGGTTTAATGGTATCCAGCGGCAAAAAGGTTGCGCGCCCATTATCACTGCGTTTCAGAAATTCAATTGCCGCTTTTGCGTCCCCGGCGGTTTCCACCACAATGTTAGAGGCCGCCGCGCCAAGCGCGGTTTCAATCGCGGTAACATATGTGGTTTCCACAGTCAACAACGAGGAAACCGGACCACGCACCCCATGCTGTACACCAGCATCTGCACGTTTCATCACCTGTTTCACCGCACGCGAAAATCCTTCATATTCTTTCTGCATTTCGCGCAGCATCCGGATGCGGTTTTCACAGTCGCTTAAATCCACTTTGCATTCCGCCAGTTCTTTGCTATGGGTTTCCACCTGTTTGCGGCGGTTATCTGCTTTCATTGCCACGCCAGCAAGTTTATTCTTCACGCCCGCCAACAATGACAAACATTGATCAAGTTTCGCCTGATAACCTGTATGGACTTTTTGTTCAGCTTCAAGCTGCCCGGATACATGGGCGATATCCTCCAAAATCGTATCCCGCCGGCTGTCCATGCCATCCAGCCCCGCTTGAGCGGCAGTTTGTGCCAGTTCCATCTGAAAATTTGCTGCATTCAACACATCAATTTCTTCGCGCAGTTTATCGCGTGCGCATTCTGCCTGGGCTTTGCTGTCTGATAATGCTGCCGCTTGCTTTTCGGTTTCAGCGGCATCCTGCTCAAGCCCTGCAAGGGCTTTATCAAGTTGTTTACAATGCGCCTGCCGCTGTTGCTGCTGACGGCTTAAGGCTTGCGCCTGTTCCGCCTGCCGCAAGCTGTCCTGTTCGGCGCGCCGGATATTTTCCTGGTTGTTTTGTATATTGGCTTTGAGCACCGCACAGCGGCTCTGTAAATCTGCCATTTGCTGTTCCTGCTCCCGCAATGCGCGGCGCAGGCTGTCAGTTTGTGCATCCGCTTGATGCATTTGTTCCGCAAGCTGTTCGGAATGACGGTAAAGCTGTTCGAGCTGTTCTTTTGCTGCCGCAAGCTGTGCTCCGCAGGTTTGCTGATCGGTTTGGTTTTTCTCGGTGTCCTGACGCAGGCTTTGCAGTTCCAGCAGCCATAAGGAAACTTCAATCACCCGCAGTTCATCCCGCAGCAATAGGTATTGTTTGGCCTTCTCTGCCTGTTTGCCGAGGGGACCTGCCTGGTTTTCCAGTTCGCTGTATAAATCGCGAATGCGTACCAAATTTTCTTCGGTTGCGGCAAGTTTGCGTTCGGCTTCTTCTTTACGGTAACGGAATTTGGTAATGCCTGCGGCTTCCTCAAAGATTTCGCGCCTGTCCTCACTTTTCAGCGATAGAATTTCATCAATATGCCCTTGCCCAATAATCGAATAGCCATCCCGCCCCAATCCAGTATCCATAAACAATTCATGGATATCTTTCAGCCGGCAATGTTTTTTATTGAGATAGTATTCGCTTTCGCCAGAGCGGTAATACCGCCGGGTCACCATAATTTCCGTATGCCCAGATTGGAATACGCCTTCCGAGTTATCCAGTATCAGCGATACTTCGGCAAACCCCAGCGGGCCGCGCTTCTGTGTGCCGCCGAAAATGACGTCCTCCATTTTCGCGCCGCGCAGCGACCGGGAAGACTGTTCGCCCAGCACCCACCGGATTGCATCTGAAATATTTGATTTTCCGCTGCCGTTTGGCCCTACAATTGCGGTCATCCCGCTAATGAACCGGATTTCGGTTTTGTCTGGAAAAGACTTGAAGCCTTGCAGCAGTAGGCTTTTGAGTATCATGCAATATCCTCATCTATGGTTTGTTATACTATCAGTTTATCACGTTCGCCGCGCAGAATCAACGCAACCCGACATGTTTTCACAAAATGCCCATAAAAAATACCGGGAAAGCGGCAGGTGTCTGCCATTTTCCCAGTACGGCGCATCTTGTAAAGGTTTTTAACTTTACGTTTCAGCGTGCAGCCTTTTTGCCGCTAAGTGTACAGGTCGGAAGCTTTATTGCTTTGTATAATTGCCTGATTCTATCATACTTCCAGCTCTTTTGCCCAGCAAATCTCTAACAAATACCCATTAGTTCCAATGCCTGCTTTGCTGCCATCTGTTCGGCTTCTTTTTTGCTATGCCCCTGCCCATGTGCAAAAACGTTGGAGTTCAGCAGCAAATCCATGGTAAATGTTTTGTCATGGTCAGGGCCGCTTGTCCCAGCCAAACGGTATTCCAATGTTTCCTGACGGTTTTTCTGCACAATCTCTTGCAAGGTAGTTTTATAATCCTTAAACATTTTCCCTTGCCGTGCTTCTTCCGCTTTACGTGGGATAAAACTCAGTACAAAATCACGCGCAGCATTGATACCGCCATCCAGATAGACTGCGCCAAGCAAGGCTTCGGTTGCGTCTGCCAAAATACTTGGGCGCTGCCTGCCACCGCTAGTTTCCTCACCGTGCCCCAGCCGGATTTCTTTATCAATGCCAAGCTCTTTGGCAACTTCATAAAGCGCCTGTTCGCAAACGATTGCCGCGCGCAGTTTGGTCAGTTCCCCTTCCGGCAACTCCGGGAAATGGTTATACAAATAATCTGCTGTAATAAAACCCAGTACAGAATCACCAAGAAACTCCAGTCGTTCATTATTCTGTAAATGCTTGCCCCGCTGTTCATTTGCATACGAAGAGTGGGTAAGCGCTTTGCAAAACAAAGCCTGGTCATGAAAATCGTATCCGATTTTATCTTTTAACATACGCAACGCCTTCCTTTCATTCTAAGTCAAAGGGCATCGCCCTTTATTGTTTATTTTCGCCCATCCGGCGGGCAAATATCCTGTATTTCAGTGGCTAATGGTCATATGGTCGATATTTTGGCTGACTGTCTCAATCATACCGCTTTTGGTATAAGCGATTGCCTGCCGCACAGCATTCATAAATGCAACATCACTCGAAGAACCATGTGCTTTAATGACGGGGTGCGCAATACCAAGGAATGGCGCGCCGCCAATGGCGTCCTGATTAAACAGTTCCCGGAATTCGTCCATGCCTTTTTTACAAGCCTGATAAGCAAGTTTGGTTGCAGCATTGCGCATGAAAACTTTTTTGATTTCGCCTGCCATAAATTTTGCAACGCCCTCTATGGTTTTCAGCATCACATTGCCTGCAAAGCCATCACACACAGCAACATCACATTTACCAGCCGGCACATCTGTGCCTTCCACATTGCCCACAAAATTCAGCCGCCCTGCCTCATGTGCTTCTTTTAATAAAGCATACGTTTCTTTGCGCATGGTATCGCCTTTGGAATCCTCCGAACCATTGTTGACCAGTCCAATCCGCGGGGATTGTATCCCAAGTATTTTTTCGGCATACAGCGAACCGAGGAAAGCAAACTGCAATAAATATTCAGTGGTACATTCTGTATTTGCGCCGGCATCCACAAGCATAACTTGCCCGCCTGCGCAAGGCATCAGCGGCGCAAGCGCGGCGCGGCGTATGCCTTTGATGCGTTTACACAAAAGGGTTGCGCCGGAAAGCAATGCGCCGGTTGAACCTGCGGAAACAATGGCATCTGCTTTCCCGTCCTTTACCAGTTTCAGTGCCACTGCCATAGAACTTTCGGGTTTTTGCCGCAAAACAGTTGCTGGATCATCGTGCATATCCACCACATCAGGCGCATGGATCACCGTAATCCCATTTACACCTTCTGCACCTTGTTCTTTCAGAATGCGGTGTATGGCGTCCTGCTGTCCAACCAGCAGGATTTCCTCGCCATATGCTTTTGCCGCCATCACACCGCCGCAAATTGGTGCAAGCGGCGCATTGTCCCCACCCATCACATCAATTGCAATTTTCACTTCACAACTCCCCTTTCATGCTGTCAATTATTTGGAGTGCGCGTTCTGAAATCTTCATATTTTTTTCCCGTTTGCCTTTTACTTTGTAGCCAAGCGGGTCCAAAATGCCAAAATTTATATTCATCGGCTGGAATTTTGTCACTGTTGTATTAGAAACATATTTGCCCAGCGCGCCGATTGCCGTTGTACATGGGAAATCGGGCACTGGTTTGCCAAGGGTTTCACACGCTGCCGCAATACCTGCCAACAAGCCAGACGCATTGGATTCCACATAACCTTCCACACCAGTCATTTGCCCGGCAAAACGGATACGCGGGTCCGCACGCAATGCAAATGTATCATCCAGCAGACGCGGAGAATCCAAAAAAGTATTGCGGTGCATCACACCATACCGCACAAATTCCGCATTTTTAAGCGCGGGTATCATCGAAAAAATCCGTTTCTGTTCCCCCCATCTGAGATGGGTCTGACAGCCAACCAAATTATAAAGTGTACCTTGTGCATTATCGCGGCGAAGCTGCAAAACGGCATAAGGGTCACGCCCTGTTTTGGGATCTGGCAAGCCAATAGGTTTCAAAATGCCAAACAGCAGCGTATCATGCCCACGCCGCGCATTAACTTCAATTGGCATACAGCCTTCAAACACCAGCTCATCTTCAAAACCATGCACCTCAGCTTGTTCCGCAGTGGTCAACGCCTGCCAAAATGGGTCAAATTCCTCACGTGACAGCGGGCAGTTGATATAATCCGGTGTACCTTTGCCATAGCGGGAAGCAAAATAAGCATGATTCATATCAACCGATTCAAAGGTAACAATTGGCGCTGCCGCATCAAAAAAATGCAGAAAATCACCGCCCACTTTTTCATGAATTGCTTGAAACAGTGCATCCGATGTCAGCGGGCCGGTTGCCACAATCACCCTGCCCTTGTCCGGCAAAGCTGTTACTTCACCGGGGATGATTTCAATCAGCGGATGTGCCTTCACTTTTGCGGTCACAGCGTTTGAAAATGCCTCACGGTCAACGGCAAGCGCGCCGCCCGCTTCTACCTGGGTTTCATCCGCACAGCGGATGATCAGTCCACCTAAACGGCGCAGTTCCTCTTTTAGTAACCCTGCGGCATTGGTCAGTTCATTGGAACGCAGCGAGTTGGAACAAACAAGCTCCGCAAACCCATCCGCATGATGTGCGGGCGTTCGTTTTTCCGGCTTCATTTCATACAGTGCAACGGGAATGCCGCGCTGTGCAAGCTGCCATGCCGCTTCACAACCGGCAAGCCCTGCCCCAATGACCGTTACTTTATTCGGCATCTGTGGCACCTCCGGCTTCTTCTGCTGCTGGTTCAGCTTTTTTTGTCCGTTTTGTGGTTTTCTTTGCTGTTGTTTTCTTTGTCGTGGTCTTTTTTGCTGTGGTCTTCTTTGCCGCCGTCTTTTTGGTCTTTTTCGGCGCTTCTTCGGCTTCTTGTGCCTCCTTTGCGGCTTTTGCCGCTTCGCGTTCCGCAGCTTTTGCCGCACGCGCTTCCCGGCGCTGACGGTTTTTCTCCGCTTCCTCTGGCGGAAGCCCTTCTTTCACAACTTCTTTATAGCCACAGCCTTCCCGCAGACATACATCGGTGACTTCTTTGGAATCCCGGTCTGTATGGCGAAACAAGGAAGAATCACAAGTTGGGCATTTGGTTTTCAGCGGCTTATCCCATGTAATGAATTGGCATTCTGGATATTTGTCGCAGGAATAATAGACATAACCGCGAGCAGATTTCTTTTTCACGACTTTCATCCCGCATATTGGGCAGGACGCACCTGTGTCTTCCGTAATCGCTTTGGTGTTGCTGCATTCCGGGAAGCCTGGACAGGCAAGGAATTTGCCGAACCTGCCGATTTTAATCACCATATTCCTGCCGCATTTTTCACAGACAATATCGGTTTCCTCATCCTGGATTTTAATGCGCTGCCCTTCGAGCGCAACTTCCGCCTGATCCAAAGCCTTTTCAAAACCGCCATAGAAATTGGCAAGCAAATCAACATAATTTTCTTTGCCGGCTTCGACTTCATCAAGCTGTCCTTCCATGTTCGCCGTAAATTCATAATCGGCAACCGATTCAAATTTATCCACCAACAAACCAGTCACACCCTCTCCAAGCGGGGTTGGACGCAAGCTACGGCTTTCCTTCACCACATAATTCCGGCTTTCAATGGTAGAAATAGTCGGCGCATAGGTTGACGGGCGGCCAATGCCGCGTTCTTCCATCGCACGAATGAGAGATGCTTCGGTATATCGTGCAGGCGGCTGGGTAAAGTGTTGGCTTGGCTCTATGGAAAGTGCAGTAAGTGGGTCTTGTTCGGCAAATGGCGGCAATGGCTTACCACTTTCACCTTGTTTTTCATCATCGGTGGATTCTTCATACACTGCGGTAAAGCCAGCAAATGCAACGGTATGCCCAGAAGCACGGAAAACATAGCCTTCGCTTAAAATATCCGCGGAAATGGTATCTAAAATCGCGTCTGCCATTTGGCAAGCAACAAAACGCAGCCAAATTAAACGGTATAACTTATACTGGTCAGGAGTCAGGCTGGCACGGATTTGGTCAGGTTCCAGCGTCACGTCTGACGGACGGATGGCTTCGTGAGCATCCTGTGCCGCACCTTTGGTTTTAAATACACGCGGTTTACCGGGATAATACGCATCTCCATAACGGCCTTTGATAAACTGAGCGGCGGCAGCTGTCGCCTCATCTGAAAGGCGCAGTGAGTCGGTACGCATATAGGTAATCAGACCGGTTAAGCCTAATTCATCAATTTCAATGCCTTCATATAATTCCTGTGCCACACTCATAGTGCGGCGCGGGGTCATATTCAGTTTGCGGGACGCTTCCTGTTGTAACGTAGAAGTGGTAAACGGCGCGGGCGCCGATTTTTTCTTTTTGCCTTTTTTAACTGCGCCAACAACAAACGGCTTACCCGTTACCGCCTGCACGACTTTTTGTGCGCTTTCCTCGTCAGGCAATTCTTTTACGCCTGCCGCATCACTATAATAACGGGCACTGAATTTGCCGCCCTGCATCGTTTGCAGCTGTACATCAATCTGCCAATATTCTTCGGGCTGGAACGCACGGATTTCATTTTCACGGTCTACAACAAGGCGTGTTGCAACTGACTGCACACGTCCAGCACTAAGCCCGCGTTTGACCTTACGCCATAAAAATGGCGATAATTTATACCCAACAATGCGGTCTAAAATACGGCGTGCCTGCTGTGCATCTACAAGGTCATTATCAATATCGCGTGGGTGCTCTATGCCATAGCGCACCGCCTTTTTGGTAATCTCATTAAACGTCACCCGTTTATAGCTGCCTTCTTTCAGTTTCAGCAGCTCTTTCAGGTGCCATGAAATGGCTTCCCCTTCGCGGTCGGGGTCGGTTGCAAGATAAACAAATTCACTTTCTTTTGCTGCCTTGCGCAGTTCGCTGATAATTTTATCTTTGCCTTCAATTGGAACATATTCTGGGGCAAAGTTATTGTCAAAGTCAATGCTCATTTTTTTCTTAGGCAGGTCGCGCAGATGTCCCATTGATGCTTTGACCACATAATCGGCGCCAAGATATTTCCCAATGGTCTTGGCTTTAGCCGGGGACTCCACGATTACCAGTTTTGACATATCTGTTCCTCCATTTGGCTCTGTCTATACGGCATAGCAGCTATGATTTCTCCCCATGCCGGCTGATTACTTCGGGTTTTTCAGCAGGATAATCCGCCCGTTTTTCCTGCCAAGCACACCATCCAGCTCCAGTATTGTGATTGCTGTCATTGCACGCGCAGCGGGCAGGTCTGTCATTTCCAATATAGCTTCTGGCGTGCCTGCGCCATTCATCACAGCCTGTGCAACCCGCCGCTGCTCATCCAACGTCCTTTCCGCAAGCGGTATCTCTTCCGGCGGGACTGATGATTGTGGTTTTTGTGATGTTTGTGGTTTTCCCACCTGCGGGGCAGGTAATATTTCTTTCTTTTGTAAATCCGGCTGCTGCGCAGGGGCTGGCGGCTTTAAAGCAGCCTGCGCCGGTTCTTTGGGAGCTTGTTGCTCCCGAGTTGGCGGTTGCTCTTCGATGATATTATCAGCAGATTCATGCTTTTCTTGTTCTGGGGATAAGATTTTATCCCATAAAGCAGCAGGGTTCTGCGGTTCGCTGGTTTGTGCTGTGCTGGCTTTTGCGGCTTTTTTCACTTTCTCCATATCTGGCGGCTGACGCAGGACGTGTTCCAATGCTTGGATGATATCCTGTGGTGATGTGACCAAGCCAGCTTCCCCATCGCGGATCAAGTGGTTGCAGCCCATAGACGCAGCCATATAAATCGCATTGGGTACGGCAAACACTTCACGCCCCTGATCAAGTGCCAGATGTGCTGTAATCAATGCGCCAGAACGCGCTGGAGCTTCCACCACCAGCACACCCCGTGACAAGCCGCTGATAATGCGGTTTCGGATTGGAAAGCGGTATCCATCATGTTTGGTGCCTGGTGGGTTTTCGCTGATCACAGCACCAGAACGTAAAATATCGCTCATCAGAAAATTATTTTCCGGTGGATAACAAATATTCAGCCCACCTGCAAATACTGCAATTGTTTTGCCACCAGCGCTCAATGCGCCGCGTGCGGCAGCGGCATCCACGCCCAACGCCATACCTGAAATCACAGTAAATCCAGCAGCTGCAAGCCCGCCGCCAAACTGCCTGGCAGTTGTCAGACCATAATTGGTCGCCTTTCGCGTGCCGACAATGCCAATACCCGGCGATAAATCCAAGTTTGGCAGTTTCCCTTTTGCATACAGCACAAGCGGCGGATCAGGGATACAGCGCAAAATCGCTGGGTAGCTGCTATCCTCCAATGTCATAATTGTAATGTTCAGTTTTTCACAGTCATAAAGGATTGCTTGTGCCTGTTCCAGGCTTTTATTGCTCAGTGCAGCGATTTGTTGTTTATTTAACTGCGTTGTTGACATCAGTTCCGAACGGCTCATCGCATATAAATGTTCTGGTGTGCCAAAGCATTCAATCAACTGATTTTTCATAAATGCGGGCAGATCTTCTTTGGCAGCCAGCCACAGCCAATACTCCAGCATCATACAGCAGCCCTCCGGGTCATTTCCCAGATGAGGATTGCTGCTGCCATCCCTGCATTCAGAGATTCCGCACGTCCTGCCATTGGGAGAATTATTTTCTGGTCACATAATGCAAGTGCTTGTTTTGACACGCCATGCCCTTCATTGCCGACAATCACGGCGGCATGGTGCAAATCCAGCATTGTTGCTGGGATGCTATCCGCCGCTAATGCAGCAGCATATACAGGCAAGCCACGCGCCTGAAGTGCCATAATTGCTTTTTCCAACGGCATCCGGTAAAGTGGCTGACGGAAAACCGCTCCCATTGTTGCACGCACTGCTTTGGGTGCCATTGGGTCTGTGCAGCCTTCACATAAGATAACTGCATCCAAAGCAAACGCATCCGCTGTGCGCAGGATTGTCCCCAAGTTACCTGGATCCTGCAAACCATCAAGCAGCATAGCGCTGGATAGGGTTTCTGGCAAAGGCTGAGGCTGTTTTTGCATACAGGAAAAGAGAATACCTTGTGGCGTTTCCACATCAGAAACCGCCTGAAAAAGGGATTCACTGGTTTCCAAAAGGCGGGCGCCTTGTGTTTCAGCTTGTGCAATCAGCCCCCGCGACAAGCTATCAAATGCTGTATTTGCACGCAGCAGCACAGTTTTGATTTCCATATCAGAAGCCAACGCTTCATATAATAGTTTTTCCCCTTCGCAGGCAAATTCTCCGGTATTTTGCCGGTATTTTTTTTCCCGGAGCAGCCGTGCCAGATGGCGCAGTGCAGCATTATGCTTGCTTTCTATGATTGTAGCCATCAAAACTCCACCTTTCCCCGCTTTCCAAACGCAATAGAAAGCCTGAATGCGCGGCGCATCCAGGTTTTTCATTATACCAAATTATCCACCATGCGGCTTAACTGTTAGAAATAGAAATAGGATTTCTTAATTTATCTGGATATGTTGTTTCCCCATATCTTATTTTGCAAAGCCAATACGGGAAATCAAGGCAATCAGCTATATTATATCATCAAATCTGGCGCTGTCAAATAAATTTATAACAAAAGCGAAAATTTCACTTGCCAGCCTTTTCCCCAACGTCCAAAGGCGGCGTTATCATCAGGGAAAAAAGGCAGCGCCGCCCTTTCAAACGTAGTTGAAAGCAGCGGCACCTGACAACAGTTTTTTACAAAAAAATCACGGATTGAAGATGCCGGGCAAATAGGAATCAAAGTTTATAGAGATAAACCATAACTTCCGCGACCACAGCATAAAGTTCGGGTGGAATGGGGTGATTTAGTTCAGTTTTTGCGTAAAGCGCGCGGGCTACTGCAACATTTTCAATCACTGCAATAGAATTTTCCTCAGCGACCTTAACAATGCGCAAAGCGAGTGCATCTTGCCCTTTTGCTAAAACAACCGGCGCGTCATCTACACCCAGTTTATAACGGAGCGCAACAGCAAAGTGTGTTGGGTTACGGATAACAACATCCGCTTGTGGTACTTGCTGCATCATGCGGGCTTGTGCCATTTTGCGCTGTACTTCTTTAATTTTGCCTTTGACCTGCGGGTCACCTTCGGTCTGTTTATATTCTTCTTTGATTTCCTGCTTGGACATCTTCATTTCACGTTCATAATCCCACCATTGGTATAAGAAGTCCAACACGGCAAGCACCAAAAAAGCCAGCCCAACTTTCAGCATCATTGAAAAAATAGCGCCAAGGGCGTGCTGGCACGATCCTCTCATATCCATATAGAGGTACTTCGAAGATAACGCTATCATATCATTGACACAAGAATAAATAAGATATAACAGCACTGTAATCTTCAAAATACCCTTTGCTGCTTCAATAATACTGCGCAGCGAAAACAAACGCTTAAACCCTTGTAACGGGCTGATACGGTTAAATTTCGGCTTGAGCACTTCACTTGTGACAAGCATTTTCGTTTGTGCAAAAGTTGCAATCACAGCAATCACAACTGTAACAAGCAACAACGGCCCCGCCGTTTTGGCAAAGACAACAATAAGCTGATAAAATATATCCCGTATTGTTGTTTCTCCACCGGAATAGGGCGCCTTGGCAGCATAATCAAGGCAGCAATGGAACATTTCATACAAAGCTGCAACTATACCAACAAAAGTAAGCCGCAGCATTGAAGCGCTGCCAAACAAAGAAGCCACAGCAATTGCATCTTTACTTAAGAATACATGACCTTTTTTTCGTTCGTCCCTACGTTTTTTCGGGGTAGCCTTTTCGGTTTTAGATTCGCCCGCCAAGCAGATCCCCCCTTTGGCGCAGTATCATAAAGAGATTAAAAACTATGCTTTCATGAGTTCAAACAGTTCCAGGGAATATTCCGTTAACGTTGTCATCATCC
>CAJUDU010000015.1 GCA_910584935.1 uncultured Butyricicoccus sp. | reverse complement strand
TTTGCCGCCAGCGGTCGCGCTGTCTGGGCGTCCACCGCCGCCGCCGCCACAAATGCTGGCAACCGCTTTAATAATTTTGCCTGCATGGGCACCAAGCTTCACTGCATCTGCGCCGCAGACACACAGGAAATTGATTTTCCCGCCGATAACAGAAGAAAGGACAGCAACCATATTGGGTTCGCGCTCTTTGATGGTATCCCCCATCTGCCGCATAGTATCCATATTGATATCGTCAAGTTTTGCCGCAATAACGTTTACGCCCTTGACATCACGCGCCGCATTAAACAGGTCAAACAACTGCCGGTTTGCAATTTTTGCGGATAGTTTGTCTAAATTCTTGCTCATATGGCGCATTTCGCCCATAAACTGTTCTACTTTTTGGAACAAGTCAGCCGGTGTAGTTTTCAGCGCTTTGGCAACTTCCATCAACGTGCGCCGACCTTCATTGAGGAAATTCAGCATACCTTTGCCTGTTACCGCTTCAATGCGGCGCACACCTGCGGCAACAGAAGCTTCACTGACAATTTTGAACATCCCTGTTTTCGCGGTATTATCCAAATGCGTGCCGCCACACAGCTCCACAGAGAAATCGCCTGCCTGCACTACGCGGACAGTATCCCCATATTTTTCGCCAAACAATGCCATAGCGCCGCGTTTTTTGGCTTCATCAATCGGCATTTCCTCGGTAATCACCGGATAGCCTGTCAAAATGGCATCATTAACAATGTTTTCTACCCGATCCAGCTCATCAGCCGTCAGCGCTGCAAAATGGGTAAAGTCAAAACGAACATGGTCAGCATCCGTATAAGAACCAGCCTGTTCAACATGGGTACCCAGCACTGTGCGCAACGCTTTTTGCAGCAAATGGGTTGCAGTATGTGAACGCGCAATCGCCTGGCGGCGTTCCATATCAATTTTTGCATTCACAGTGTCTTCCACTGACAACACACCTGATTCAACCACACCAGTATGCAGGAATTTCCCGTCTTTGGTTTTCTGTACATCATTGATGGCAACCACAGTACCCTTTTCGCTGGTCAAAGTGCCATGGTCAGGCACCTGCCCGCCAGATTCCGCATAAAACGGCGTATGGTCAAGCACAACCATTACTTTTTCCCCGGCTGCCGCGGAACCAGCAAGTTCCTCACCTGCGACAATTGCAAGCACGGTTGCCGGTTCTTCAAAGGTGGTATAGCCGTCAAACTGGGTTTTCATAGCTTTATCCAGCCCGAAGTTTTCCGATACCCAGCCTAAATCGCCCATTTTTTTGCGGTCTTCGCGAGCACGTTTACGCTGTTCATCCATCAGCGTTTTGAACCCTTGTTCATCTGTGGTCATGCCCTGTTCTTCCAAAATCTCTAAGGTCAAATCAATCGGGAAACCATAGGTATCATATAATTTAAACGCATCTGCGGCGGGCAGTTCGGTTTTGCCTTCTGTCCGGACAGCCGCAATCATATCATTCAAAATAGATAAGCCAGAATCAATAGTCGCGTCAAACCGTGCTTCTTCCATTTCAATCACCTTATGGATATAAGCACTTTTTTCACGCAGTTCCGGATAAGCATCCCCGCTTTCCTGAATCACAGTATTGCAGACATCATTCAAGAACGTATGGTTAATGCCAAGCAATTTGCCATGGCGTGCGGCACGGCGCAGCAAGCGGCGCAATACATAACCACGCCCTTCATTTGATGGGATAATACCATCACAAACCATCATAACTGTAGAACGGATATGGTCAGTAATGACACGTAAAGACACATCCGCTTTTTCATCCTGATGATACTGCACACCTGCAATTTTTTCAATATGCTTCATGATATTGCGCACGGTGTCCACTTCAAACAGCGACCCAACACCCTGTACCGCACAGGCAAGACGCTCCAGTCCCATGCCGGTATCAATATTTTTCTGTACAAGTTCCGTGTAATTGCCATGACCATCGTTGTCAAACTGGGAGAATACATTGTTCCAGATTTCCATATAACGGTCACAATCGCAACCTACCGTACAATCCGATTTGCCGCAGCCGCATTCTTCACCGCGGTCAAAGTAAATTTCAGAACATGGGCCACAGGGACCAGAACCATGTTCCCAGAAGTTATCCGCTTTGCCAAACCGGAAAATGCGTTCCGCTGGAATGCCAATATCCTTATTCCAGATTTCAAACGCTTCCTCATCATTTTCATAAATCGATGGGTACAGCAAATCCGGATCTATGCCAAGCCATTCCGGGCTGGTTAAGAACTCCCAGCTCCAAGCAATTGCTTCTTTTTTGAAATAATCGCCAAAAGAAAAGTTGCCCAGCATTTCAAAGAATGTGCCATGACGTGCAGTTTTGCCGACATTTTCAATATCACCTGTACGGATACATTTCTGACAGGTTGTCACACGATGACGCGGCGGTTCAATTTCCCCTTTAAAATAAGGCTTCATCGGCGCCATACCAGAGTTAATCAGTAGCAAAGACGCATCATTTTGCGGCACCAGCGAAAAACTGGGCAAGCGCAAATGCTCCTTGCTCTCAAAAAAACGAAGATACATTTCACGAAGCTCATTCAGGCCTCTATACTGCATAACAGGTTCCTCCAATTTATTTTGTTAATGAATGAAATACGAAAGCCCCCGCCCCAAATCCAGGGGCGGAGGCTTATGCTCCACGGTACCACCCTGATTGCCATAAAAAAAACGGCATCTCAGATTCCCTTTAACGCAGGGCAACGCTTTGTTCCTCACAAAGCGGCTCAAAAATGGCTGCCAAAGGTGCATTCCAAAAGGGCTTCCACCATCCCCTTTTCGCTATAAGGCGCTGCCAAAGGCTCGTTTTCTCATCGCCAGATTCCATTTTTATATTGTACCATATTTTTTTTGCTTGTCAACATGGTTTTTCTTTCTTACAGCAGGATAACAGAACGCGCTACGGCATCCAGCATATTGCCTACAATTGTTTCCGCATCATCCTCCAGCCGGATATAACGCTGCACATCCGTCAATGGCAAAGATTTATGCAGCAGTTCTATATAATATTCTGCTTTATGATCATCCAGCGCAAGCATTGCAGCCTTTATCACGGATATGATTTGCTGCAATTCTTCCCTGCTTAAATCGCGTACACAAGACGGTTCTGGCAGCAACGCCTGTTCTGCTAAAGCGTCCAGGTCAGTCCATCCCCAGTATTCAAAAAATTCTGTTTCGGTATGTGTTTTGCCGGTAATGCGGTTTAATTGCTGTAAATCCTGCTGAAAGTTCTGGTTTCCGCTTTCTGCAATGCGTTCAATCAAATACTTTACGGTATCAATTTTGCTGCGGTCTATACACGGATAATCTAAAACTTTTCTCATATCTCTTTGGCTTCCATCACTTGTATTTTTCCAATGATATGGCGGTTAAACGCTGCCATATCTTCTGCGGGAATCCAATATTCCTGATGATATGAACGTCCAACAGTATGCACATCATACTTTGCCAGAAAGCTATCCTCCACCTCAAACCGGGTAACATATCCCTGATAACCCGAATTTTTATCTTTTTTATTCCAGCGCCAGGCGATTTCAGCGGCATAGCGCCAATCCAGCACAGGACAAAAAATTGGCTGTTCCAGCAAGCGCGGCGGAAAGGCAGTATAACCACTTTCCGCAATCAAAATATGTTCCTGCTCCCCAACTGGACGATATAATATCATGTAAGTTGCCCGCCCTTCTTCTTTTGGGGCTTTTTCGGCTTTGGCGCAGGCAGTGCCGCACAAGTTGTTTGCACCAAGTCGCGTAAAAATTCAGTATCTTCCAAATCTTCAACCAGCATCATGGGTTTTCCGCCTTCATATGGCTGTTCCATCCGAGCGTTTGTCATCAGCTTTTGCCCTGCTTCTGTGGGTTTGACCAAAAAACGGTTATCACAAATGACCGCAAAATATTTGCCATTACAATATACGCCATATTCCCCGAACATCTTACGGCAGGAAATTTCACCAGCTAATGCTAATTGTTCGCAAATGAATGCGGCATATTCCTTTGTCGTTGCCATATTACTCCCCTTTCTTTTCCCGCCGTAAAATCGCGAAAGCGTCTACTGGAAATGGGAATGTAATCGTAAATTGCATTTCCGGATGATGGAATACATCCAGCACATTGCCTTGGGTATCGGTGACGTTTTCTGCCCGGAATGGATATGGCGGCTTGTCCGGCTGGACAAGTTCCAACATATCGCCTTGATAAAACCGGTTTTTGAGGGTAAATGTTGCTTTTCCGCCTTCCATACAAACCGGCATACCAATCACCTCCCAATCCCGGATATACTGGCTGTCATGATAATATTGACCGTCTTTATCGCCAAAATAAAAACCAGTATAATAATTGCGGTGGCTGACTTTTTCCACTTCATCTAAAATATCTTGTGGAAGCACAAAATCTTCAGGATTTTCATCATAACGGTCTACCGCACGGCGATAGGCAGAGGTGATACCTGCGGCATAATATGCCGTTTTATTCCGCCCTTCAATCTTAAAAGAGGTAATACCTGCGCGAACCAGTTCAGGGATATGCTCAATCATGCACAAATCCTTGGAATTATACAGATACGTCCCACCTTCACCTTCCACCACCGGAAAATACTCATGCGGACGTTTTTCCTCCACCAAATTGTATTTCCAGCGGCAAGGCTGGGCACAAGCGCCATGGTTTGCATCCCGTCCAGTTAAATATTGGGATATCAGGCACCGCCCAGAATATGAAATACACATTGCCCCATGGACAAACGCTTCAATTTCCAATTCCTTGGGTGTTTTGGCACGGATCTCCGCAATATCTTCGAGTGAAAGTTCCCGTGCCAGCACGATACGCTCTGCCCCTTGCGACGCCCAGTAATTTGCCGCCGCATGGTTCAAAATACTGGTTTGTGTGCTGATATGCAGCGGTATCCGGGGTGCATATTGTTTTGCCAGCGCAATCACGCCAACATCCGCTACAATCAGCGCATCTGCCCCAACATCCTGAAGCAGCTCCAGATATGCTGGAAGCTGCTTCAGATCGGCATTGGACGGGATAATGTTCACGGTGATATAACATTTTACATGGTGCGCGTGCGCATGGGCGATTGCTTGACGCAACGCATCATCATCGAAATTTGCCGCAGCGGCGCGCATCCCAAAGGATTTGCCTGCCATATAAACAGCATCCGCGCCATATGCAATAGCAAAACGCATTTTTTCAAAATCGCCTGCTGGCGAAAGGATTTCCGGTTTCTGTGCCATCATTCATCCTCCAGCCCCATATCTTCATCTTCCTGTGGCTGCGGATTATTTGCCGCTTCTTCAAAAGCGGCAGCAGCCGTGCGAATATTGCGTTCATGCTCACTGTTTGTGGTTGCAAACAGATGAGAACCATCTGGCATAGCAACATAAAAATAATAATTATGGGAAGATGGATGGGAAGCCGCATATAATGCGTTATACCCTGGGTTACAGATTGGCCCGGGCGGCAGCCCTTCATGCAAATATGTGTTATAAGGCGTATCGGTGTTCAGGTCTTCCCTGGTCAGCGCACCGCTGGTACGCCCCAAACCATATAGCACAGACGCATCAATTTCCAGTTTAGGGAAACTGGAGCTATTCAAACGATTGTAAATGACCCCTGCAACCATGGGGAATTCTTCCGCAACTTTTGCCTCACGTTCCACAAGGGAAGCGATAATCACAATATCCCGCACGGAACGATTTAAATCCTTTGCCCCTTGCTGAATAGATTCGTCATAATGGTCATCAAAGTTATTCAGCATACGATTGATTACATTTTTCACCGCATCACCATTTTGATAAAAGCGGTAGGTATCTGGGAACAGATAACCTTCCAGCCATCCTTTAGCAGGCGGTTGGTTATCCTCTAGGAAACTATGCTTATACGCATATTCAGACAACGCTTTTTCCAGTGCTGCTGGCGTACATACGCTGTTGCGGAGCAAGACCTCCTCGATTTGGGCAAGCGTATACCCTTCTGGTATCGTCACTTCCACCGTTTTCTTTTGATCCGCATTACGCAGAGCACGGACAATCTGGTTATAATCCATCGCAGGGCTTAATTCATAAGTGCCAGCAAGGATATCCACATCTTTCTTGGTTACTTTGAGGAACAGGTTGAACAGCGTGCCATAATTGACAATACCGCTGCGATCCAGTTCCTTGCTGAGTTTTGATGCAGTGGTATTCTTTTCTACCGTAAATGTAATGATATCCTCATCTTTTACAAGCGCAAGCACATCATTTGCCGCAAATAGGGCCACCATGGAAAGCAGGATGGAAACGCCAATCACAATCACAAGATACAGCACCGCACTGGCGCAGCCGGTTGCCTGCCGTGTTTTCCGGCGGCGTGGCGTCTGGTTTTGTGAATCCATTATATATCCTCCTGAAAGTCAAATCACGCCAAAAACAGTTTTGGCAAAAAAAGCGATGATAAACGCGGCAGCCGCTGGGTTGCCTGCCAGTGCATAAAGTGCCGCACTGTTGCGCTGTCCGCGTGCAAAGTGCGGCACACGCCCAACAAACAGCAGATGTTCCACAGAACACAGTGATAAATAAACAAAAAGCAACAGAAGCAATACGCAAAAGGATGGCATTTGCCGCCAAATGCCAAATGCACTGTATGTATCCGTCAGCCATAACCCAAACAAATAGCATAAATTATTTGCGGCATGGGCAATCACCGCAGGCCAAATGGAACCATAAACAAATGTCAGCCAGCCGAATACCAACCCGCCCAGCAATGGACCGGCAAAATTCCCCAGCGAGCCATGCAGCATGGCAAAAACCAGGGCTGTCAGCAAAATGCTCAGCCCTGTACCCGCATAACGGGAAAATACAGGCAGCACTGTGCCGCGTAAAAAGATTTCCTCTACAATTGCAGGAACAACCGCAACGGCAAGGATATAAGACAAGGGATGCCCGCCAATATCCGAAGCTTGGAACAACGCTGGATTCATAATAGAAACATCCTGCCCTGCGAGCTGAAGTGCAAGCAGGTTAATTAAGAATGATGCAAGTGAAACCGTAATGCCAAGCCGCACAGACAGCGCAACCGTTGGGAAACTAATCCGTTTTTTCGCAATCGGGCTTTTCAGCGATTCCCCACGGCGCAAAGGCAGGATAACCATGATGGTGGGAATCAAAAAGGCTGCTGCTTCCGCCAGCAAAATGCCCCATACGAGCATATCTCGATTCAAATGGCTGCCCGCGATGGTGCCACCTGCAATCAGCAGGCAAAAACAGCAGAAAATCGCGATCCCTGTCAAAAAAGCCGATCTATTTTTCATGCAGGCAAACCACCTTACTTTCTGTTACCAAAATATCACAGGGCATATCATAATCTTGCACAGGGATATGCGGGAAAACACGGCTTTCCGCACAAAGCACCATCCGTATGGCATTGGTCTGCACCAAAAATCTGTCATAATATCCCCCACCATAGCCAAGGCGATAGCCGAACAAATCCGCCGCCAAACACGGGATAATACAAAGACTAATTTCCGCTGGGGGAATGACAGGGCACGCTGGACATGGCTCCAAAATGCCCTGTAGCCCTGGCTGAAGCTGTGTCAGGTCTGTCACCCTGCGTGCCTCCATCCTGCCCCCTGGCATAGCCAGGGGCAGGCAAAGCGCCTTTCCTTGTTCCAGTGCGCCATGTAAAAGCGGATATGTATCAATCTCATCGTCAGTGGAACAGTAACAAAAGATAGTATGTGCTTTTTGCCAAGCCGGATGCGCTAGCACTCGTTTTGCAATCTGCTGGTTCTGTACCGCCCGTATTTCCGGTGGTATTTCTGACCGCACTTGCTTCATGCGCCTGCGCAGGTCAGATTTATTGCCCAGCATCATAACAAACAGATTCCGCAACCTGTTTTGCTGCGGCTTTGCCCATTACCGCAGCACAAAGCGCCAAAGCAAAGTCCATTGCAGCACCTGCGGCACGTCCTGTGATAATACGCCCATCCACACAGCAATTTTGCTGTACCGCGTTGGCACAAGTCATACCATCTTCCATACCAGGATAGCAGACAGCACGCCGGTGGCGAAGCAGATCCATCCCGCCAAGAATCACCGAAGGCGCCGCGCAAATCGCCGCAATATAAATGTCATGGTCTGCACAAAACTGCACCGTATCGCGGACAAAATCCGAGCTATTCAGGTTCATCGTGCCAGGCATTCCGCCAGGCAGAATCACCATTTCCATATCATCGCGTTCCACTTCCTCGGGCAGGATATCGGCAACAACCGGTATCCCACGTGCGCCTGTCACTGTTTTGCCTGTAATGCCGACTGTTTTAACTTCTGCCCCAGCACGGCGCAGGAAATCAACAGGTGTCAGCGCCTCTACTTCTTCAAACCCATCTGCTAAAAATACATATACCATGTTGACATCTCCTTTTAATTCAGCATAAGATTTATATAACCATCGGTTGGGCGCGCCCCATCATGGCGCAGCACACAGCCGAGTAGCTGCTTTTGCGAGAAAGAAAGCCCAGTTACGCGGCATTTTTTTACCCCAAAACACGCCATCAATGCCTGGACAAACTGTGTGGTTTTCCCAGGGGCACAAAGTTCCTGTGCCCAAAGCCCCTCCTGTTTTGTATGCCAGACAAACGCATAACCTTCCGGCGCGCCTTTCGCCCCTGTACAGAAAGCCCTGCCGCCACAATGGATAAACATATCAAGCTGTTTCTTCCATTCCGCTTCGTCCCGGCATAGATAAGCGCCCTCTGGCAGCGCGGCATGATATAAAGCATCCATGCCAGACAAATCCTCTGGCACCATGGCACGCAGCGGGCAGCATTCCGCCTCTGATGCGGCATGATATTCATCTGCGGACACAGATAAAACTGCTTCATAGCCAAACTGGGCATAAAACCCAAACAGCCATTCCTCCTGCGGAATCAGCACAGAAGCGGTTCGCCCCATTTGCCTGTCCAGCATAAATGTGTGGTGCAAAAGGGTATCCATTAGATGCTGCCGCCTGTAATCCGGATGGGTACACGCCCCATAAATATAAGTGACTGTTTCTGTTTTCCAGCCGTCCTGCATCCGGTAAGGCAGCATTTGCGCCATCGCACAAAGTACATCATGACGAAAAAGCAGTAAGTTATATTCTGGTACATACAGATGCGCAAAAAAGTAATTTTGAAACACTGCATCACCCGGAAAACAAGTTTCCCATAAACGGATGACAGCAGGCGTATCCTGCATTGTGGCAAAACGGATTAGTATCCCTTCTTGGGTTTGGCGCAATATTTCACCCCCATCATTTCAGGGCGATAAGACCGCTTTGCTTTGCGCAGCCCTTCCAGCCCCAAATCCTCTTCACGGTTTACATATTTCACTTCTGTGCAATTGCGTTGCACAAACTGCTGGTTAATCATCTGATAAGCTCCATCAATGTTATGGTCTGCCTTTTCAATTTGCACAACAAACATATCTTCCGAAGCTTTGCTGCCAAAAGTGAACGCAATGACATTGCCATCCAGCCGCAGCAGCCCGCCGCGCAAATCCAGCTCTTTGAAAAGATTCAGCCCTGTGCCAATCGCACAGGTTTCCCCCCAAAAATCCTGGTCACGCATACAACCGTTTTGCTCACACCATTTGATATGGAAATCAAACGCATCATGAATATTATCCAGCGTCATGTCCTCATAAATCCAGCGTCCCTCATAAGCCGTTTTGAAACGGTTAACTAGGTTGCGTTTGGATTGCAGCTTTTTCCCCGATAAGGTTTGCAGTTTTTCACTTAAATAAATATAATCCCAGCCACTTTCATCGGTATCGTATTCATACCGTTCAGGCAGTACCGCTTCAATACGCGGTTTCATATCCTCCGCAATAGAACACATGGTAAATGGAATACCCCGTTCTGCTGCATCCTGTTCCAATAATTTGATTGCTGCTGCTAAATCCCCATTGCCAATTGGCGCCAAATACATCGGTTTTTGTTCATCCAGCGTCATCATACGGACAAATAAAAACCCTTCCCAAAAACAGATTTTGGTTTGGTAATGCCCGCGCCAAATAAATAAATCTGTAAAGCAATGCTCACAAAGATGGTAGGAATAAGCACGTGCGCATGCTTCCACACGCGGTTTATCCTCCAGTGTCAAATCTCGAAATTCCAGCATAAACCTCTTTCTTTCGTATATCGTTTGATTTATTCTTTACCACGCAGTGCAAGAAAATTCATGCGCACATTATCTACTTGTCCACAGCTCATTTTCCCTTCACTGCAATTGCCATCCACGCAGGCGGGACCACATTTAGCAAATAATGTTGGTGCAACCGCATATACCAGCCGGTACATTTCCCATGCCAACGCACGGATTTCCCATTGGGCGCGCCTACAGCAGCGCAGGCGGAAGAAATTTTGCAGGGAACGCGCATTTGCAGTCATTACGATACGAGTCGTGCAGGCGTTTGGCAGGATATAGCGCGCATCCTCAATGGATTTTTTTTCTGCCTGACTGTACGCTTTTTTCTCAGGCACGCCCGCAGCAAGTAACTCTTGTAAGTGTTTTTCCATTAATATGCTTGTCAATTCTTCATAAATGCGCTGGTCATCCTCCATTGCCTGAATGAATTTTTGCTTTGCCGCAGGGATTTTTTCAATTTCCGGCGGGACAACATATTCAAATCCATGTTCACGCACATATCGCTGTGACTGCACACTATATGATGCAATCCGATGACGTGTAATCTGCGCCAACAGCGAACGGGATACCCCTTCTATGGCAAACGTAAAGCTGACGTGTTCAATTGGGCTTTCATGCCCAAGACTGGCGAGCATCTGCAAAAAAGATTGGATTTTCGCTTCATCCAAACCATCCAGAATATCATCCACACCGCTTGCAGAATAACAGTTTTTTGCTGCTGCCGCAATTAAGCGTTCTGGCTCTGGCGTATGTGCCAAAAGACGCACTTTCATTTTGTTTTCCCTCCAAACAGCTTTTTACGAATAACCAGCAGCATAAAAAGCGGCAGTTTCATCATGCGCCCAATGCGTTTTGGTTCTTTGCACAGGCGGTAAAACCATTCCAGCCCCAGCTTAATAAAAATATCCGGTGCCCGCTGCACGGTGCCCGCAAAAACATCCAGCGAACCGCCTAATCCACAACATAATGTCACATTCATATCTTTTTGATATTTTGACATAAATCTTTCCTGTTTCGGCGCGCCGAGGCAGACAAATATTGCATCTGCGCCACCTGCGGCATTGACTGCCGCAACCGCTTCGCTGTCATTTTTAAAATAACCATCTTTTGTGCCGGCAATCATCAACCCAGGGTATTTTTTCTTTAGATTTTCCGCCGCTTGTTCCGCTACCCCAGGTTTTGCTCCCAAAAGAAATAATGTCATTTTTTCCTGTGCCATGCGGTGCATCAACATACCAGCAAAATCAATCCCTGGCACTCGGCACGGCAGTTTTTCACCCAAAATCTTCGCGGCATAAATGACGCCAATCCCATCCGCCAGCACCAGTGACGCATGGTTAATCAGGTCACAAAAGGGCTTGTCCTCCATCGCCTGATAAACAATTTCAGGGTTTGGCGTAACGACATACCCTTTTTTGCGGGCACGCATTTGCGCCAACGCACAATCTACGGCTTGTGTCAATGTCACGGCGTCAAACAAAACGCCCATAATATTTGCTTTGTCCAAATCATATCCCTCACAAACCATATCCCCATTACCGGGGACATAAGTAATCTTATTGTATATCATTTTCCCCAAAACTGCAAGACTGAAACCACAGGCTGCTTATAAAAGCAAATTTATCTATTCTGTGGTAAAACACAAAGCCGGGGACTGCCTGCAAAGCAGCCCCCGGAAAAATCAAATATTTGCGCGGATTAGCTCGCCCATTTCATGGGTGCCAATGGTCTTTTCCCCTTTTGCGGCAATATCTAAAGTGCGATAGCCTTCATCCAATACTTTTTCCACAGCCCTCTCAATGGCATCTGCTTCCGTGGGCAGTCCAAAGGAATACCGCAGCATCATCGCACAGGACAAAATAGTTGCAATCGGGTTTGCAATGCCCTTGCCTGCAATATCCGGCGCAGAACCATGGATTGGTTCATACATCCCGCGCCCGCTTTCGTTGAGCGAGGCAGACGGCAGCATCCCAATAGAACCTGTAATCATTGACGCTTCATCCGATAGGATATCGCCAAACAGGTTACCTGTCACAATAACATCAAACTGTCCTGGGTTGCGCACAAGCTGCATAGCAGCATTATCCACATACATATAGTTCAGTTCAATATCCGGATATTCTTCCGCAACACGGGCAACTGTTTCACGCCATACGCGAGAAGTTTCCAACACATTTGCCTTGTCCACTGAGGTCACCTTTTTAGAACGGACACGCGCCATTTCAAACGCACGACGAGCAATGCGTTCCACCTCATATTCTGAATAGTTCATATCATCATAGCCGATAGTTCCCCAGTCGTTTGTGCTTTCACGTCTGCCATGTTCGCCGAAATAGACATCGCCTGTCAGTTCCCGGCAAATTACAATATCAAACCCATCGCCAATAATTTCCCGTTTGATGGGGCAGGCGTCCGCAAGCGCCTTATACATCATTGCTGGGCGGAGATTGGCAAACAGTCCCAATGCGGAGCGCAGCCCAAGCAAAGCCCGTTCCGGGCGTTTTGCCGCGTCGGTATTATGATCCCATTTGGGACCGCCAACCGCGCCAAGCAGCACGGAATCTGCCGCTTTACAAGTATCAATTGCCTGCTGTGTCAGAGCAACACCATTGATATCAATGGAACAGCCGCCCGCAATCACTTCATCATATGAAAAAGTATGCCCATATTTTGCGCCGATTTTATCCAACACCAGCATAGCTTCAGAAACAATTTCCGGGCCAACGCCATCGCCTTTGACTACCGCAATACGAAATTCCATGGCTTAATACCCCCTCTTTTTCAGGCTTTTCAGCAAGCCGCCATCCGCAATGATATTTTGAATAAACGGCGGGAAAGCCGCTGCCTGATACTGTTCACCACTGGTTTCATTGGTAATCACGCCAGTATCAAAATCCACTGAAACGGTATCCCCTGCATTAATTGCTTGCGCTGCTGCTTCGCATTCCAAAATCGGCAAGCCGATATTAATTGCATTGCGGTAAAAAATGCGTGCAAAAGACGATGCAATGACACAGGATACGCCATTTTCCCGAATCACAAGCGGCGCGTGTTCCCGTGAGGAACCACAGCCAAAATTGCGGGTTGCCACAATAATATCACCCGGCTGTACCTTCTTGACAAATTCCGTATCAATATCCTCCATCGCATGGGAGGACAATTCCTTGGTATCGGCAATGTTCAAATAACGTGCCGGAATGATAACATCGGTATCCACATTGTCGCCATATTTAAAAACAGAACCTTTTACAACCATTGTTCCCTTTTGCCTCCTTACTTCAAATCCTCTGGCGAACAGATATAACCCATCACAGCCGAAGCAGCCGCCACAGCTGGGCTCGCCAGATAGATTTCACTCGAAATGTGCCCCATACGTCCAACAAAGTTACGGTTGGTGGTGGAAACAGACCGTTCCCCTTGCGCAAGGATGCCCATATGCCCGCCAAGGCAAGGGCCACAAGTCGGTGTAGAAACAATTGCGCCCGCTTGGATAAAGATTTTTGCCAACCCTTCTTCAATGCACTGGAGATATACTGCCTGGGTTGCCGGGATAACAATGGTGCGCACATCCCGCGCCACATGGCGGTCTTTCAGGATTTCCGCCGCAATGCGCATATCTTCAATGCGCCCATTGGTACACGAACCAATAACCGACTGCTGGATTTCAATTTTGCCGAGTTCATCCACTGTTTTTGTATTTTCCGGCAGGTGCGGACAAGCAACTGTTGGACGTAATGCAGACAAATCCACTTCATAAACCGCAGTATATGCCGCATCTGAATCTGCCGCAAATTCTTTGACTTCACGGCTGACACGGTCTTTCATATATGCCTTGGTTTTGTCATCCACTGGGAAAATACCGTTTTTCGCACCCGCTTCAATCGCCATGTTGCAAATGGTAAAACGGTCATCCATGGAAAGTTCGCTGACGCCTTCGCCATCAAACTCCATCGACTGATACAATGCGCCGTCTACGCCAATCATGCCGATGATATGCAGAATTACATCTTTGCCCGAAATCCATGGCGCTTTTTTGCCCTTAAGCACGAATTTTATTGCGCTTGGTACTTTAAACCATGCTTTGCCGGTTGCCATGCCCGCGCCAAGGTCAGTGGAGCCTACACCTGTGGAAAACGCGCCAAGCGCGCCATAAGTACAGGTATGGGAATCCGCACCAATGATAAGTTCACCAGAAGCGACCAGACCTTTTTCTGGCAGCAATGCGTGTTCAACCCCCATTTCGCCGACATCATAAAAATGGATGATATCATGCTTGCGGGCAAATTCGCGGCATTCCAGGCATTGCTGTGCAGATTTGATATCCTTATTTGGTGCAAAATGATCCATAACCAGCGCAATTTTTGCGCGGTCGAATACCTTTTCAAAGCCTGCCTTTTCTATTTCACGGATGGCAACCGGCCCTGTAATATCATTTGCCAGCGTTAAATCGAGATCTGCTTCTATGAGCTGACCAGCGGTCACGCTTTCCAGCCCCGCATGGCTCGCGAGGATTTTCTGGGTCATTGTCATAGCCATTACAATTTATCCCTCACTTATTCCATAAAATATTTGTTGATGCCATTAATATACGCTTTGATAGACGCTTCCACAATATCGGTCGAAACGCCGCGGCCTGTGATTTGTTCGCCACTTTGATCGACTTGGATTTTTACAATCGCTTCTGCCTGTGCGTCTTCGCCGTCGGTCATAGACTTCAGCGAGTAATCCTCCAATTCAATCTCCTTGCCAACAATCTTATTGATTGCACGGAAAGACGCATTGATTGGACCATCTGAAGCTGCAACCCGCTCAAAGGTTTCGTCTCCTTTTTTCACCTTAATGACAGCGGTAGAAGTAATCGCGTTGCCCGAATTGATGACAAAATTCACAAGCGAATAACGCTCCGCACCGGAAACTGGCACAACACCGATAATGGCTTCCAGGTCACGGTCTTTGACTGTCTTTTTCTTGTCTGCAAGCACCTTGAATTTCTTAAACGCAGTATCCAATTTTTCTGGGCTGAGTGAATAACCAAGTTCATGCAGACGATCTTCAAACGCATGGCGCCCGGAATGCTTGCCGAGTACAATAGCATTTTTCGGAATGCCAACAGATTCCGGCGTCATAATCTCATAAGTTTCCTTTTTGCTCATCACACCATGCTGATGGATGCCGGATTCATGCGCAAACGCATTTGCGCCAACAATCGGCTTGGTTGGGGAAACCGGTACACCAGTGATGGTTTGGATCATACGGCTTGCGCGGTAAATCTGAGTGGTATCCACATGGCAGTCAAGGTCAAAATAGTCCTTGCGGGTGCGCAGTGCCATTACACATTCTTCCATAGAGGCATTGCCTGCCCGTTCACCGATGCCGTTGATGGTGCATTCCACCTGGCTGATGCCAGCTTCCACACCTGCCAATGTATTGGCAACCGCCATACCAAGGTCATTGTGCATATGGCAGGATAAAATCACATCTTCAATCCCCTGGGTATGTTCACGCAGATATTTAATGCGTGCCGCATATTCCTGCGGAATCATATAGCCAACAGTATCTGGAATATTCAGTGTGGTTGCACCTGCTTTAATGGCGGTTTCAAAAACGCGGCACAGAAAATCCAAATCCGAACGGGTAGAATCTTCCGCTGAAAATTCTACATCCGGGCAATATTTGCGGGCATATGCCACGTTATGCGCAACAGATTCCAGCACTTCTTCCGGCGTCATTTTCAGTTTATACTGCATATGCACTGGTGATGTTGCAAGGAATACATGGATGCGTGCGGAATTTGCATTGCGGATGGCATTCCACGCAGCGTCAATATCCTTTTCCACACAGCGCGCCAGCGAACAGATAGTAGAATCTTTTATAATATCCGCAATGGCAGAAATCGCGGCGGCATCGCCTGGGGACGCAATCGCAAACCCAGCTTCAATAATATCAACCTTCAAGGTTTCCAGTTCGCGTGCCACTTCAATTTTTTCATTCAGGTTCATGCTGCAGCCAGGCGACTGTTCGCCATCACGTAAGGTTGTGTCAAAAATACGGATTGTTCTTCCCATTTTGTTTGCCTCCTAATCAGATTTTCCATTTTCATTTTGGGAATGGGTTTTAGAAATCAGGACAAAAAAAGCTCCGTCCCTCAAGCCTTAAGAGACGAAGCATTTGAATACTCCGCGGTACCACTCTTTATTGCTGCCCCATAGGCAGCCACTCAGTGCGCATCAAACAATACGCTTCCCCTGTAACGGAGGGAAATCCGGCTCTGCCTACACGCAATAAGACTGCTTTCAGCGAGCTGTTCCCTGGCGAGTTTCACCGCTTTCTGATGCCGCCTTACACCACCCGGCGGCTCTCTGCAAACTTCCAGCGATTACTATACCAGTTCATCACATTTCACAAACACTGTACATAGTTTATCGAATCTTTTGCCTGCTGTCAAGAGTAAACCGCAGATTTTTTTCAATTTCCGCGGTACATGATAAATTTCAGGTTGAATCACCCTGCAAAATAAGCTATAATTTCATGAGTATCCGGAATACTTTTAAGGAGGCTCTCATGGGGCTGATTGAATCTATCGACTACCAAATACTTGCGGGTATCATAACACACGTGCGCTGCAATGTGCTGACGCCTGTTGTTATTTTCATCACTCGTTTAGGGGATAATGGCTTTGTCTGGTTGGTGCTGGCTGCTGCCTGCCTTGCTCACAGGCGTACCCGCGCCTGCGGCGCGGCCATCCTGCTGGTGCTGGCGCTTGGGCTGCTGGTGGGCAATATGGGCATAAAACAGATTGTTGCACGCCCGCGCCCGTTCCAGACCTATCCGGAGTTGGTGAACTTAATAAAACAGGGCGGTTATTCTTTCCCTTCTGCCCATTCCATGTCTTCCTTTGCCGCAGCAACAGTATTTTGCAGGTTCGCACAGCAGGATGGTCACGCCATCCGTGGCATCCCACCACTGGTGCTTGCTGCCCTGATTGCATTGTCCCGGCTTTATGTATGCGTCCATTACCCGTCGGATGTCCTGTGCGGCGCACTGCTTGGCATTGCCCTTGCTTTTGTTGCCGTATGGCTAACCAAACAGGTTTCCGGCTGGCTGAACCAAAGGAGGCCCCATGAGAAGAAAAAAACGAAATAAATATGCCCGCCTGTTGGGCAATACGATGATCTTTGCCATTGGCACATTCAGTTCTAAGGTGCTGGTATTCCTGATGATGCGGTATTACACCGCTGTACTAAGCACTTCTGATTTTGGCGTCAGCGACCTTATCACCCAAACCGCAAATGTGTTAATCCCAATTGCAACTGTCAGCATTACATCGGGCATTATCCGCTTTGGGCTGATCCGTGCCAATGACCGGCGTGAAATCTTTTCCATTGGTATTGTGACAGTCTTTTGTGGATATCTGTTTTTGCTGGTGCTTTCTCCTATACTGGGGCATATCGAAAAATTTGAACCGTATATCACCCTGATTTATGTCTATGTGCTGACTTCTTCGCTCCAACAGGTATGCCACCAATTTGTACGGGCGCTTGGTCATGTGCGCCTATATGCGCTCGATGGCATTTTCCGCACAGTCTGCACCATTGTTTTGAATATTATCTTTTTAAGTGGCTTCAACTTTGGTATCACAGGCTATGTTTTAAGCATTATTGTATCTGATGTACTATCTATCCTTGCACTGGGGCTGATCGAAAATCTACCTTCTTTTTTCAGCCTGCGCCGCCTGAACCCAGTTATGGCACGTTCCATGCTGCGGTTTTCTTTCCCCCTTATCTTTGCAACTGAATGCAACTGGATTATCAGTATGTCTGACCGTATGTTCATCAGTTTTTTGCGGGATGACCATGAATTAGGGCTTTATTCGGTATCTGCCCGCATTCCAACCATTATGATATTGGTTTCCAGTATTTTTATTGAGGCATGGCAGATTTCCACCATCAACGACAGCAGCCGCGCTGAACAGGAAGATTTTTTTACGAAAGTCGGCAATGTTTATCAAGCGCTTGTCGTGATGATGGTTTCTGGCATCATCCTATTTTCCAAGGTGTTTGTCAGGCTATTTGCTGCACCCTCATTTTATGAAGCATGGAGTTTTATCCCGTTATTGGTTATCGGCTCTGGCTTTGCCTGCCTTTCTAACTTTATGAACAGCATTTATACGCTGGAAAAGAAAAGCGGCTGGTCTATGATTACGGTTTCGATTGGTGCGGCAATGAATATTGCCCTCAATGCACTGTTTATCCCAGAACATGGTCCTCAAGGTGCAGCTTTTGCCACCGCAATTAGCTATGTTGCCATGTTCCTGATCCGTTCCATCCATAGCCGCAGATATATCCGTTTGCGCTGGAATTTTCCCCGCTTCTTATTTTCCAGCGTTGTACTGATTTTGCAATGCTATTTTATTCTTGGGGATGCCCCGTTATGGATTCCCATTGAAATCTTACTGTTTGCAACCATTGTTGTACTCAATGCGGATGATATTTTAATTGCCATGAACCGGCTGCTTTCCAAGTTCCGCCATGCAAACGCTCACCGATGAAAAGATGAAAAAAAATGTTATTATTTATGCGGTGAACCTGTGTGAAATTGACACTTTCCCCCCCGATTTACCTGTGGCACTGGAACGCCTTACTCAAATACGGAAAATAGCGCATCCAGAAGCCCGCCGAAAATCCCTTGTGGCAGAATTGCTGCTTTGTTGGGCAGTACGGCAGTTTTATCCCAATATGCCTCCGCTTGCCCGTCAAACCAACCCATATGGCAAGCCCTTTTTTTCCGCGCTTCCAAATTTCCATTTTAACCTTTCCCATTCGCGGGATTGGGTCATATTGGGCATTGCAGACATCCCTATTGGTGTTGATATTGAATTTTGTGCCCAGCCAAAACCACAGATTGTTCAGCGTTTTTTTCATCCAAACGAACAAAATTATTTCTTTTCCCTGCCTGAAGCTGACTGGCAGGATGGGTTTTATTCCCTTTGGGTGCTGAAAGAAAGCGCCGTAAAAGCATTTGGGCTTGGGATGCACTTCCCATTCTGCCGGTTTTCTGTATCCTTGCCTGATTTACAGCTTTCCAATGCTCCAGGGCACGCCCAATTAGCCCTTCCCAAGTTCTATGATACAGACTACCGTCTTGGCATTTGCACTTTAGGCAGCATACCAATCAAGCCTGCTGTCCATATCCTTTCCCCAGAAACAATCTTATGTAAATGAACAGCCAACGGCACCTCATCATTAGTGGTAAAATAAGCTTTTGAATTCCTGCTATTTAGGTATGTTTTTTAATACACAGTTATGGTATACTAATCAATATGGAAACTTTGAGGAGGGATATTTTGGAGCTCTCGTTGACGTCTTTTCGCCGTGAGGAGGTTTTACAATACCTGCACTGGCGTGGGGGTGAAATCCCATCCGAAGTCAATGCGCAGATTGATAGCTGCATTGCCGAAACGCTTGCTGTCATACAGCCACGGTATACCTATCGGCATTTCCAGCTTCACCATACGCCGGAAGGCGTATCTCTATGTGATACAGATATCTTGCTGCCTGGGCAGGATATCCGTTCTCTGCTGGCAGATTGCCAAAGCTGCGTACTGATGGCAGCAACATTAGGTGCGGGATTAGAAGTTGCTATCCGGCGCGCACAGGTGCGCGATTTAACCCGGGCTGTTATTTTGGATTGCTGCGGGTCTGCGGCAATTGAAGCTGTATGCGATGCGGTGGAACAACATATTTGCACCCATGCCACCTTTTTAACAGACCGCTTTAGCCCTGGTTATGGGGATATGCCGATTGATTTTCAATATGAACTGGTTGGACTTTTGGATACAGCACGCCAAATTGGTTTGACCCTCACAGATTCCTATATCCTGATGCCGCGCAAATCGGTTACAGCAATCATCGGTTTCGCCAAGCAGCCGCAAACCAAACGCTTCCGCGGCTGCGCATATTGTTCTATGTTTGAAAACTGTACATTTAGAAAGGCAGGAAAAACCTGTGGAAGATAAAATACTATATTTAGACGGTGCAATGGGCACTATGCTGCAAAAAAGTGGCTTGGCGCCTGGGCATAACCCCGAACTTTTATGCCTGACAGCACCTGAAAAAATTGTGGCTGTCCATCGTGCTTATATTGATGCTGGGGCACAAGTCATTTATGCCAATACCTTTGGTGCAAACCGTTATAAACTGCAAAAAAGCGGCGAACCGACTGGCAAGGTGATTGCTGCTGCTGTGGCATGCGCCCAGAAAGCCGCACAAGGCACAGATGCCCGTATTGCGTTGGATGTTGGACCCATTGGGCAATTATTAGAACCTTATGGCACTTTGCCATTTGAAGAAGCCTATGATATTTTCCGGGAAATGATGGAGGCTGGGCAAAAAGCGGGCGCAGGGCTGATTGTGATTGAAACCATGACCGATTTGTATGAAACCAAAGCCGCTGTACTGGCAGCCCGTGAACATACAAGCCTTCCTGTTTTTGTAACGATGACATTTGAGCAGTCGGGCAGGACATTTACAGGCTGTTCAGTCGAAGCGATGGCAGCGACGCTGGAAGGGCTTGGCGTAGATGCCGTTGGTGTGAACTGTTCCCTGGGTCCGCGAGAACTGCGCCCGATTGTAAAACGGTTATGCCAAGCGACAAGCCTGCCCATTATTGTAAAAGCAAATGCAGGGCTTCCTGACCCGGTTACAGATACGTATAATATTGGCGCAGAAGAATTTGCCCTTCTGATGGCAGAATATGTGGATATGGGTGTTTCCATCATGGGGGGATGCTGTGGCACAACCCCAGAATATATCCGTGAAATTGTGCGTCAGACCGCAGGAAAAATACCAGCATTACGTCAGCCTTCTCAAAAATCTGTTGTATGCAGCGCAACCAATGTTGTGGAAATTGATGGTGTGCGGGTGATTGGGGAACGGATTAACCCAACTGGCAAAAAACGTTTCAAGCAAGCACTGCTGGAAGGCGATATGGATTATATCCTGGATCAGGCAGTCCAGCAGGCAGATGCTGGCGCGCATATTTTAGACGTCAATGTTGGGCTGCCTGAAATCAATGAACCTGAAATGATGGTGCGAATTGTCAAATCAATCCAAGGCATCACAAATTTGCCGCTGCAAATTGATTCCTCTGACCCGGAAGCCATTGAAGCTGGTTTACGGGTTGTCAATGGCAAAGCTATTGTCAATTCGGTCAATGGGGAACGAGCGGTATTGGATCGCATTCTGCCGATTGCAAAAAAATATGGCGCGGCTATTGTCGGGCTTACAATGGATGAAAACGGTATACCGCCAACGGCTGAGACACGCTTTGCCATTGCAGAACGTATCTTAAATGCCGCTTCTGCCTATGGCATCCCTAAAAAAGATGTTTTTATTGACTGCTTAACATTAACAGTTTCCGCGGAACAAGATAAAGCTGTGCAAACTTTGCGTGCAGTGCAGCTTGTGCATGATAAATTAGGGCTGCATTGTGTGTTGGGCGTTTCTAATATTTCTTTTGGGCTGCCATGCCGGGAACTGATTACAACGGGATTTTTGACCCTTGCTATGGCACATGGGTTGGATCTGCCAATCATCAACCCAAATAGTCAGCCGGTTATGGATGCCATCCGTGTATTCAATGTGCTGTATCATCATGACCAAAACGCGGAAGATTATATTGCTGCTTGTATGGGCAGGACACAAACAGCAGCGCCAATTGCTGTTCCGTCCCCTTCCCCAGCGGATGCTGTGCATCCGCTCATCCTTGCCATTGAAAAAGGGATGAAAGATCATGCGACGGCTTTGACGCAGGATTTACTCAAAAGTGGTATGTCAGGGCTGGATATTGTAAATACTTTGCTTATCCCGGCGCTGGATATGGTTGGAGAGCAATTTGAACGTGGAGAATTTTTCCTGCCGCAGTTGATGAATGCCGCAGGCGCGACGCAGCAAGCTTTTGAAATTATTAAGACGGCAATTGCAGTACAAGATGAACAGCCAGTATCCAAAGGTAAGATTATTGTTGCAACAGTAAAAGGTGATATTCATGATATCGGCAAAAATATTGTTAAAACAATCCTTGGGAATTATGGCTATCAAATCATTGACTTGGGACGGGATGTCCCACCAGAAACTATTGTGCAGACTGCAATCACACAAGATGTGCATTTAATTGGGCTTTCCGCTTTGATGACAACAACATTAAACAGCATGGAAAAAACAATCCATGCCCTGCACCAAAGCGGGCATCATTGTAAAATCTGGGTTGGCGGCGCAGTGCTTACCCCGGATTATGCGAAAAAAATTGGCGCGGATTATTATGCACGAGATGCAAAACAATCTGTTGATATTGCACGCCGGGTGCTGGGATAAAAGGAAGTGGAAATATGGACATTCGGGAATACCTGAATCAGCATCCCTTGCTGTTTGATGGCGCAATGGGGACATATTATGCGCAGCTTTACCCTGAAGATAAAAGAAAATGCGAATGGGCAAGCAAACGATATCCAGAACGCATTATCCAGATACATCATGCGTATTTGGAAGCAGGCGCAAAAGCTGTGAAAACAAATACCTTTGCTGCCAATACACAAATGCTGGGATGTACGCCGGAAACTGTGGAAACGATTATTCAATCCGCTTGGCAATGTGCCAGCACAGAAGCAGCAAAATTTGATGCAGCAGTATTTGCGGATATCGGTCCTTTGCCTGAAAAAGATTATCCATTTATTTTGCAATGCTTCCTGTCCCTTGGCGCGAAGAATTTTCTGTTTGAAACCTTTTCCGATGATTATACAATTCATGATATGGCAGATTATATCCGGCAGCGCTGCCCGGAAGCCTTTATTGCCGCTTCATTTGCTGTAACACCGGATGGCTTTACCCGTCAAGGGATTGCCGCACGTATTTTATTATCCCGTATGCGTGCGGATCAAAATATCAATGCCACTGGATTTAACTGTGTATCTGGCCCGCATCATCTGCTCACATTAGCCAGTGAAGCAATGCCGGAATTCACTGGTTCAGATACTGTCGTTACTGTCATGCCCAATGCAGGCTATCCGGCGCTTGTTGATGGACGAACAGTTTTTGATGGAAGCCCTTCATATTTTGCGCAGCGATGCGGGGACTTGGTCAAAATAGGGGTAAAAATGCTTGGTGGCTGCTGTGGTACAACACCAGAACATATCCGGCAAACCGCACGTGTATTATCCGGTGGGCTGATTGGGCAAACAGTGGCCAAACCATCTGTGGCTTCAGTCGCTGCAAAACCAGTCCGTAACCGCATTGCTGAAAAAATGGATGCTGGCAAACGTATCATTGCGGTGGAACTTGACCCGCCAGCGGATGCTAATGTGGAAAAATTTATGGAGGGTGCGCGATATTTGAAAACAGCTGGTGTGGATGCTGTTACGATTGCAGACTGCCCTGTGGCACGGGTACGCGTAGATGCTTCCCTGCTGGCAGCAAAGCTGCGGCGGGAACTGGATATTGATCCGATCCCCCATATGACCTGCCGTGACCGGAATATCAATGCAACCAAAGCTTTGCTGCTGGGACTGGCTGCTGAGGACGTGCATAATGTGTTGGTTGTGACCGGTGACCCAATCCCATCAGCGGAACGGGATGAGGTGAAAGGGGTATTTTCTTTTAATTCTGTTGTGCTTGCTGATTATATCCGCCAGCTTTCAGACAGCGGTTTGGCTTCCCCATTCCGTGTTTATGGCGCTTTAAATGTCAATGCGAGGAATTTTGATGCGGAATTAAAAAAAGCCCTGCGCAAGCAGGAGGCTGGCATTACAGCGTTTTTAACCCAGCCGGTTTTTACAGAAGCCGCTTTTGCAAACTTAGCCCAGGCACATGAAGCATTGGATTGTGCCATATTAGGCGGCGTTATCCCAATTATCAGCCATAGGAACGCGCTTTTTATGAGCCATGAAATGGCAGGTATTGATATCCCGCCGGAAATTGTAGCGCAATATGAAGGGCTTGACCGGGAACAAGCAGAAACCCTTGCTATATCGTTGTCGGTACAGTTTGCCCAGCGAATGCAGCCTATCACAAATGGCTGGTATTTGATTACGCCTTTCCAACGGGTGCATTTAATCAAGCGTATTCTGAAAGAATTGGATGGAATGTAAACAAACTGTGATAAATCATGTATAGTTTGTGAATTGTGTTTGGAATCAGTTGCATCTTTTGATGGGTTTTGATACAATATGCTTAAAGAAGATTGTTTAACCCCCGGTATTTTTTAAAGGAAGATGCCATATGAATATTATGTTATTCCTAACACACAAAAGTGATATTATCTGCCTGTTTGATGATGACACAGTTGCAGCGGGGCTGGAAACTTTAAAAGCCAGCAGCTATACAGCAGTCCCTCTGATTTCACGTGATGGTAAATATATTGGTACTGTAACCGAAGGTGATTTCCTTTGGGCACTGACTAATCCGGCAACTTGGGACGCAAGGGAAACCTTGCGGATGGGCGCCATAAAGCGCCATGTCAACAATAAACCTGTGCGGGCATATGCGCAGATTGATGACTTGATTTCCACTGCAATGAACCAGAATTTTGTCCCTGTGATTGATGACCGCGATTGTTTCGTGGGCATTGTCACACGCAAACGCATTTTGGACTACTGCCTGATGGAAATGGAAAAACTCGAAAAAGAAGCGCGTTCTCAAAAGCATCCTTTATTTAGCCCGCTCTGTTTAGCAGAAATCTAGGCCTTACATATTGGTTAAAAAAACCGGCTTTTATAGCCGGTTTTTTTTTATATGCTCTGATAAAATTCTGGGCATTGCACTTGCTCTATTGGAATGATTTCCCCAGTCAGGCGGGATTGGCGGCAAGCTGCGGCAACGCTGCTGGCCACATAGCCATCCCATGCGGAAGGTCCAACAATTTTTCCAGCCTGTACCGAAGCAATCCATTCCCGCAGTTCGGTGACATAAGCTTCATGGAAACGTTCCTGCCATGTTGGAACAACTTTGAACGCATTTTTCCCATCACAGCGGACAACTGTATGTGATGGTGCCGGCAGGCTTGCTGTGCCCAAATCGCCAACTACTTCACATTGGATATCATAGCCATACCGGCAATACCAATACATTTCAAGGTCTATGCGGATGCCGCTGCTGGTTTCCAAATAAACAAGCTGCGGATCAAGCAAACCCTCTCCACAAAACCGCGATGGGCGCGGCGTTACCAACTGTGCGGAAACATATGTATCATTACCGCCGATTAAAAAGCGGGTGACATCAAATTCATGAACTAAAGAATTGGTTGCCGCCATATCATTGGTGATTTCAGCGCCGCCTGCCGGCGCAAGGTTTCGGTGCGTGGCATGGATAACCAGTGGGATGCCAATTGTGCCGCTTGCAATCACTTCACGCAGTTCCCGGTAATCTTTGTCATAACGCCGCATAAAGCCAACTTGAAGCAAGCGTTTGCCCGCTTTCATTTCTGCTTCCATAATGCGCTGACAGCCTTCAGGCGTATCTGATAATGGCTTTTCACAAAAAACATATTTTCCGGCTTCAATCGCCGCAATCGAAAAACCTTCATGGGTTGGGTCCCATGACGCAATCATCACCGCGTCAACATCTTCCGCACGAATTAACGCATAAGGGTCTGCAATATACCGTGCGCCGCAGTTTGCGGCAACTTGCTGGGCAACCTGTTCATTTGCATCATTTACAGCAACCACTGTTGCCCCCGGTATTGTGGACATGATATTTTCAATATGATGCTGTCCCATACCGCCTGTCCCAATAAATCCAATACGTAACATAAACAACGACTCCTTTGATTTTATCCGGGAACCAGAAACAGTATCCCGGATTTTTTAATTTAATCTTTTGCCAGCGTCTGTGTCAGGCTGCGGATATCCTTTTTCAGCAAATCAATGGGATCATCCATTTCCCGGCGCAATGGCAGTTTGGTGTAATAATTTTCAAAAACAAACCAGCCACAGTAACCATTTTCTTTTAAGAATTGTATCTGTTCTTCAAAATGGGAATCCCCTTCCCCTAAACATTTGCTGCTGTAAGCACTGCCAAAACCGTCTTTTACGTGCAGTTGGTTCACCATATAAGGATAAACCACCGGCAAATGTTCCATAGGATTATATCCCCGGAAACACATATAGTTTTGGGAATCATAAAACAGCCTGAGATTATCTCGGTTTACGTGTACAAACAGCGCTTTAAGCTGGTCTGATGCAATCGCGGTTTCTGTGGCTATGATGACATTGTCTTTTGCTGCTTTGTCGCAAGCATATTGAAGCGCTTCCACTGTGTTTTCGATATCCTGCGGGGTGTGCATATCATTGTTTTCAAAACTTGGTATCATCAGCACTGGGATATGTAGGTCAACAACCGCTTCAAGCGCAATATCCAGTCCTTCATAAGCGATATCGCCAAATTCCGTACCGCGCCCATTCCGCAGACCATGGATATTTAAATCATTCATAACAATGGAAATAAGCTGGATATTATGTTCTGCCGCAGCTTCAAGGTAAAGTTCCCGCACACGTGGATGTCCAAGCTTAAACCCGGTTTCATAAAAACCAGCTTCAAGCTGTAATCCATCCAGACCAAGTTCAGATGCCAACCGGATGCTGAAAATACTGTCACCTGGCAAGCACCATTCTGGAACAGCCAGTTTATATTTTTCATGATCAAATGCAGTACACATTGTGTTTTCTCCTATTCATGTGTCATAAAACGCACTAACTAAAATTTTTCCCGGACAGCCTGAAGCGGCTGCCTGTATCGCCTCATATGTATCTTTAAGCGGAAAACGCCCACCAATGCAAGGACGCATATCCAACACATTTGACGCAAACATACGCAGGATACTTGGGAAAATATCGCTGCCAGCCGAACCGCTGCAACAATAAATCGAAGTGCCGTGATAAATAAATGGGATTAAGTCAACCGGCGGTACTTTACCGGGAAGTCCGATTTGTACCAGCTTGGCATGGGCAGACATAATGCCCGCAATCTGTGGATAGGTTGCCCCAGGGTTACCAGCAGCTTCTACACACATATGGCAGCCAATGCCGTTTGTCAGTGATAGAATATGTGCAGCAAGTTCTGTGGGTTCAACATCCATTGGATTGAAACAAGCATCTGCCCCCATTTTGCGTGCAAGTTCCAGTTTTTCCGGAACAGTGTCAAATACAAATACTTTTGCCGCGCCTGCTGCCCGGCATATTGCCTGCGCGGATAACCCAATTGGCCCTGCACCAAATATCGCGACATAAGCACCAGGTTTAATGCCGCCAGCATTGATAACAACCGAATGATACGCAACACTTGCCGGTTCAGCAAGCGCACCTGCTTCCAAAGCAGCCATTTTATCGCCCAACAGTTCAGCAATATCATTGATTTTACAGCAGTATTTTTCTGGAACAACCGCATATTCACAAAAGCCGCCATCAGCAGAAAGCCCAATATCCTCCCGATTATCACAGTTGTTATAAAGCCCTATCCGGCAATTATGGCATTTTCCACAATAATGTATCTGTTCTACAGCGATCAAGTCGCCTACCTGATACCCTTTGACAGTCTTGCCAACTTGTACAACCTCACCGGAAAATTCATGCCCCAAAATAACAGGCAGCCGCGTATGGCAATTGAACTGCATATAACCATCCGGCTTGCTGGCAACCGAATGAATATCACTGCCGCATACACCACACGCGCCAACACGGATTAAGACTTCGTCATCTTTGGGTTCTGGCACTGGGACATTTTCAATCCCATAGGAAAGATTTTTCCAACATAACCCGGAGGTATAAGAACGGTGATCATCTTCTTCCCGCTTACATAACGAAACATTGCCCGTAGGCGCCCATTCACCGCGCAAAACAAATGCTTTCATGCGTTTATCCCCCCTAACTGGCTTTCACGCATATCAAATACATCCAGCAATGCTTTGAAATATTCATCGTCTTCCTCATAACCGCCGCGGACGCCGCTGCACGTAAAATATCCAAAATCAGAGCCACATTCCCCGCCAAGGATACGGGTAATCATTGCGATATGGTTCATACCGCACATACAAAATGGCGTTTCGCAAATCCCTTCTTTCCGGATGCGTTTTGCTGTGTCCGCAATACGGATTACATCAGTATAACTGTTTGCGGTTAAATAAAGTTTAGGGATATCTGCACCTTTTTCTATGGCTTCCCGGACTTTTGCAATCATAAATTCGTTATCCGGGACGCGTTCCCAATCGTGGAAAGAAAGCAAAAGTTTTGTGCCATGCTGGTGGGCTTCTTCCCGTATTTGCCGGATATATTCCGCGTCGCTGTCAATTTCAACATCAACAATGCCAACTTTGCCTGTCCGAATACAAGCTTTTACCATGCGTAGCCGTAAATCTCGTTGGAACGACCGCAAACCACCTTGCTCCTTAATGCGGAAAGTAACCAATAAGATGCTTCCTTTTACGATTTCCGCTAATTTTTCGGTTGTTTCGCAAAGCAATGCTTCAGAAAAATCATTGTCTTCCATCGGGTTTACATAATCAAGCCGCCATTCTACGATTTCTGGTGACCATGCCATCACTTCTTTTGCGGAAGTAAGGATTGCCGCTTGTGTGCCTTCCTTTACCATGATACAGGATAAGTATTTCTTGCCGCCAACAGATATACCGTTCATATGATATGGGTATTTGTTTTGTAACTTCATGCCGATACCATTCCCTTTCTATGTGCCATTTGAGGGCAATTATCTTGCAGTACAGCTTTGGTACCTGTCATCAATTTCGTAAATACGCCGCAGCTCCTTGTATTCCTCTAATGTTTCAAACGCATAAGAGTCCCTATCCCGATACAGCGGATAACTCCCAAAGTCATTACCGCAGCGTTCGCCAAACAAACGCACCATCAACCCGGCATCCCCAATAGCGGAAATACAAAATGGCACTTCCAACCGGTTTTCTTCTTTTGCCCGGCGTGCCGCCTGTGCAATATGGAGCATATCGACATCATCTGCCGCAAGGCATAGCACACGAACCAAATCTGCTCCCATATCTTCCAATGCTTTCGCAGATGCAATAATCTGGGCAGTATCAGAAACGCCATGATAGTCCTGCAACGTCAGCATTAGTTTGGTGTCATAGGTCAACACCTGCTTTGCTTTGGCAATCAACTGACGGTCGGCAGGTTCCAAATCAATGATATCTGCAACCCCACATTGCGCACAGTCCACAAGCACTTGAAGTGCTAATGTTTTATCAATTTTCTGCACCGCACCGGTTTGCTGCAAACGCAAACTGATTAGGATATCCCCAAAACTGCATTGCTGCAAATCACTGCAAAACTGTGGCAGCATATCATATTGATTGATGATAATTTCCAGAGCATCTATACCGCTTTGGCAGGCAGCAGCAATTTGGCTTTCCAATTCCGCTTTGCTGTTTGGCGCAATACTTGCGAAAACAAAATATTGTTTCCCACCAAACCTGCATGATTTCACCTGGACTTTTTTTCTGCTTTCCAGCTTCATACTTTTGCTATCCCCTTTCCGGTACCCCCTTATGGTTGCTATAATGTGCTTGCCAAAATCCGTTCTTGTGTCATCTGGGCTTTGTCTACAATTTCCAATGAGATACTGCCTTTTTTCATCACATAAATCCTGTCGCTCATGCCAATAAGCTCAGGCAATTCGGATGAAATCATCATAATGGCAACCCCTTGCCGGGCAATGCTGTCCATAATTTCATAAATTTCCGCTTTGGCATTGACATCAATGCCGCGTGTTGGCTCATCCAAAATCAGCAAATCCGGTTTGCTTTCTAGCCATTTTGCAAATAAGACTTTTTGTTGATTACCGCCGCTGAGTGTACTGACTAGCTGATCCATCGACCGGCAAATAACATTTAGTTCATTGATCTTTTTTGATGCCTCTTCCCGTTCCCGTTTTTTGTTTATCACATGGTTGGGGAATAAAGCATAGATGGATGCCATTGAAATATTTTCTTTGATATCTTTTTCAATGATCAGCCCATCAATTTTCCGGTCCTCGGAAAGGTAGGCAATGCCAGAACGGATGGATTTCATTGCGGTTGGATTTGCGTATTCATTGCCTTTGTAAATGATTTTGCCGCCAAAATAAGGACGAACACCGAAAATACTTCTTGCCAGCTCGGAACGCCCGGAACCGACAAGACCGCCCATGCCAACAATTTCACCCTTTTTGATATGAATATCAATCGGCTCTGTATGCGGTCCAATTTTTAGCCCCTCAACCCGGATAACATCTTCCGCGCTGACCTGATGGGTGCAGGTGTACATATTGGATATTGTCCGCCCAACCATCAGCCGGACAACCATATCCTGGTCAAAATCCTGCATAGAAATCGTTTCAATAGATTGCCCATCGCGCAGGACAGTCAATCGGTCGCCGATTTCCTTTAATTCATCCATCCGGTGGGAAATATAGATAATGCTAACCCCATTACTTTTCAATTTGTGGATGAGTTCAAACAAATGGCTTATTTCGCTGGAAGTTAAAGACGCGGTTGGCTCATCCATAATGAGGATTTTGGATTTATAAGACAATGCTTTTACAATCTCAACCACCTGCTGGCGCGCTGTAGAAAGATCCCGGATCATGGTTTTAGGGTCAATATCATGGAATCCAAATTCATCTAGATATTCCCTGCTTTTCTTGTAAATATACTTATGGTCAATCAGACCATGCCGGACTGGTTCCCGCCCCAAAAAAATGTTATGGGCAATATCCAGGTTTAGGCAAAGATTTAGCTCCTGATGGATAAACGCAATCCCTTTTTCCCTGGCTTCTTTGGGTCCTTTTACGGCATATGGTTGACCATCAAGCAGAATGTTGCCTTCATCCGGCGGGATATTGCCGCCCAGCACTTTCATCAAGGTGGATTTCCCTGCGCCGTTTTCACCAATCAGGACGTGAACTTCCCCTTGCTCCAAATCAAAACTAACCTGGTCAAGAATCTTTACAGTGGTGCCGGCAATTTTTTTGCCATACTCATCAAAGATATACTTTGTGATGTTTTTCATCTCCAATATTTTTGCCATTGCAATGCCACCTTTATTGAATCACTCTGTTTTTCACGTTCTCAAAGATAATTGCCGCCAAAATAATAATGCTTTGTACCGCTGTGTACATATAATAGTTGACACTTAACAGCCCTAAGATATTCTGTATAGTGTAAATGGTCATAACACCCAGCAGTGAACCCCATACCGTGCCAACCCCGCCGAATAAGCTTGCGCCGCCCAGCACGGCTGCTGTGATAACTGTAAAGGTAAAATCCGTGCCACCCATGGAACATACACAGTTATTGACACGCGCAGCCATTAAAACAGCGCCTAATGCTGAGCAAGTGCCGCAAATGACATAAACCGCAATGGTTGTAAATGATGCGTTGATCCCGCTCAGCCCGCTTGCGGCGGGATTTAAGCCAACCGAAGTCAATGCCCTGCCATAAGTCGATTTATGCAGGATAAAAAAGCAGACAACACTTACCAGCAACATAATCCATACCGTTGATGAAAGTCCAAAGAATTTTGCCCGCCCTACAGCAAGCACGGCAGGCGGCAGATTTGTAATCGCAGAACCATTGCTGAAAATCTGTGCAATGCCATAAATAATGTACCCGCTGCCCAGCGTCACAATAAACGCGGGGATTTTCAGCATTTGTACCAGCAATCCATTAATCAGCCCGAAAAATGCGCCAACCAGCAATGTAATAATAATCGCAAGCGCTACAGGCATACCGCGCATGACAGTACAGTAACCGAAAATATAGGCACAAAAGCCAACCAGATAACCAACTGATAAATCAATGCCGCCGGTCATCAAAACAAAGGTCATGCCCAAACAGCAGATTGCCGCAATCGCTCCCTGCGTGATGATGTTTATCCCATTTTCTATGCCGATGAAATTTTCAATAAAAAGCATCCCATAAAGCCAGACCGCAACGAAAATAATGACATTGCCATAAGATTTGGCAAAATGCTTTACGCCTGGTTTCCCAGTATTTGTTTGTGTGGCAGCTTGGTTTTTTGCAGCAGCCATTCCCTGCACCTCCCTGTTTGGTTAAAAGACTTTGGCTGATTTCAGCTCTTTGTTCCGGTTATATACGCTGATGCCAACAACAATAATGATTGCCGCGCCAATGACAAGGTTTTGATAGAACGGGTCAATTGCAAGCATATCCAGCGCATTGCGCAAAAAACCGATAATCAATGCGCCAACAACCGACATCCATGCTTGCCCTTCGCCACCCAGCATACTGACGCCGCCAATTAAGGAAGCCGCAACTGCGTCCAACTGGTAAGCTGCGCCTTGTGTCGGGTGAACTGTTGCCATTTGCGCGCTAAGCAGGATGCCTGCAATTGCGGAAAACAGCCCGCAGATTGAAAACGCAAAAATTTTAACGCGCGCAGGGTCAATGCCTTCTGTTTTGATGGTGTTTTCACTGCCACCCAGCGCATAAATATGTTTGCCCATGCGGGTATAGCGCAGGATAACTGTTGTAATGGCAAATAAAGCAAGCATAATCCATGTATTGATGGGAACACGGAAAATGAGGTTATTGCCAATAGAAGCATAAGTAGCGGGCAACCCGCTGATAGACGTCCCCTTACCAACAACCAATGCAAGCCCCAGCGTAATCTGCCCGGTAACATAAGTGGCAATAAAAGCCGGGATGTTAATCCTGGAAACCAAAATGCCATTGATGATACCGATAACCAGTCCAGTCAGCGCACCTGCCACGATAGACAAAAATACGCCAACGCCATTAAGCATCATAAAGCCGCTGACCATGGCACAAAACGCCATAACGCCGCCAGTACCTAAATCTATCCCGCGGATAATCAGTACCAGTGTCATTGCCAACGCACAGATGGCAATGGTCGATGACTGCCTGGTAACGTTCATAATATTATTGAAGGTAAAAAATCCAGGGATAAAACTCCCGCATATGCACAGTACAACAAAAACTGCTAATAGATAGATATTTTTCTTTTTTATCATGTGTTTTTTCAATTTCGCGATGCTCCTCTCCTGATAAACAGGCGCGGGTGGATAACTTCTTGGTTACCCACCCGGCCGGAGGGATGGCATAACCTAATCAGGCTTGCCCTATTTTTGTTGAATACCTTTAGAATACAACTGCTTCCGCTTCATCGGTGTTGTCTGGGTTGATGAAGAAATAACCAGAGTCAATATATTTCTCATAATCTTCCGCTTTGGAGTCACCGCTCAAAATGCTGGTCATGATTTCACCACTCTTTTGCCCAATCACACCAGGATATTGTGCAACACAGCCATAGCAATCTCCTGCTTTGATGGAATCCAGCGCTGATTTATTGCCGTCAACCGAAATAATCGCAAGATCAGACGGGTTCAGGTTTTTATTTTGTACGCCACTGATAACGCCAGACAGCATACCATCAGAACATAAGAAAATACCTTTCATATCTGGGTCAGAGGACAGCATATTTTCTGTTACCTGCATTGCCACGTCACTAAGCCAGTTGCCAGCCTGCTGGTTAACCAGTTTCACTTTGTCTTGTGCTTCAATTGCTTCTTGGAAGCCTTGGGCACGCAGTTCGCCGCCCATTGCGCCGGAAGCGCCGCGCACCGTGCAGACTTTACCTTCACCAATTTTTTTAATCATCTGCTGTCCTGCTTCGTAGCCGATTTTGTAGTTATCAGAACCAATATAGGTCACATACAAATCCTCATTGCCTTCGGTTACAGCAGCATCCGCAATGATTACTGGGATATTTGCCGCTTTGGCTTTTTGCAATGCTGGAATAATTGCGTTGCCATCCATTGGTGCAACAACAATACCGTCAACGCCTCTGTTAATAGCGTTTTCAATATTTTCGACCTGTTTGGATACGGTTAACTCATCGCCGGAAAGAGTTAATTCAAACTTAAAGCCAGCAGATTCCACAGCTTTTTGGCATTCCTCAACCATAACGCGCTGGAATTCATTGTTTGTGATGGTTTTGGTGCTAAATACAATGGTTCCTTTTTCGGAACCGCCACCAGCAGAGCCAGCAGCACTTCCGCCACCGGTGACCTCTTGCTGCGGCGTGCCACATCCAGTAAGACCCAAGGTTAGTCCTGCTGCCAACAGCAGAGCGATCATTCTTCCCTTCTTCATGATTCATGCTCCTTTCGATGATAACAAATAAAATACATAATCCAAACATATCAGTGCTTTGCAAAAAGATTATGTATTTTTTATACTCCTATCTTACCCCTAGCGTTTTATATTTTCAATACATTTTACATCTAAATTTCAGAATATATTTTTGTTGATTCTGTCTGATTCGCAAGTGAAACACCTTTATTCTTGTTGAAATTTCACATGATTTTATGATATACTTTTTGCAAAACGTATATTGTATTTTAATTAAATACATATTATACTGAATGCAAATGAAAAAAAGATATATATTAATAATATTTGCACGCAAAACAAATACATTGTTTATAAAGCTGTTTTTCCTGCCTATGCTTCTTTCTGAAATAATCGCAATCGTTAAATTGTTTTGGAAGGATAACCATGTTAAAATAATGGTACATTGTTTTATGCAGACAGCCCATATTCGACACATCAAAATTTCTGCTGGGCGTATGCAAATTTATAGGGGGAAACATCATTATGCCCAAATACCTATCCATTGCAAACGAAATTGAAGAACAAATTTTATCCCATACGCTTACTGCTGGCGCTCAGCTGCCTACCGAAAAGGAACTGATGCAGCAGTTTGGCGTCAGCCGTCAAACCATACGCAATGCGTTTTCCTGTTTGCTAAAAAAGAACCTTATTTATACAGTCAAAGGTTCTGGCACATTTATTGCTGATTATAGCCGGCCAGCCCCGGCTTCTAAAAATATTGCCGTCCTGCTTACCAAGGCGGATGAATATATTTTTCCTTATAAATCCGCTGGGATAAACAGCGTTTTAACACAACATGGTTATATCAGCAATATTTTTGTTTCAGACAACCGCGTAGATTTGGAACAAGATACCTTGCACGAAATCTTGTCATCCAACTATGCAGGTGCTATCATTGAAGTGACCAAAGCGGCAATTCCACGTTTCGGCAAAATATTTGCAGAACTTCGTGCAAAACTCCCACTTATTTTGATTGATGGCTATTACCGCGACTTGCCCGATATCCCATATGTCGCGCTGGACGACCACAAAGGCGGTTATAAGGCAACAGAATACCTGATCCAGCATGGGCATAAAAATATATTCCATGTAGGGAAAATAGAAGATTTGCAAGGAATCTTACGCTACCAAGGTTATGCGGATGCCTTGACCCATTACAACCTGCCCTTTTCGGAAGACCATGTCTTTTGGATGACCGATACACTTTTATCTGATATGCCAGACAGTTTATTGGATATGCTTTGTGAGAAAATCCTGCAATGTACCGCCGTTTTCTTTTACAACGACTGGGTCGCTGAAATTGTCCTTGGCGCGTTAGTGCGCCGCAATATCCGCATCCCAAATGATTTATCGGTGGTCAGTTATGATAATTCTCTGCTATCTATGTTCCGCCAAATCACCTGCATCCCCCATCCACTAGATAATCTTGGAAAGGTTGCGGCGGAAAATTTGCTGAAACTTATTGAAAACCCAAACTATGATGCAACCTATATTTTTGAACCCGAAATTGTTGAGCGTTCTTCTGTCCGTAATCTAAACACAGAACAACACGATATCCAAAAGGAGGTATTCCATGAGCAGTTTCATGCGTGCAGCAATATTTGAGGGGAATGGCATTTTGTCTGTAAAGGATGTCCCCATACCTATGCTGCAAAAACCGGACCAATTGTTATTAAAGGTAGAGGCTGCCAGCATTTGTGGCAGTGATTTACATGGGCTTTCTGTACCACCTGGACAGTATATGAAGCCTGGCATTATTTATGGGCATGAATTCTGTGGGATAGTTACTGAAAAAGGAAGCGCGGTATCCGGATTTTCACTGGGCGACCGTGTAGCGGTCAATCCCCGCGTGCGCTGTGGCACTTGCTATGAATGTACCCATAACAAAGGGGATCTTTGCTCCAATTCCTATCATTATGGACAGACTGGGGACGGCGGATTTGCACAATATGCCTTAGTAGAAGCAAAACAGCTTTATCATGTGGACAAAGCTGTCCGTTCGGAAGCCGCTGCCCAAGCAGAACCGCTTGCCTGCGTGATGAATGCCATCCATGTGGCAAAGCCAACACCGGTTGACCATGTGCTGTTATATGGTGCCGGGCCAATTGGTTTAACCTTTATCCGTGTTTTGAAACTATTTGGGATACATAACCTAATCGTCACAGCAAAAGGCGCACGGCGAGTACAGGAGGCTTACAACTGCGGCGCAGATATTGTTGTTGATACAGAAAAACAATCGGTTGAAGCAGTGATGAAAGCAAATTGGCAATATGGTGCAGATGTTGTGATTGACGCGGTCGGGCGCGGCGCTATCTTGCCCGAAGCGCTGCCACTTATGAACCCGCAAGGGCGGCTAATTCTTTTTGGGCTAGATACCAATGCGTTGTCTACCGTCCCACCTTCCCTTTTCACCTTAAACGAACTTTCTATATGCGGCGTCCTCGGCAAAGACTTCCCTGCCGCCATGGAAATGCTGAAACGAAAAGATCTTGGTCTGGAGCAATTTGTCACGCATCGCCTTGCGCTTGACGACATCTTGGAAGGAATTGCACTCATGCGCAGCAAACAAGCTTGCCGCGTCATTATTTTCCCCAATGATATGGGGTAACATACCATATCTTCATGGGGCCTTTGGGTGCGGGCATTTCTTTTTTCAATATACCACCTCTTCTCTTTCTTCTTTCTCAAAAAGCGCTGCATCCTTAGCAGCCACCCTGCACAGGACAAAACCCTGTGCAGGGTTTATCATATGCCAGAACTATATTTAGGAGGGATATCACTTTATGAAAACAATGAAAGCGGCTGTCTTTGAAGGAAATGGAATTTTGCAATATAAGGACGTTCCAGTACCCACGATACAGCGGGAAAATGATGTTCTGGTGCAGGTAGAAGCCGCCAGTATTTGTGGCAGTGACTTACATATTTTAAGCGTTCCGCCAGGACAGCGCGGCGACCCAGGTACTATCATGGGGCATGAATTTGTTGGGCACGTGGTGCAAGTTGGCGCAAGCGTAACCCTTGTCCGCCCTGGTGACCGCGTTGTAGTTGAACCAAATATTTCTTGTGGTATGTGCCGCAGCTGCCGCGCTGGGCATCCAAACCTGTGTGAACGGGCAGAAAATATCGGGCAGTGGCGGGATGGCGGGTTTGCTGAATACTGCGTTTTGCCCGAACAGCAGCTACACCATATCCCAGAAAATATCCCCGCAAAAATTGCCGCGCTTTGTGAACCATTATCCTGCGTGATGCACGGTATGATGCGCCTGAACCCTATGCCATTTGAACGGGTTGTCCTGTTTGGAGCAGGGGCAATCGGGCTGATATTCTTAAAACTGCTCAAAGCTTTTGGTGTAAAACATATTATTGTATGTGAATCCATCGCTGACCGCGCAGCATCCGCGATAAAATTTGGTGCAGAATATGTCTTTGACCCAAACTGCGAAGGCGGGTTGTCTGAAAAAATAATGAGCGTTTGGAACACGCCGGCAGATATTGCGATTGATGCGGTTGGCGCTGGCGCGGTACTGGAAAGTGCAATGGCGCTGGTCGGCAACGGCGGAAAGATCCTCGTATTCGGTCAAAATATGACGCAGCAGTCCACCATTCGCCCTGGCATGATAAACGCAAAAGAAATAAATATATTTGCGGCTTTAGCGGTTCATCACAGCTTTCCGCCAGCGATTGAACTGCTGCCCGATTTAGGGCTGGAGGAACTTGTCACCTGCGAACTGCCGCTTTCTAAAATTGATGAAGCCATTGCTTTAATGCGTGAGAAAAAAGCCATCAAAGCGGTTGTTTATCCAGGCAAATAATGCGCTTTGCTGACACAGAAGGGATGATTTTATGGAAAACAAATTGAGGTTTGGTATGGTTGGCGGCGGTAATGGCGGCAATATTGGCAATAGCCATCGCCGGGGCGCTGCAATGGACAATATGGCAGTTTTATCCGCCGGATGCTTTACCCGCAACTCAGAACGCAACCTCGCAGATGGACAATATTGGGGCGTTGACCCAAGCCGAATTTATCGAGATTACCGGGAAATGGCGGATAAAGAATCGCAACGCAAAGATGGCATTGATTTTGTCAGCATTGTCACCCCCAACGCAACCCATTACGAAATTACAAAATGCTTTTTGGAACATGGCATACATGTTGTATGTGAAAAGCCGTTCACACTGGATGTAAAACAGGCAGAAGAACTCAAAGCACTTGCGGATGAAAAAGGATTAAACGTTTGTGTAACGTTTACTTATGCGCATTATCCTGTTTTACGGGAATGCAGAGAATTGATTGCAAGCGGCGCACTCGGAAAAATCATTGAAGTTGTTGCGGAATATCCCCAAGATTGGATGATTCTTGGACTAAATAGCGAAGAAGATAATTTTACAAAATGGATTGGCGACCCAAAAAAATCAGGCAATTCTAATGTGACTGCGGCAATGGGTGTGCATTTGTATTATTTGATGAAATCCATGACTGGATTGCAGCTGGAAAAGGTTCTCGCAGATTTCAGCTATTATCCAGAAAATGCGCCATTGGAAACCTCTGCCCGCATCATGATGGGTTTTTCGGATAATATCCATGGGTTTTGCTGGGCAAGCAATACCGCGATTGGGCATGACTGCACTGTAACCCTAAAAATTTACGGCGAAAAAGGCTCTATTGAATGGTCACATGAAGATATGTCCCATTTGAAAGTTGCCAAATTGGGTGGACCTGTACAACTTTATGCGGCAAACCGCGCATATCTCAGCGAACCTGCGCGCCATGCCTCCCGCATTCCCGCAGGACATCCAGAAGGGTTTTATGAGGCGTTTGCGAATATTTATCATGAATTCTGCCGTCATTTGCTTGATAAAAAAAATGGCGCCATGCAAAGCCCTGCACAGTATTTTTATCCCAAAGCACAAGATGGTGTAGATGCTGTCCGGTTTGTACAAGCGTGCGTTAAAAGCCAGGCAAATGGAAACACATGGGTGAGATTAGACGCCGATTTCTCATAAAGCTACGCCGCATCAAATGGTAAAGCCTCCTGTTGTCCAAGCGGCAGCGGGAGGCTTTGAAATATTGATTTACAGCACCTTGACAATATCCCTGCACTTGAGTACAATAAGGGTATAAGTTTTATATGTTACCTTATCAAGAGAGGTGGAGGGAACGGCCCTATGAAGCCCGGCAACCTGCAAAAATGTAAGGTGCCAAATCCGGCGGTGGCTTCAGTTCGCAGTGCGGACCGAAAGATGAGGCAATTGGTGCGCCCACTCCGCCGGAGCGGGTGTTTTTTTTCAGCCTCTCTGCAAATCATATGGAGAAAGGATAAATATATGTCTAAATATCTGTTTACTTCTGAATCTGTGACCGAAGGGCATCCAGACAAAATCTGTGACCAGATTTCTGACGCGATTTTAGATGTTATGCTGGAAAATGACCCTTATTCCCGTGTTGCTTGCGAAACAACCTGCACAACCGGTATTGTTTCTGTTATGGGGGAAATTTCAACCCAATGCTATGTGGATATCCCAAAGGTTGTCCGTGCAGTAATTCGCGAAATTGGCTATGACCGTGCAAAATATGGGTTTGACTGCGATACTTGCGCAATTGTCACCTCAATTGATGAACAAAGCGCAGATATTGCATTGGGCGTTGACAATTCACTGGAACGCAAAGAAGGCGGCGAAGAAGCAGAACTGGCAACTGGCGCGGGCGACCAAGGCATGATGTTTGGCTATGCCTGCAATGAAACACCAGAGCTGATGCCGCTGCCGATTTCGTTGGCGCATAAAATGGCACAGCGCCTATCTGCTGTCCGCAAAGAAGGTGCGTTCCCCTATCTCCGTCCAGATGGGAAAACCCAGGTAACCATTGAATATGACAGCAACCATCAACCCGTGCGCGTGGATACTGTTGTATTGTCCACTCAGCATTCCCCAGAAGTATCCCTTGGACAAATCCGCCGCGATATGATTGATGCTGTGATTAAACCATCTATTCCTGCACACCTGCTGGACGAAAAAACACGCTTTTTGGTCAATCCAACCGGACGTTTTGTCATTGGTGGCCCACAAGGGGATTCCGGGCTGACTGGACGTAAAATTATTGTGGATACATATGGTGGGATTGGCCGCCATGGCGGCGGTGCATTTTCAGGCAAAGACCCAACAAAAGTTGACCGTTCTGCTGCATATGCTGCACGCTATGTGGCAAAAAATATTGTTGCAGCAGGGCTCGCTGACCGCTGTGAAGTGCAGCTTGCCTATGCAATTGGTGTTGCGCACCCTGTATCCATTATGGTGGATACCTTTGGTACAGGCACCGTGGATAATGAGAAATTAGCAGATGCTGTACAAAAAGTGTTTGATTTACGCCCTGCGGCAATTATCAAAACATTGGATCTCCGCCGCCCGATTTACCGGAAGCTGGCAGCTTATGGACATATGGGGCGTGAAGAACTTGGCGTAAAGTGGGAAAAAACAGACCGTATTGATGCGTTAAAAGCTGCATTGGGATAAAACATTTTCATGGCTCTGCCTGGTTGGGCAGAGCCATTTTTTCTGTCCAACCAGTGGTCTGTATATATTGTGTCAAGTGGTGAAGTGCATGGACGGTATGGGCACTAAGAAAATGCTCAATTTGTTCAACTTCCTCCAACGAAACTGTGCTCGTTAAAGATGAAAAAAATTCCATAAGTACTTCATGCCGCCAAAGTAAATACCGCCCAGCTTGCTGCCCTTCTTCTGTCAACTTTATCGCATCATAGCGATTATAAGTTAAAAATCCTTTTTCCGCCAATTTTTGCGCCATACGGGTGGCTGAAGAAGGACGTACCTGCAAAGCCGCAGCAAGTTCCCCTATCCGGATGGTATCCTTTTCTGTGCGGCATATCATTTCCAAATAATCTTCCATGGCTTCTGTTAATTCTTTATGTGCGCAATCCCGATAACCAGATGGCGTATGAAACCCTGAAAGCATATATCACAAGCCTCCCTTTTGTATAAAAATAATATCATCTAAATTCGCTGTAAAATCCCATGAAAGCACACCATAAATCCGGGCATACTGTTTCATGGGGGTGATAAACCATGGCAGAAAGCGATACTTGTATTAGGCTTGACCCAGAACTGCGCCTTTGCGCAAAATTTGACTCGGAAAGCATTGCAAAATTCCGTGTTGCCAACCGCAGGTGCATGGGAATGCGTGTGGTTGACAACTTTGCGGAAGAACACATGATGTAAAAAAGCCCTTGCCGCCATTTTGGCGGCTACATAAGCCCCTGGACAGGCACCGGGCTTTCCCCTTTGCATACCATGTTAGTATCGGGCAAAAGTTTTGCCCTACACTAAATTGTATTGCGAGGTTTGAAAATTATGAATAAAGCATTATCCCAACTGCGTCCTGGCAGCACAGCCTGCATCAAAAGCCTACATTTATCAGGTATCATGAAACAGCGCCTGCTTGACCTTGGTCTGATCGAAGGCACACAGGTACAATGCTTAAACCGCAGCCCTGCTGGTGACCCAACAGCTTTCCTGATTCGCGGCGCTGTAATTGCTTTGCGCGGCAGCGACAGCCGCAAAATCGAGGTGGTATAAGTTGGGGCTGACAAAAAGCAGCGTAGGGCATCATGCCTGTGACCAGATAAGCCTGGAAAAACAGCCGGGAGATATTATTATTGCGTTGCTGGGCAATCCGAATACAGGGAAAAGCACAGTATTTAATGCTTTAACTGGGATGAACCAGCACACCGGGAATTGGACTGGGAAAACAGTAGAAAGCGCTTATGGCGCTACCAGGCATCAGGGAAAACAGTGTATTTTCGTCGATCTTCCAGGTACTTATTCACTCTCCGCAAAATCGCCGGAGGAAGAAGTTGCACGCAAGTTTATTACAGAAGGGCAAGCAGATTGTACGGTTGTTGTCGCAGATGCAACCTGTTTGGAACGTAACCTAAATTTGGTATTACAAACAACCCAGCTATGCCCATATACAATCCTTTGCCTGAACTTAATGGATGAAGCAAAACGCAAAGGAATTGTAATTGATATTCCTGCCTTGGAAAATGCGCTAGGGATTCCTGTCATCCCCTGTGCGGCACGTGCTGGGCAGGGTTTAACCACATTATTGGATGCCGTGATCCAAATGGCTGACGCCGATGAAGCGCCATGTCCTGTCCCCCTTCCCTATCCGCGCAGTATGTTTGCTGAAGGGATTTCAGAAGAAAAACGGGCAGAAATCCATACAGCAACCATTGTCCTACGGGCAGAAGAAATTGCAAATATGGTGATCCAGTCATATGAAGATACGGCACAAAGCCGGGATCGAAAAATTGACCGTTTACTAACTAGCCGGAAAACTGGTATTCCGATTATGCTGCTGCTTTTAGCAGGGATATTATTTCTCACCATTATTGGCGCAAATTATCCGAGTGAAGCATTGTCCAAATTATTTTTCCATTGCACAGCATATTTCGAGGCTGGGTTAATCGCAATCCATACACCAGCATGGCTGCATAGCTTGTTAATTGATGGTGTTTGGAATGTATTATCTGCGGACATAACTTCAAAATGTTGCACCAAAATTATGCAAAATTCCATGTGATTTTAACGTTTTTCCCATCTAAGTCAATGCGTTTGATGAGGGTGTGGATCACATAGCGTTTTTCCTCAAAAGAACCATTTTGAAAGACCTCTTCAAGGCTGTTTAATAATTGAGTCGCAGTATCAATAGAAATGAAGCCATTACCGACCGATTGTTCATCGTCAAGTTGCTGTTCTAATGCTTCCCGTTCATGCGTCATAGATTCCAAACGTTGGGATACCATTTCAAATGGAATGTTTTGCAGCTGATATAAATCCAATAGCTTTTCAATTTGTTGTTCGATTTCTAAGATGCGCGCTTTGATTTCTAAATGCCCTGTCATAGGTTCTGGGTGATTTTGTGCGGCGATCTCCTGAAAATAGTCTGGTTCGTAACGCAACCGTCGCAACTCTTTTAATACATATTGGTCAAGGTTTTCGGTAGGCCACTTATCGTTTTTGCAGTTCGGGTCACGAATCATGCGCGGCGCGGTTTTAGAGCGGGAATAACACATATACGCATGTATCATTTTACGTTGAGAACAGGGAAGCTTTTTAGAACCACGATAAGCACCAACGGCATAATACCGAGCGCCACAACGTGCGCACCAGATTATTCCGGTGAGCAAAAAGTTTGCACGGAAACTGTTAGCGTAGCCTTCTGGCTTCCGTTGCGCGAGAAGTTTCTGTGCGGCATTAAACAGTTCCTGTGAAATCAAAGGCTCATGCCGCCCTTTATAAAAATCACCTTTCCATGGGATATCTCCAATGTACGTTCTTCTTTTGAGAATATTTACGATATCGCCAGACGCAATGTAAGTTCCAGCATGTTCGGGGTAGCGCTCCGCCATTATTTTTCCGATTTTAGTAGCCGAGTAATGTTTATTCACAAACATATCAAAGATTTCACGAATTTGTGTGGCTTCATATGGGTCAGCTTTAATAATCCCGCTTTGGCGATCATATTTATATCCGATAGGCGTATGCGCACCACCGCGCCAGAAACCATCTTTTGCACGCTCCTGAAGACCAATTTGTGTACGCAATTTGATATTTTCGCGCTCAAGCTGAGCAAAGGCAGATAGTATGCCGATCATTGCAACACCATAAGGCGTTGTGGTGTCAAAACTTTCATTCATAGAAATGAAGTTAATGTTATTTTTTAAAAATACATCTTCAATCAGATATAATGTATCTTTTTGGCTGCGGCTTAATCGGTCTAACTTGAAAACTACAACAATGTCAACATATTTTTTCTTATGAACAATATCATAGATCAACTTTTGAATTGCGGGGCGCTCTAACTTTGCACCAGAATATCCTGGATCTACGTATTCGTTCGCGATCGCCCAGCCGCGCGCAACACAATAAGCGCGTAACCGTTCTAACTGTGCCTGAATGGAATAACCTTCATTTGCCTGTTCCTGTGTAGAAACGCGCACATAAAGCGCTGCTTGATAAGGGATAATTTCATTTTTCATTGCTTCATTCGCACACCTGTTTATAAAGTGGCTTCCTCCTATTTTATCGTATGTTTTTTATCAAAGGGGTAGACTTTCCCTAAGATATCGTATAAAATAAAAGGGATGATAGGACTGGGTAAAGTTTATCATCCCTTGTAAATCCCGTTTGGCGCGCCAACACCGAGCGGGATTTTTTATTTTGCTTATTTGTTAGTTTAAAGTTTGGTTATTTGTTTGCTTATTTCCGATGCGGGGATTCCCGACATCGGGATTTTCTTTATTTTGCCCTAACCTTTTAGCATAGCTGGAATTTAATATAAATTACAGACTTGTAAAATATACGCCGCTACGGTAAGATATATGTCGAAAGGAGGGAGATACAATGACATCCACAACCCGTAAGCAGCTAATTGATTTTATTATCCAAGCTCTGCATAGAATTGATGATGAAAAAGTGATTAATACCTACTATTTCATTTTAGAAATGCGATAGCCGTTAAACCTGAAAGACCGATGCGTTACGTATCGGTCTTTTTTAATTCCTCAACAAGCTCCAATGCTTTTTTCTCAAGCAGTTTCCACTCATCGGGCGTCATACGCGCCAATACGGCGATAAATCGTCGTCGGAAATCCGGTTCGCCACGCAAAATTTCGCCTATAAAACTGGATATCTCGCTGGACGTGGTTTTGGGAATAAACATTTCATCGCCTTCTCCAGTACGCAGCCATACTTCGTTTACATTAAATTCGCGGCAAATAGATACGATTACAGCTTCAGAGGGCGAACGAAGTCCTATTTCGTAATTTCCGATAGTGTTTCCTTTCACTCCAACTCTCGCACCAAATTCTGTTTGGTTTAATCCAAGCTTTTTACGCAGCCGTTTGATACGATCTTTCATCTATATCACCCTTTCAACATATTTATCTTAACATCAAAACCCCACGTAGTCAAGAAAAAATTAAAAAATCTATTGACAATCCCACATAGCTATGATAGTATAATCACGTAGTCAATGAAAGCGAGGTGAAAAACGTGAACGCAGAAGATAGAAAAACCATCTTAGCACTTATGGAAGCTGTTAGCATTCTGCCGGATAGCGGCAGAGAATATTTGCTAGGGTTTGCAGAAGGCGTAATCGCCGCCGCGACTGCGGAGCACCTTCCAGAACCCGCCCCAGCGCAATGACTGGACACGTCAGAATCACACCATTAGCGAAAGGAGAGCACATGGAAGAACTACAGGTTTTTAAGAATGAAGAATTTGGGCAGGTGCGAACTGTCACAATTGACGGCGAACCGTGGTTTGTTGGGAAAAATATAGCAACAGCGTTAGGGTATTCAGATACCGATAAAGCAATTCGCAATCATGTTGATGATGAAGATAAGCTGACCCGCCAAATTGGCGGGTCAGGTCAAAGCCGCAATATGACCATTATCAACGAAAGCGGTTTGTACTCCCTTATCCTGTCCAGCAAACTGCCATCCGCAAAGAAATTCAAGCACTGGGTAACACGCGAAGTATTGCCCAGCATTCGCAAAACCGGCGCGTACAGGAACAGCCAGTTACTTTCTGCGGAATCTGCCGGAGGTGTGGCGCGGCTTATCACTGTAATCCGTTCCACAATGAAGAGTAACGGTCAACCGCCGGAAACCATTTCACGGGCGGTGCTGATGCTGTGTGAACAGTTTGGCGTTGAATTGCCAGACGGCTTTGTACGCACCAATCCGTTTGAACAAATGCTTCTTGCAGAACCCGATCCGACGCAGTGAAAGGAGAAAAAAATATGAGTAAGATTACAGACCTGCGAGAACAGGTAGAAAGCGAATGCCTTGCCTGCGCTCTGGAACTGCTTAAAAGCGAAACCACCCCAACGGCGGCAACAGTCGGAACAGTTAGTATGCTTGTCAGTATCGCAAATTCAGTCGCGGAGCAAAACCGATTCCCCGCGCTGGAAACACGGGAACGGCGAGGGATCTGCGAAGATCTTGGCAGTCAGGGCCCGGAAGTGTTGATTTCGCGATACGAATCCGAAATCCGTCAACTCACGCGCCGAGTGGAAAAACTGAAAGCAGGCGCATCACCCGCCGATGTAGTTTCCTAGCAAGGAGGTGGTGCATAATGCTCAAGGAATCTGCCGAAGAACTTTACTGCATTGCAAGTTCTATGCGGCTGACAGCCCTGCGCCCTCAAATACTTGAGCGCGCAAACGAATTCGATGTTTTAAAAGGGGGCGATACGCCTTGTCATTCCTGAAAGAAATCTGGGCATCACTTGGGCGCATAAAAGAAGACTGGGCATCACTTGGGCGCATAAAAGAAGACGACCCTGTTACATTTTGGGCTAGTATGATCGGCTTCATTACCGGAAATGCGGTATTGTTTCTAACGTTAATGCGACTATAAAAAGGAAACTGGCATGAAATCATCTAAGGAGGAAACACATGGAACTATCAATCCCTGCTCCTGTTCTGGAACAAATCGACCAATTGAATCAATTGGTCAAAAAATACCCCAAAAAGATGCCATTACAGGTTGCTGCGGAATTTATGGGGCTGTCAGAACATGACTTCCGTGCGCTGGCAGAAACGCAGCGGTGTGCGTTCGCGCAAAGCTGGACAAAGCCTGGAAGCAACTACCGTCAAACCTATATCGGCACACTTCCTATGTACCTTTGGTATGTAGGACCGGCTTTGATGTTCGCCCAACAGTTTCACCAATCGGATACACCAACTGCGCGAAAGGACGGCTAGATAAAAATGGCGCTGACCAAATATGAGC
>CAJUDU010000014.1 GCA_910584935.1 uncultured Butyricicoccus sp. | reverse complement strand
ACAACAACCAGTCGTTTTAACTGCCGCAAATACGGTAAAAGAGTATACTGTTCCCCATTCACCACAAAATCCATAAAGCATTCATCCATAACCAGCCAAATATTTTCCTGTTCACAATGACGGGCAATCTGGTGCAAAAGTTCTGGTTCTATGATACATCCTGTTGGATTATTGGGACTGCACAAAAAACAAATATCAATGTCTTTCAGTGCGTCTAAAATTCGTTCTGTCACAGCAAACCCTTCAGCAGGGAATAAAGAATGATACTGCACCATACAGCCTTGCCGTGACAATGCAGCAGCATATTCTGAAAAAGTGGGCGCGGTAAGCAATGCTTTTTTCGGGCGCAGGACATCCACAAGCCGGAAAAAAACATCTGCCGCTCCATTTGCACAAAAAATCATTTCTGGGGCAAGCCTGTATTTATTCGCAAGCGCCTTTGTCAATTGGCGGCAAAATGGGTCTGGATAATGGCTACATTGCGCTGCCGCATCCCGTATAGCACATCGTACTGGTTCTGGTGTACCAAGCGGGTTAATGTTAGAGGAAAAATCCAATACCGCCTGCCCTGAGAACTGTTCCGCATAAGAATAAATATCACCGCCATGCCCATACTGCATCATGGAACCCCTCCGCCAATTTGTCCTTTCAAGATATGCCCAAGCCCTGCATGGACACGTACAACAATCTCCGCCTGCTTTGCAAAATCACAGCATATTCGTCCAGTCTTTTCCCGCCATAGCTCCTGTTCCTGTTCTACTGGGACTACACCACAGCCAATTTCATTGCAAATCACAATTTTTCCATTGAGTTTTTGTAGTATTTCGCTGTTATCCTGCTCCATAAAGCGGCGGATATAAGAATGCAACCCATCCACTGCTTTTGCATGGGCAAATGCCGCAGGTGTACAGGTTTCACCTGATATGAAATCCATATCCTGAAGCCCAAACCTGTCTTTTGCAAATTGGCGTTTGCCTTGATAGGCGCCTCCTATGATTAAAACTGTCATAATATCAGCCCTCCAATTGCAGCAATAGCAAGGAAAAGAAGTTCAGTTAGCGAAATAAAAAAACCTGTCAAATCGCCTGTAATACCGCCAAAAGCAGATAAACACATTTTATGATGCAGCAGATACCAAAACACCATAATTCCAGCTGCTGCCAGACACAGCCCTGCACAAACAAAGTGCAGATAATATGCTTTAATTACAAAATAAAGCATAATTTCAAATATAAGTGTCACAAAAACTGTTTTTTTATCGCTATTTTCCGCAAAAAGATATACAAGCCCACTGTTTTTGGCGCATGGCATAGTGACAATTTTACAGCCCCCCATAGCGCGTGCTGTCGCAAAACTTATGCATATCATCGGAAACCCTTGCGGAGTTTCATATACCTGTGCAAAGCAAGCAGTTTCTGCCATCAAAAATGCCATCAGCCATAACGGGCCAAATGCGCCTACATGGGAATCTTTTAAGATTGCCAACCGTTTTTCCTGGTCGCCAAAGGAACAAAGTGCATCGCAGGTATCACATAAGCCATCCAAATGGATACCGCCAGAAATAATCAGCGGCAAAAGCGCTGCTATGACAGCATAAAAGATAACAGATGCGTTAAAAACAATACAAAAATGAAACCACAGCCACTCTACTCCGCCAATCAGCAATCCAACCAATGGTAAAAAGGACAATGCCCATCGCATGGTTTTTTTCTCCCATGTCACCTGTGGTACTGGAACTGCAGAATATAAAGAAAATGCAACTAAAAAACCGCTGAAAATACTTTTCACAGCAATGTTTCCCCCTTATATGGAATCAAAATACCGCAAACTGATTCCGCTGCTGCATCTGCCGCATCAAAAAGTGCACGATTAATATCTCCCAGCATTTTAATATACTGCATAGTTTCCGGCGGGTAAGTTTCTCCATCTGAAAAGATTTCACCTGTGACAATGACAAGTGTACTGCATTGCTTTTCCAGTCTATTGATGCCTTCAAGAATTGCCGAAACCGCATTTTGCCTCGCACCTTCCGGAGAAAATAACTCATTTGCCAACAGATTTGTTATACATTCCAGCAAAATACCATCGTAATGTTTTGCTGCTGTAAAGTATGCCAAGCCGGTATATTGTTCTGCGGTTTCAAAACCTTTGCCCGCACGGAGTTTTCGATGCCGGGCAATTCGCGCCTGACCAGCGTCACCAAATGGCTGCATGGTTGCCATATACAGGCGTGAACCGCCGGGCGTATGCTTACATAAAATGCGTTCCGCATGGGCCGACTTGCCACAAGCCGCACCGCCTGTGATTATGATTTTCATAAATTTTTCCTTTAAGTAAGCGGCTGATACGCTTCAATATTTGCCTGCTCAAAACTGACCATACCAAGATACGGCGCAAGCGCCAAATCCAACAAAGCCACTGCCGCGACAGCGCCAGTGCCCTCACCAAGCCGCATTCCTGCGGTGATAAATGGCTTTGCATGAAGTGCTTCCAGCAAAATTGCGCCAGCAGGTTCTTCGGATTGATGAGAAACCAACATATAATCCCGTACTGCGGGACAAATGCACACAGCACACAATGCCGCTGCACAGGCAATCACGCCATCCACCACAACAGGAAGCCCATAAATTGCGCCGCCTAAATATAAACCAACCATACCTGCAATATCCAGCCCGCCAACTTTATGCAGCACATCAATCGGGTCGTTTGCATCTGGCTGATTTACTGCAATTGCCTGCCGGATTGCGGCAATTTTCCGTTCAAACCCCTCGCTGGAAAGCCCTGCGCCCCGTCCTGTCACCTGCTCTGCGGGCAGATGCAATAATGCGGCTGTCATCGCCGCTGTACTGGTTGTATTGCCAATGCCCATTTCCCCTACACAGAGCAACTGATATCCTTTTTCATAGCATTCCTGCGCCATTAAAATCCCAGTTTCAATGGCTGTAAAGGCTTGTTCCCGTGTCATGGCAGGCATTTGAGTCATATCATTTGTACCGTACATAATTTTGCATTTACGTATTTTGTCGCCGTTTACCTCCCGTGCAACGCCAATATCTACGGGGATAACATCCACATTTGCTTTTTGTGCCATTAAGCAAACGGTTGTCTGCGCACAGGATAGATTTTCTGTCACAATTGCAGTGACTTCCTGACCACATTGAGTCACGCCTTGTGCTACAACACCATTATCCGCACAAAATACCACAACGGCACGTTTACTGATTTCTGGTTTTGCACGGCGCTGAATGCCTGCAAGCTGAATAATTGCATCCTGCAGCAGACCTAGGCTGCCAAGTGGGATTGCAATATTTGAAAACCGATGCCGTGCCGCTTCCATACTTTGCGCACATAATGGCTGTATCCGTTTTATTTCCTGCTGTAAATTCATTTTTCCACCTCATAATTGGCGCATTTCCGCACAAATCGTTCTGCAAGCGCGTGCCCAAAATATAAATGGGGATATCCCGCATAAAAATGATCTGTCATATGCGCACAACGCCATGACTTTCCATTTGGTTTTTCCGCATAGAACGCATTCCCTGTGTTATCAGATACCGAATAATGGAACTCATGGGCACGTAGTTGGCTGCCAGACGAACAAAGCAAACCATCTTTTTGTGCTGTTAATGTTATATATCCAAAGTTTTGCAGCTTATTGGATAGCTGTGCTGTCCCTGGGAAAACACCAACCATAGGATATTGCCGCTGTCCATCGGCAATTTGCTGATGCAAATACATAAATCCACCGCATTCAGCAATCATTGGCAAGCCATTTTGGATATGAAGCGCAAGCTGTGTACGCAGGCTTTCATTTTGCGATAATTTTTCCAGATACAATTCTGGATATCCGCCGCCAAGATATAGCCCATTGATATTATCTGGGAAATTTTCATCAGCAAGCGGCGAAAACATAACCAATTCTGCCCCGCACGCACGCAGCATATCAAAATTATGTGCATAATAAAAACAAAATGCCTTATCATAAGCAACCGCAATGCGGACATTTTCTCGGTGCATCGGAGCCACCGGAGGGTATTCCAGCATCGGCGCTTGCTGCGCAAGGGTAAGTAACCCATCTAAATCCAATGTTTTTTCTGCGCAATCTGCCAATAAATTCAGTTTATGCTGTAAACCTTCAATTTCCCCGGCGGTCACAAGCCCCAAATGCCTGTCTGGGATTTCCGCTTCTGGGATATGCGGCAAATAACCATATACTGAAAGTCCACTTTTTTCGGCAATCGACCGATAAAATGGATACATTCCTTGTGAAACTCCATTGAGTATGATGCCACGTAATGTATTCGGTGCAAATTCAGCAAACCCTTTCAGTGTCGCGGCAAGTGAAAATGACTGACCTTTCGGGCTGGCAACCAGTACCGCAGGCGTATCCGTCACACGGGCAAGATGCGCCGCTGAAGCGGTATCAGTTGTGCCAGAAATCCCATCATAAAAGCCCATCACACCTTCTATAATACCGTAGCCATCTGTCGAAATCGTATGTGCCAACTCTGCGCGGCATTCATCTTCCCCCATAAAGAATAAATCCAGATTGCGGCTGGGTATCCCCAGAACTGCGGTATGGAACATTGGGTCAATGTAATCCGGCCCGCACTTGAACGCATATAAACCTTTACATCGCCGCTTTAACGCCTGCATCAGTGCTGTTGACACCGTTGTTTTGCCACAACCGCTGTTTGTACCGCCAATTAATAAGCGCGGCATTGTTTTATTCATCATAGATCCGCAAACACTGCATCAACCGCACTGCAAGCCGCAGCAATATCTGCATCTTTATGGCTGATGTTGATAAATACTGCTTCAAACTGACTTGGCGCAATATAAATGCCGCGTGCCAGCATCCCATGAAAATACTGCTTAAACTGTTCTAAATCAGATTTTTTCGTATCTGTAAAGGTATTTACCGGATCATCTGTGAAGTAAGGGCACAATAATGCGCCACACTGATTGACGGTTAATTTTATATGATGTTTTTCCGCGCTATTGCGCATTGCCTGCGCCATTGCCTGGGCTTTGCGTTCCATATCAGTATAATATCCCGAATTTTGGTCTAATATTTGGAGTTGTGCAAGCCCTGCTGCCATCGCAACCGGGTTCCCTGACAATGTGCCTGCCTGATAAATCGGTCCTGTTGGAGCGACTTGGCGCATAATTTCCCGGCTGGCTGCATATGCACCGACTGGCATACCGCCGCCAATAATTTTACCAAATGTCACAATGTCCGCACGTACATGGAAATATTCCTGTGCGCCGCCGCGTGCCAAGCGAAATCCAGTAATCACTTCATCAAAAATCAGCAACGCATGATACTTATCACACATGGCACGCAGCCCTTCGAGAAAACCTTTCTGCGGTGGTACAACCCCCATATTTGCCGCAACAGGTTCCACAATAATGGCTGCAATTTCATCCGGGTTGGCATCAAATAATGCCTGCACAGAATGCAAATCATTATATTGTGCTGTAAGGGTATCGCCTGCCGCGCCTTGTGTTACCCCCTTGGAATCCGGTTCTCCTTGTGTCAGTGCGCCAGAACCTGCCCCAACCAACATGGCATCTGAATGCCCATGGTAACATCCTTCAAATTTGATGATTTTTTCACGTCCAGTGACACCGCGTGCCACGCGCAATGCAGACATCACCGCTTCTGTTCCAGAATTGACCATACGCACCATTTCGATATTGGGCACCATAGCAACTAACAATTCCGCAACATCCACTTCAATCGCTGTCGGCGCACCAAAAGAAAGCCCATTACGCATTGCTTTTTCAACTGCTTGCAGCACTGGCGCATAACTATGCCCAAGAATCAACGGTCCCCAAGAACCAACAAAATCAATATATTCTTTGCCGTCTAAATCCCAAATACGGCATCCTTTGCCCTTAGTGATAAATGGCGGCGTGCCGCCAACTGCCCGGAATGCGCGCACTGGGGAATTTACTCCGCCTGGCAATACGCGCTTTGCGCGTTCAAAAATTGCTTCTGATGCTCTCATTAACCAATATCCCCTTTCCGGATTGCCTCTGCCAGTTCACAGGCATAATATGTAATCAGGATATCTGCGCCTGCGCGATACATACAAACTGCACTTTCACACATTATCCCATATTCATCCACAAGACCTGCTTTCGCAGCACTTTTTATCATCGCATATTCACCAGAAACCGCATAGCAGGCAATTGGCAAATCAAACCGTTGCCGCGCCTCGCGCACCAAATCTAAATAAGCAAGTGCAGGCTTAACCATCAAAATATCTGCGCCTTCCTGTACATCTAATGCACATTCGCGCATCGCTTCCCGTCCATTGTGCGGGTCCATCTGATAGGAACGGCGGTCACCAAAAGATGGCGCCGACCCAGCCGCTTCACGAAATGGACCATAAAAATATGATGCAAACTTTGCGGAATACGCCATAATAGGGATGTTTTGAAATCCATTTTCATCAAGTATCTGACGGATTGCGGCAACTCGTCCATCCATCATATCACTTGGTGCAACCATATCCGCGCCAGCCTGCGCATGGCTTAATGCTGTCTTTGCAAGCACTTCCAATGTTTTGTCATTATCGACATCATGCCCACACAAGATGCCACAATGCCCATGGCTGGTATATTCGCACATACAAACATCTGTAATGATATACATATTCGGGTCAAGTTCCCGTATTTTCCGGATGCCTTGCTGTACAATCCCATTTTCTGCCCAAGCGCCAGAACCACATTCATCCTTTTCTACAGGCAGCCCAAACAAAATAACACGTGATACGCCATATTGATGAGCACGGTCTACCATACGATAAAGCTGGTCTGGGCTGTAGTGATACTGCCCTGGCAGTGATTCAATTTCCTGATAAATCCCTTTACCTTCCGCAACAAAAATTGGCCATATCAAACTATCTGGGGAAATACGGGTTTGCCGCACCAAACGGCGCAAATTATCTGACGTACGCAAGCGGCGCGGGCGAATGCTGTCTTGAAACATCGTTTTATTCCTCCATCAATGCATCAATCATTGCTTGAATTGATGCTTTTTTTGCAATTTTCACGTGCATCCCATATTTTTTTGCAGCAGTGGCTGTTTGCTGCCCAATACACAATGCAGTAAATGCTGTAAAATCCATGCCTGCTGCTGCATGGGCAAACCCCTCCACAGTGGATGCACTGGTAAATGTCACAATATCTATATCTTTCCCATATAAGAAATTTTCCTGTTCTGTGCGATATACAGTGCGATATGTTGGGACATCGACAAATGAAACCCCTGCTGCCGATAACTTTTCAGGCACTTCTGCAGAAGCCTGTTCCGCACGCAATAGCAATACTTTTTCCGTAGGTTTCAAAACTGCCAGCAAACTATCCGCTAAATGCGTGCTGTCCCAAACCTCTGGTATTAAATCGGCTGATATCCCATATTTTTTAAGTTCTTGGTTCGTACCTGCCCCAATCGCCGCAAATTTGCAACCCCAAAAGACGCGCAGATCTTTTCCGATGCACCTTAGCATATGCACCATTGCATGGACGCCAGTAGGGCTGGTCAGCACAATCCATTGGTATGAATCTGTGAGCGCCTGCTGCATCTTCTGCGTATTCTTAATTTCCATGGTTTCAATACAAGGGTATTCTATCACATTTGCGCCAAGGGCACGTAATTTATCTGATAATGTTCCTATGCGTTCACGTGGACGCGTGACAACAATGGTTTTGCCATGCAAAGGCAATGGGGTAAACCAATCCAGCTGTTCAGACAGCGAACAAACACGCCCTACAACAATCAGCGCTGGGCTTTTCAGCCCGGCAGCACGCACTTGCTCAGGCAGCGCCATAACATCTGCAACAACTTTACGCTGGCTGCCACGTGTCCCATTTTCAATCACTGCGGCTGGCGTATCTGCCGGAATCCCTGCGGCAAGCAACCCGTTACAAACCATTTCCAGTGCTGTTAGCCCCATTAAAAAAACCAATGTTGCATTCAGCCGAACAAGGCTTTCAAAATCAATATCCGGTTTTTTACCTGCCCGCGCGTGCGCCGTGATGATATGCACTGAAGAACAATAATCCCGATGAGTTACTGGGATACCTGCATAAGCTGGCACAGCCAACGCACTGGTCACACCTGGCACAACCTCAAACGGCACCCCATGTTCCAATAAATATTCGCATTCTTCCCCGCCGCGCCCAAACAGAAAACAATCCCCGCCTTTTAGTCGGACAACGTGGTTGCCTTGCTGTGCCAACTCCACCAAAATCGCATTGATCTGGTTTTGCGGCACTGGATGATGATTATTTTCCTTGCCAACATTGACACGTTTTGCACTTTGCGGAATCAAGTTTAGAATATCGCTGCTGACCAGCCGGTCAAATACAACCGCATCCGCCTGTGCAATGGCTTGCGCACCTTTTAACGTCAGCAAATCACACCCACCTGGTCCCGCGCCGACCAGCGTCACCTTTCCAGTTTTCATGGCATTCCCGCCTTTCTGCGTCTATACTGCCGCATCCCTTTATTTTTAATACGTCATCCCAAAAGGATTCAACCTTTTCAGGGAATCTCTATACTTATTGGTTCTCCTGGATATCTTCATCTTGCGCATCTGTATCGTTCGGGATAACCATCCCAGCATCATTTAGCATACAAAGCATATCCTTTGCCACACGTTTCCCAAGTTCTTCTGCCTCACCAAACGGCGCGGAAGATGAAGCATAACAGACATAATTTTTTTCTTCGATAGCATACATTGCACACAAAAGGATTGACAAATCATGTTCTATTCTTGCATATGCTGCAATTGGTGCAAAACATCCGCCACCCATTGCGCGGACAAATGTGCGCTCTGCTATCGCACAGCTGTGAATTTCCGGATGGTCAACCCTTTCGAGCCATCCAGGCTGATAATTATTTCTGCCTTGTAAGGCTAAAATCCCCTGTCCTGCCGCCGGAAGGATTTCCTCAATCGTGAAATACCGGCTGATACGGTCTTTTAGCCCAAGCCGGTGCAACCCAGCAGCAGCCAATACCAATGCACCAAATTCCCCGCTGTTATCCAGCTTATTCAAGCGGGTAAGCAGATTCCCACGTATTGGCTTAATCTCTGTATGTGGGAATAATCGTTTAAGCTGTATCCGCCGCCTGGCACTGGAACAGCCAATCGGTTTGGTCAAATCATGTTCTGTAGTTCCTTTAGGCAACACAAGCACATCTCGTACATCTTCACGCACTGGGAACGCAAGCAATGGCAACTCTTTTGGCAAATCCATTGGCACATCTTTCAAACTGTGGACGGTAAAATCCACCCGTTTATCTATTAAGGCTTGATCCAATTCTTTGACAAACAAGCCTTTACCGCCAACTTTATCAAGGGTTTTGTCTAAAACCATATCGCCTGTTGTTTTCATGGTAATCAGTTCGGTTGGCCTGGTAATCAGCTCCATGACTTGCTGCGCCTGCTTTACTGCCAATTCGCTGTCCCTGCTCCCGATTTTAATATTATCTTCTTTAAACGCCATATCTATTTTTACATTATCCATTGCTGCTCCCCTCCAAGAGTATCCGAATCTGCTTTGCTGCTGTGGAAACCGCATGGTGCCTGACGCCATCTGAAACCAGCCCTGCAACAAGCCCATTGCCTTCACAAACTGCCGGAAAGAAAAATGTACTTTCTGCTGCACAGTCCGCCACGCTGACAGGGATATTCCGGCTGGCACAAAGTATACTGATTGTATGATTCACTTCACGATTATCTGTTGCTGCAACCGCAAGAAAAACGCCTTCCAAATCACTTTGCTGAAAGCCGCGTGGCAGATAGGCAGTATGATGGATATCACAGCGTTTTTCTGGCGCAACAAGTATGACCTTCGCACCAAAACGCTGCAGCACCTGAACACGCCGTGCCGCAATCTGTCCTGCCCCCGCCACCAGCACTTTTTTGCCTGCAAGAGAGATAAAAAGCGGGAATCGTGGTATAGATTTCAGACCGAGGCGGTCTGAAAGATACTGTTTCACCTGCTGTAAAGGCATACCACTTTCATCTGTTGGACGTGCAATCATCAATACAGTTGCCCCTGTTTCTCGTGCAGCACTTAGTTTTTCTGCAAAACCCCCCATATCCCCAGTATCTTTTGTCACAAGAATTTTTGCACCAATCTGCTGCAAAAGCGCGACATTCATCGCATGGGAAAATGGACCTTGCATCGCAAGGATATGCGCACCCGGAAAGCCTAATGTTTCACATTTTTGCAAAACGGAAGCGGACGGCAAAACACGTGGATATAACCGCGCTGCATAACCCGGAACTGCTGTATAAGCTTCTAATTCTTTGCTGCCCGTAGTCAGCAGTGCTTTGCCCGCATGAGCAGACAGCCACGTCACTGCAGCGGCTGTATCTGGCACAGAAACGACATCTTCTGCGGCAATGCGTGGACGCAGCAGCCGCAAATATTCTGCGCCGGACTGCGCGCAAGCTGTCTGGATATTTGCTGTTACCTGGCTGGCATATGGATGGGTTGCATCTACCACCAGGGTTTCTGCTGAAAAATGCCCTGCCATTTCTGGAATGGCAAGCCGCCCTTGATGCACTGTAATGCCCGGCATCGGTTCCATCACAGCTTGTCCATATTCTGTTGCAACAAAAACCTCTGCTTGCTGCCCGCTGCCAGATAAAAACCTGCACAGGTCATGCCCTTCCCCTGTGCCTGAAAAAATAACCAGCTTCATACGCCGCGGTATCCTCGTGGCGTAACCATCCTGCCTGATATCACCCTGGTGCGGCTGTTGCCAATGAATACTGTTGTCAGCATATCTGCTGGGGTATCCCGCAGTTTACCAAGAGTCAGCAGCTGATAGGATTCCCCTTCACGTCCAATATTGCTGACCAATCCGCAAATGGTTTCCGGCGGTTGTATGGTTAAAATAATATCACATACTCTGCGCAAATGGTCAGTACGTTTTTTGCTGGCTGGATTATATAGCGCCATTGCAAAGTCACCTTGTGCCGCATGAAGGACACGCTTTTCAATCACTTCCCAAGGCGTCAGCAAATCGGACAAAGAAATTGCCGCAAAATCACAGGTCAGCGGCGATCCAAGCACTGCCGCACCAGAACAAGCTGCTGTAATGCCTGGAATGACCTCAATATCAATATCTTTGCCTTCACACAGTTCAAACATCAATCCTGCCATACCGTAGACCCCTGCATCACCAGAGGAAACAACTGCCACTGTTTTGCCAGCCAGCGCAGCATCCCGCGCCGCTGTACAGCGGTCAACTTCACGCATCATCCCTGTTTGAATCTGTTCTTTGCCTGCAATTAAGTCCGCAATCAGCTCCAAATATAAGCGGTAACCTGCAATACAGTCGCACTTTTCTAATGCACGCACCGCACGTAAAGTCATTTGTTCTTCCCCGCCCGGTCCAATGCCAATTACATACAGCTTCATTTGCCGCATCCTTTCTTCATATGTTTCAAACATCCTGCAAGCCGTTCCTGGCTTACAATATCTTTCATGCCACCCAACAGCATATCAATTGTTTTACTGACAGCAAGCGATATTAGCCCATCCACATCACCATCCCCGGCAAGCGCCGGATAACTATGGTCAAAATGCACCCGTTCTACCGCAATATCTTTCATTTGTGCCATGACAGGCAATGCCTGCCGATAGTCATACCATTCTTTAAAATCGGTATAAGCTTCTGCAATCAATGTTTTTGCATGAGCGCGTTCTTCTGCATTTTCATCTTCCAGCCTGCCAAGATCATCTAAATTCCAAATGATAATACGGTTATCATTTGCTGCTGTATCGTCAATATCACGCGGCAGTGCCAAATCAACAAGCAAAACAGGTGGTTTACGCATCGCATGGATTTGTTCTGCTGTTAAAGTGTAATGCGGGCTGGCAGTTGCACTAAATACCAAATCCACTCCATCAATCAAAGCGCAGCGGTCTTCATAGGCATGGGTTTTGCAGCCAGCCGGAACGACTGTCTGCCCATGGCGGTAAGAACGCAGGGTAATGGTTACATCACAGCCAGCTTCATGCAGCAGTGCCGCAGAAAGACGCCCCATTTCCCCATTGCCAATGACAACCGCGCGTTTGCCCTGCAATGAACCAAAATATTGTGCTGCTTTATATACGCCGCAAGCCGCTGCGGAAGACGGCACACCAACAAGCCGCGTTTCGGTTTTGACCCGTTTGCCAACGGTTATCGCATGGCGTAAAAGCGTATCTAAAATGCTGTCAGTTGTCTCCGCTTCGCGGGCAAGTTCCAGCGCCGCACGTACTTGTGTCACAATTTGATCATCCCCAAAAATCTGCGATTTCAGCCCCGCAGCAACCTCCATAATATGGTATGCTACCTGTTCTCCCTGCCGCACGACACGAAAACCTCTATAATCTTCCGCGCAAACGCCAGCTGCTTCAGCCAGCAACGATAAACCATCGACTGGGTGGCTGGTATGCAAATATAATTCTGTCCGATTGCAGGTGGACAGCAAAACGCACGCCTGTACCCCATCCGCTGCAGCCAGTACCGGCAAAAGATGCTGTACTTTGCTTTTCGTAAAGGATAACGGTTCCCGCTGCGCAATATCTGCGCCATGAAAATCAATGCCTACCATTTGCAGGTTCAAAACTGTACCCTCCAATTTTCCTGTGCCAGTGCGACTGTCACACCATCTTTTACAATCCTATGGCAAACCAGTGCGCCGCCTGCACTTTTTACAGCAGCACGTTCGCTGACATTATCCACACCAACCGTTTGCCGCACAAATGCAGATGAATGAAACTCCCCAGGCAAAGATTCCAGTGCATTCGCTGAAAATGTTTCAAAGGGCAAGCTATGCTGCACACAAAAAGCACATAGCCCCGCTTCGTCCTTTTTTATATCAAGGGAAACAACTTTACAGACAGCCTGCCAAGCAATGCCATGGGTTTTTAGTGCCATATGGGCTGCAGCTTCCACTGCCTGCTGTGATATTCCGCGCCGGCAGCCAATGCCCATATGCACAATACGCGGCACCAAATGCAGCGTATGGGCAAATGGCTGCGCATTGGTATAAAGACTGATAACAAACCCGCTTTCTGGTGTGCCATCCAACTTAACGCCAGAAGGCAGAATGCCTTCTATTGGGAAATCTGACCGTATCCCAATCGTTTCGCCGCGCAAAAGCGCGGCTGAAAGAAATCGGATCTGTTCCGCTTCCATAACTGTGCAGCCCTGTTTTTTTGCCCAAGTATCCACAGCGAATATACCGCGTCCATCGGTTGCTGTTGTAATAACCGCCTGTGCGCCTAAGCCGTCTGCCAAGCGCTGTGCCAACGCATTCGCGCCACCGATATGCCCAGACAGCAAAGAAATGACAAACTGTGCATTTTCATCAACGACCAACACCGCCGGGTCATGTGTTTTCCCTTGTAAATATGGCGCAACCGCACGCACTGCAATGCCCGCCGCGCCAACAAATACAATCAAGCCGCAATCTACCATTGCCTGCTGCACCATGCGTGTTAAAAAGGTATGCTTTATTGATGGATCTATCCCACGTGCATATAATTCAATCTGATCCTCTGGCATCAAAGCAGCAATACGCTGCCCAACTGCGGCGCCACGGTCGGTAAAAGAAATCACTTTTCCCCAAATCATTGAGATGCCTCACGAAATTCGGTTGTAAAGGATGGATCGTATAATTTAGAACGCTGATATTCATTTCCCAGGAAACCGCCAACGGTAATCAGCGCAGTTTTTGTCACCTGATAGGTCTTTGCAGCTTGTGCCAACCCGCCGACTGTGGTACGGATCACCTTTTCATCGGGCCAAGTTGCTTTATAAACAATTGCTGCCGGAGTATCTGAGGCATAGCCGCCTTCTATCAAACGCTGGCTCAGCAGTTCCAGCTGCCCTGCTGACAAAAAAATCACCATTGTTGCACCATGGGCAGCAAGCAGCTCTATTTTTTCTTTTGGCGGCACAGGAGTGCGCCCTTCCATACGGGTAAGAATAACCGTTTGGGATACATCTGGCAATGTATATTCTGCCTTCAACGCCGCGGCTGCGCCACAAAAAGAGGAAACACCTGGCACAACTTCATATGCCAGCCCTTCCCTATCCAGTACATCCATCTGTTCCCGGTGTGCGCCATAAACACAAGGGTCACCAGTGTGCAGGCGGACAACCAGTTTGCCAGCTTTCGATGCCAGAACCATCACATCCATTACTTGTTCCAGCGTCATTTTTGCGCTGTTATAAACCATACAGCCATCTTTTTTATCTTCAAGCAGCGCTGGATTGACCAATGACCCAGCATAGACAATCACATCTGCTTGCTGGATAAGTTTCGCGCCGCGTATGGTAATCAAATCCGGCGCACCGGAACCAGCGCCGACAAAATAAATCATGCCTGTCCCTCCTTTACAATAATAATGGAGAAATATCCTGTTTTTTCATCCAGTTCATCCAAGTTGCGGATAACCCGTTGTCCTTCCATGGTTGCCCGTTCCACTAACACAGCGTTTTCAAGGCTGCCGTTTTTGCGCAATGCTTCCCGCATATTGAGTATGGATTTACCGGATTTCATCAATACTTTGGTACCAGCAAGATGCAGCGCCTGCGGCCCTGCAATATGGGAAGCTGGGATAATATGCAGCATTTCGCCGCCTTCAACGAGTGCGATGCCTGCCTCAGCAGCCGCAGCGCAAAAAGAAGGAACACCTGGCACTAACCGCGCATCATATCCCCTTTGCTGCACGCGTTTATGCACATACCAAGAGGTAGAATATATTGTTGGGTCGCCTAATGTCAAGAAAGCAACCGTTTTCCCTTCATCCAGCAGTGCGCAAATATCATCTGCGGCTTTTGTATGGCTTGCTTCCATTTTTGCCTTATCCCGTGTCATTGGCATATCACAGTATAGCAAAGGTTTGTCCCCAATAAATTCTGCGGCAATACCAACTGCTGTTTTATCATTTCCTTCTGACTGTGGCACGGCAACCACATCACATTCTTCCAAAATGCGTACTGCTTTTCGGGTCATCAGTTCCGGGTCCCCCGGTCCCACACCAATTCCATATAAAATACCTTGACTCATTGTTTCTCCTGCAATTCCTTACATAGTCTATGCGCGCCAGCAGAATATGCCAGCACCCCATATTGATTGGTAAACATCATATATTGTACTTCTGATTTGCCGCGCAAACGCGCTGCAAGCCGGGTTTCAATTGCCTTGCCAATTTTAGAAAGCACAGCATCCCGCAGCCCTGCTTGATCCAGCAACGCAATACAGGCATCCACTGTAGCTGAATCCATCAGGCTTTCTAAAACCGCAGCCGGCGCGCCGCAAAGCGCCGCATAAGCTGTAAAAATTTCCTGTCTTCCATCGGCAACCGAAGAATGGGTATTCATCACCCCAGCTGCCAACTTGACCAGCTTTCCCGCATGACCAACCAGCAAAATACGTGGGAAGCCTTTATATACAGCATAATCAAGTGCATCCCCGATAAAGTTTGAAACCTTTACGGCGCGTTCCAAATCCAGCCCCAGTACATCTCGCGCAAAATCCGCGCCATAATTCCCTGGGCAAAGAAATGCAATGCGCTGCCCCGAAGCAAAAATACTGTCCAGTTCTAAATGGGTGGTTTCCATAATGGCAGCTTCACTCATCGGTTCCACAATACCGCTGGTTCCTAAAATAGAGATCCCACCCACAATGCCCAAATGTGCATTATAGGTCTGCCGGGCAATTTCTTCACCATGTTCCGCCGAGATGACAATATGGAAGCCCCCATGATAACAGCAAAGCTGTGCTGCCTTTTCTACCGCAGCAGTAATCTGTGCACGCGGCGCTGGGTTAATAGCAGCAGAACCCACTGGGTTTGCCAGCCCTGGGCGGGTCACTTTGCCAATTCCTTTGCCGCCATCTATTCGGATGCCTTGCTCCTGCCGGCATACAGATGCAAAAATCCGGATACCATTGGTGACATCTGGGTCATCACCGCTGTCTTTCCGAATGGCACATACTGCCGCCTGCCCTTCAAAATGGGCGCATTCCGGCGTTAAGCAAAGTGTCTTACCCTTTGGAGTATGCAGCGTCACACGCTGTGGCGACTGTCCAGTCAGCAAAAGCATCGCTGCTGCCTGCGCCGCTGCCGCCGCGCAAGAACCTGTTGTATAACCTTGTCGAAGCTGCTGCTGGTTTTTGTAAACCAAAATCCATCCCCCCTTATAGCAAAGGCAGAGCGGAAATATCCTCCCTGCCTGCTCATTTCATTTTTTATTCTGCTTTTTTTGCTTCTTGTTTTTTGCGTTCCACCATACGCCCCATAAAGAAGGCAATCACACCGACGCCAATGCCGGTTTGCAGGCAGAACAGCAGACTTTCCAGTTCCCCTGGCAGTTCCCCACCCAAAGCCTGTTCTAAAACTGGCGTATACCACGGTTCATATTCTTGCCCGGTCACTTCTGTTACCATTTCACTGCCTGCATCATCTGAACCGCCAAATTCCGCGCCTGGCAGCGCAACCACTGGGACAACTACAATGACTGCGACAATCAAAAGCAACAAAATAACAAGTTTTTTATTTTTCCGACTCATCTCAAGCAGCCTCCCTTTCAAACCCAATCGCTTTCAGTTCTGGACGCGCATAACTTTCCAGCGCAATCATAATCACAACAGTTAAAATGCCTTCTACCACTGCCAGCGGTACTTGTGTTGGGGCAAATACGCCAAGGAACTTAGCTGCTGCCAGCCCAATGCCGCCGTCTGGTGACGGGTGCGCCACAGCAAGCTGCACCGCAGTTACACAATATGTAAATAAGTCGCCCAATGATGCTGCCAGAAAAACAGCAACCATTTTATTGATTTTTAATTTTTGGCACGCCTTAAAGATTGCAAAGGAAACAAATGGACCAGCAATCGCCATCGAAAAGGTATTTGCGCCCAAGCTGGTCAGCCCCCCATGCGCAAGCAAAATCGCTTGGAAAATCAGCACAATGATACCAAGCACTGAAACCGCGGAAGGTCCAAATAAGATAGCGCCCAGCCCTGTGCCTGTCATATGAGAACAGGAAGCCGTAACAGAAGGGATTTTGAGTGAAGAAATAACAAAAATGAATGCGCCTGCCATTGCAATCAGAGTAATAGAACGGCGGTCATGCGCCAGCGTTTTTTTTAGAACAAACAGCCCATAAATCAGAAACGGCAGGCATACTGCCCCCCAAAGCAGACACATTCCCCCTGGCAGGTAGCCCTCCATAATGTGCATGGCACCCGCTGCTGGAACTGTGCCAAACAGCAAGGCAAATGCTACAGACAACCCAACGATTTTTTTCCTTGTCATGATTTTCTCCTTTCAAACGAAAATGCCGTGTTTATGATGCTTCCCACGCACCAAAACCGGCATTCAGGCATTTCCCTTTGTGTACAAGGCGGTAAAAACCGGTTTCCCCCTGCTTTACAAAGGTATCCTGCATACCAGCCATCGCTCGTAGCTGCCATGCACCCCATACATAAAGGCAGGTCTTCTGACTCCGGGTTATGGAAAAACCCGTTACAGCGGCGGGACCGTAAGGGGATTGCACCCTTTTCCCTTTTCACCTGCGGAGAAAACACAGGCACCTTTATGCTTTCAGCAAAAATCCATCATTGCTGAAAAGGATAATTTCATTGTACGTTAAAAGTGGGCGGCTGTCAATAACCCCAGAAAGCTTTCATATTTTTGTGCAAAAAACGACATTATCGTCCAACTGGCAATGTCCCCAGCAATATATCCAGCGCCGCAGGCGTACGCGGACAAGGCAAACCTTCTGGCAGCAGCCCATGAGCACATAAACTTTGAAATACAGTCAGCATGGCAGGCTGACGCAGGTTTGCCTGCCTGATTATTGTTTCTTTCTGGAATACCGTCAGCGGCTGCCCATCGGCAATGACCCTGCCCTGACTGAACACAAGGACACGGCTTGCCCAACGGAATGCAAAATCCATATCATGGGTTGCAATCATCAGTGTTTTTCCCGCAGCAGATAGATTATCCAAAAGCTGTTCCAACATTTCCGTGCCTGCCGGGTCGAGTGATGCTGCAGGTTCGTCAAACAAAATTACTTCGGGTTCCATGGCAATAATGTCCGCAATGCTTACCCGTTTCTTTTCCCCACCGGATAAGTAATGTGGTGGGCGGTTGCGGTAATCGTCTAAATCCATTGCCCTGACTGCCATATCCACCCGCCGTTCCACTTCTGGCAGCGGCAAGCGGAGGTTCATTGGTCCAAAAGAAATTTCAGCAAGCACAGTTGATGCAATCATCTGATCATCCGCATTTTGAAACACAATGCCAACGTGTTCACGCAGTCCATTACGAGAACGCCCATCTGGTTTGCCATGTAAAAGGATTTGTCCTTCTTGTGGTTCCAGCACACCATTCAAACATAAGAAAAATGTAGATTTCCCTGCTCCGTTGGTGCCCAGCACAGCAATGCGTTCCCCTTGCCTGATATCAAAGGAAATATCCTGGAGTGCTTGTCTGCCTGCCTCATAAGCATAACAAAGCCCTTTTACCTGCAAAATGGTTTCCGGCATTTATTTCAGCCTCCTTTCCCTGCCAGCCAAATCAGCAAAGCTGCCAACCAAACTGCACCTGCCAACAGGATATGTCTGCTGCGGACAGTTTTTTTCGGTTCCAGAAAACGCATATCCCCATCATAACAACGCGACAGCATGGCATCATAATAAACCCTTGCCCTGCGCATGGAACAAATCAGCAGATTGCCTGCAATGCCGCCAAATGAACGACAGGATGTCCGGAAATCGCGGAAACCCAACCGGGACGCTGCCGCTTCGCGCATTCTGCCATGCGCATCCAACAAGATAAAAATAAACCGGTAAATCAAATACATCAGTTCTATAAAAATCTTAGGCAAGTGCAAACGGCGCAGTACACTGACAATCTCACAAGCTGGGGTTGTCAGCGTCAGCAAATACATTGCACTGACCGCACCCAATGCCCGCAGTGTCAGCGACAGCGCATACCACAAGCTGGCATGGGTGACAGAGAAAAAGAAGCAGCCAATTTTCCAGCAATAATCCCCTCTTGCGGCAAGGGATATATCAAATGCAATGGTAATCCCGCTCATCAGCATGAAAAAAACCGGGATGCACAGCAAGGCAAGGTAATCATGTACAGGCAGCTTGCCTGGTATGATAATCAGCACTGACATAGCAAGGATAAAAAACAGGGATACAAAAATATGGTCTGCTGTAATGCACAAAATTAAGCTCCCCATAGAGAACACAGTCTTAAATGCCGCATTCCAACCATTCAGCCCGGAAGCGTATGCAAAATAATCAATTGAATGCGCCCCTGTATGTGTATGCTTTTTTTTCATCATAAGCCCCCTGCTACAAGCCTAAAAACCCTTCCTCCCTTTATCCCAGGGAATATCCCCATTATACGCATATCCGCCCGCCGCGTCAATTGAAGAATTTTCTTCAATTTAGCACTGCTTTGCCCAGTTTTTCACCATATCCGCTTTTTCCAGCATTTAATTTGCTTTTTTATTGCCGTTTTGCTATAATAAAAAGCGCGGTTAAGTCCTGCCTTATCCACAATCATTTTTATTTAAGGGGTGGTTTTTTCATGGACATCCAGGAGCAGGCACTCCATTTCTGTGCGCATATCCAAACCCTTTCCCATGTCCACTGTACATTGCTTGATATCCCTGCCGGGAATTTCTGCAATACACCATTCCGGTGTGGCTGCGAACTGAAAGATCAACGATGCAATGCTTATAAAACCCATCTGTATGGCAGTTATGAAGCAGAACGATGGGATGGGAAATTTATCTATTACTGCCCGCGAGGGCTTGTTTTTATTGCCACTGCCCTACGTCAACCCAGCAAAGCCATGGAATATTGCCTGATTACTGGCCCCTTTGTCATGACCAACAGCAATGAGGATGTTTTTGAAGACAGCAGCATGGTGCACCATGATCCACTTGATAATGTCCCTTACCTGACCACATCCCAGGCACGAGCGCTGAATGAAACCGTCCATGCGGTTTGTGGCTACCTGACTGGTATCCCAGCCACGCCCGATGTCGATTCTGGGCGTCAGGCTGAAATTTTGAAGATGATGTATGATTTATCTGAACAGCCAGTCCACACCATCTACCCGCTTGACAGTGAACGTCAGCTTCAGCAGTTAATTCGTGATGGGGATAAAGAAAGCTCTCAAAAGCTGCTGAATGAGCTGCTTTTGCAGCTTTACTATGTCAGCGGCACGAACCTTGAGATTTTTAAAACCCGTGTGCGTGAACTGCTTACTTTGATGTCCCGCGCCGCGATTGATGGCGGCGCAGATGTCAACGAGGTATTTAGCCTGTGCTACCATGAGGGGCAGGAAGTTAACCATTTTCGCGATTTTGAATCGCTGAATATCTGGCTGAGTGCAATGCTGCATAAATTCATCAGCTTTGTCTTTGATTTTACTGATATCAAACATCAAAATGTCATCCGGAAGACTTCTGCCTTTATCAAAGAACATTTATCCGAAAAACTGACGCTTGAACAGGCTGCCGAACAGGTTTATTTATCAAAATCATATTTCTGCCGTATCCTGAAAGATGATCTGGGCTGTACCTTTACAGAGTATGTAAACCGTCTGCGCATTGAACGCAGTAAAGCATATTTGCGGGAAACCACCATGCCAATTGCGGAAATTGCCTGTGCGGTTGGATTTGATGACCAAAGCTATTTTACCCGTATTTTTAAACGCCATGTCGGGACTTCCCCTGGCAAATACCGCGATATGCGCAGTTAAAACAGACCACCGCCCCTGGCTTTTGCCAGGGGATTTTTATTTTGTCGCATGGTAAAAATAATGCGTAAGCCGCCCTTTTCATGGGCGGCTTACGCGAAATGGGAAACTGCTTATTTTGCGTAAAATTCATCAACTGCTGCAAAGAAAGCATCAATATTATCCCAGCTGGACATTGGCGGGATATCGCAGCCAGAAGAAATGCAGAAGTTCGGATATTTGCAGCAAGCTTCCATCACATCCAGTGTTGCCTTGCGGATCGATTCTAGTGTGCCGCCGCGGAATTCACCTGCCGGGTCAACATTGCCCATCGCAAGGGTATCAGACGGCATTTTTGCCATCATTTCTGCCATGTCGATCGCATTGCCATAGTGGTAAACCTTTGCGCCGCAGGATAGGATGGAATCCAATGTCAGGATGGTTGTATTGCCGCAGTTGTGATAAACCACAATGAAGCTTTCATCCTGCACCGCATCAACAATGCGCTTGCAGTAATCACCAGAAAATTCCTGTGCCAGCGCTGGGGAAAGCAAACCAGCAAGCGGCTCTGCTATAACAACGCCATTTGCACCGACAGCTTTGTATGCCTGAATGTACTTAATGATAAATTCGGTTGCTTTATTCAGCACGATATGCACCATATCAGGTTCATCGTAGCAATAAACCATTGTTTCTGTAACGTCGAGCAGACGCCCTGCCAATGAGAATGGCCCAATAACGCCAGCAAATACTGGGCGGTCTTCAATCAGTTTTACAGCTTTTTCAATCGCATCAATGTAAATCTGGGTACGCCCTGCGCCAACTTCCGGAACCTGGAGCGCTTCTGCCTGTTCCATGCGTTCATCTTCTTCCACTTCGGTGGAAATGATAGAACCAATAACAGTCGGCACTTCGTCATCAGATACGCGGATGGTTGAACCAAAGCATTCTGCTTCCACAGACAAATCCATCAAGCTGACAGAAGCACCTGCTTTTGGGGTACGGTCTGCAACAGCTTTCATCCCTTTTGCCTGGATATCACTGTCACTGATCAGCTTTTCAACTGTAATGTCCAAAAGCTGGATAGATGGGAAGGAAAGGATTGGCATTGCTTTCTTAACTTCTGCTGCTTTGAGATCCTCGACCCACTGATACATATTCATTTTCATAGTTTTCTCCTCCTGCATGAAATCAACCAAAATGATAACTTTGAATCTTCTCAGGCTTGTTTTCCTGTTGATAATACAATAGCATGAATTTTCCCCAAACAGTTAGGATGATATTGACTTACTTTTGCACTGAATTGACTTCATGCCAAAAAGCTTGCCTTTAAAGGTCTGGAGCGCCTGCCAGGATGCTGCGGAATTTTTTATCACTGAAATCCTGTTCTATGACGCTTTGTGGCGGGCAGGTTAAAAACCGGCTGTCATCCCATGGGCCATTGATAAGCGCTTCAAAATAACCCATTTCCCCTTCAACTTCGCGGTATTCCCAACCAAAATCCTGGGCGGCTTGTTTTGAAAATGCCTCATGTTCTGGAAAACGGGCAAATGGGCAGGTAATATAACCGCAGTATTTATAATTCTTCATCCATGCGTTGTCACATTCAAGCAAGTATTCCGCATTATCTTCACCATAAAGTTCCGTATATTCTGCCAGCCTGCGCGTATAATTTTCAGTTGACGGCATAAAGGATTGTTCAATCCATCCGGGGCTGTACCAAAATGTCCCCGGCATTTCCCGAAATAATTTACGGTAACGTGCGGCAGAACCCAAAAATAAGGAAATACAATCGTCACACCGTGGCACGACCAGCGGCAGCGTGCGGCTGCGCAAACCAATTACCCCATTAGAACACAAGCCATACCCCAAAACAACCACTTCAAACCGTAAATTTTCCTCCAGCGATTCGTTTTCTTTTTCAATTTCATCAATTGTCTTTTGCACTTCGGTGCGCAGTAAATCCGGCGTATTATGCAGCCCCTGCCGCAGCCACCAAACCCGCACTATATTAGGGCTTTTTGCTACCAAAGTTGAAACCTCTCGGTTCATCACAGCACACCCAACCAAAGCAATCCTCATGACTATCCCTTGCTTTCCTGCATATTTGATATCCATTATACGTGCATTCACGGCAGATGGCAAGCCTTTGTATTTTATTTTTTGCTGCCATGGAATATTGTCAATTTCGTCTTACTCATGCGCATATTCTCCTATACAGCCACTGCAGAAAAATTTATAATAAGTAATATACATCTGCTGACCTTTCAGTGAGGAGGAAAAAGCCACTATGAAACTTGGCATTGGCATTGATACTGGCGGCACCTGCACAGATGCAGTACTTTATGATTTTATGACACACCGTGTTGTGGGACAGAATAAAGCACTTACTACCCCGCACGATTTAACCATTGGCATTCTCAATGCCTTGGATGGTTTAGACCAATCACTTTGCCGGCAGGCTATACTGGCTGGCTTATCGACAACACTCGCCACAAATGCCTGCGTGGAAGGCAAATTCCGCCGCACCCGCCTGCTCCTGCTTGGCATTGACCATAAAGGCGTGGAACGCTTTGGCGCGGATTATGGGCTGACCGACCCAGATGATGTCCGTTACCTTGCCTGCAAAACAACAATCAATGGCGGCATTGAGCAGGAACCTGATTGGGATCTGCTGCGGGAAAATGCAAAAAGTTGGTTCGCTGATGTGGAAGCTGCTGCTGTCTGTGAGGTTTATGGCGTGCGCAATGGCGGTGTGTTGGAAAAGAAAGCTGCCCAAATCATCAGCGAAACCACTGGGCTGCCAACCATGTGCGCAAGTGTGCTGTTTTCCGGGCTTTCCAGTTTGGAGCGCGGCGCAAGCGCTCTGCTGAACGCTGGGCTTTTGCCTGTGACCGGGCGTTTTTTGGACGCTGTACATGAAGCTTTCCATCAGCGCGGCATTACCGCTGACGTCATGATTGTCCGTTCAGACAGCAGCCTGATGAGCTGTGAATATTCGGCAGAACACGCGGTGGAAACCCTGCTTTCCGGTCCAGCCGCCAGCGCACTTGGCGGCTGCGCATTGACAGATGCAGATTATGCCGTTGTTGTTGACATTGGCGGCACCACAACTGATATTGCTTTGGTCGAAAACCGGATGCCAGTGCTTTCTGATGAGGGAATCCGTGTGGGCGGCTGGCGCACGCTGGTCAAAGGACTGTTTGCAACTTCCTTTGCGCTAGGCGGTGACAGTGCCGTACGTTGGTCTTTGGATGGGATGTCTGTTGGACCAGATCGTGTGATCCCTTTGTGTATGCTGGCAAGCCGTTACCCATTTATTGAGGATATCCTGCGGCAGCAAGTGCAGGCTGTCCCTGCCCATACGCAACCGCTGCATGAATTTTTAACCCTTGCACGGGATGACTGGCGCAATTTGCCGCTTGACAAACAAGAAATAATGCTTTGCCAAACGCTGGAGGAACGCCCGCTCAGTGTTCAGCAAGCATGTGACCTGCTTGGGATTGAATGCTATGCCCTTAACACCCATACGATGGAAAAGCTTGGTGTTATCCTGCGTGCTGGGCTGACTCCGACTGACGTGATGCACGCAATGGGTGATTTTATAAAGTATAACCGTACTACGTCTATCCTTGCCTTGCGGTTTGCCGCGGCATCGCTCGGGCTTTCCCCAGAAACCCTTTGCAAAAATATTTATGAATATGTCGAACGCGAAGTATTTTATGGCATTTCCAAAATGCTTTTGGAATATAGTTCGGATTACTACCGCAACAAAGGGATTGACCAAGGGGTGCAGGAATTGCTGCGGATGCAATGGGAAGCACGGAATTCTGGCGGCAACCCACTCATCCATTACCTGTTCCACTCGCCTGCGAAAATTATTGGCATCGGCGGTCCTACCTATTTATTCCTGCCTGCGGCAGCCCGTGCACTTGGCGCGGAATTTGTCATCCCAGACAGTGCTCCTACCGCAAATGCAGTCGGCGCTGTGACTGGCAAAATCAGTATCACAGCTACCGCAGAAATCCGTCCGCATGGCTGCTCCGCAGATGGCGAAATCAAGGGCGATTATGAAGTGCTCTGCACAGGGCAGGAAGCTTGCTATTTTGAGGAAGAAGAAGCTGCCGTTTCATGGGCAACCAATTCACTGAAAGAATGGGCAATTTCTCATGTACGCGAACAAGGTGCAACTGGAGATATTGCTTTGGAAGCATCCAGCGAACCAATTATTGCAGGCGGTATTAAGCTTTGCACCCTTGTCACTGTAACAGCTGCCACTTGTGTCACCCCGGAAAAAGCGGGTTTAACCTAACAACAGCCAGGAGGATAAATAATCATGAATACGATGACGATTTACAGCGCATCCGGCATCAAAACAGTCCCCATTGCACCTGATACCCTGCTGAGTGATGTCCTGCATCATGAAGAACCATCCTTTGCGATGCCTTGCGCAGGCAACCATACCTGCGGTAAATGCCGCGTGCGGGTAGAAGGCGCAGTCAGTGCGCCTTCCGCTGCAGAATGCAAACTGCTTAGCAAGCAAGATTTAGCATCTGGCATCCGTCTGGCTTGTTTCTGCCATGCCCAAGGGGATGTTTCCATCTATTTATATGAAGAAGGCGCAGCAAAAATCATCGCATGGAATAAAACCGCCCCCTTTGACCATACTGAAACCGGTTATGGCATTGCTGTCGATATTGGCACGACAACGGTTGCTGTCCAGCTTTTTGACCGCGCTTCTGGCACAGTCCTTGCCGAACGGCTGGCGGAAAACCGGCAGCGTGGTTATGGCGCGGATGTTATTTCCCGCATTGAAGCCTGTAAATCCGATGAGCTGGATACCCTTTCGGATTTGATTGCAAACCAGCTTGAGGAAATGTCTGCTGAATGTTTGAAAGAAGCGGATATTGATACGGTTGATGAAGCTGTTGTCACAGGCAACAGCACAATGCTGCATTTATATGAAGGTTTAGATCCTGCTTCACTGGCGGTTGTCCCCTTTGATGTACAATCATATTTCGGTTGTATGAGCCGCCGCACCCTTGCTGGCGCACCAGTCTATTTACCGCGCTGCATTGGCGCTTATGTTGGCGCGGATATTATTTGTGCGATTTTGGCCTCTGGCATGACCCATCAGGACGGCGTCCAACTTTTGGCAGATATCGGCACCAATGGCGAAATGGCGCTTTTACACAAAGGGCGTTTATTATGCTGTTCCACTGCCGCAGGCCCTGCATTTGAAGGCGCTGGGCTAAGCCAGGGTATGCCTGCCGCCGCAGGTGCAATTCGTGCTGTTCACATGGAAAATGGGCAGGTATGTTATGAAACCGTACAGGATAAGCCTGCCATTGGCGTATGTGGTTCCGGGATACTGGATGCCTTACGGCTGATGCTTGAAAATGAAACCATTGATGATTCCGGTTATCTGGACGAAGATTATGAAATTGGAAACAGCGGCGTCACCATTATACAAAAAGATGTGCGTCAAATCCAACTTGCAAAATCCGCCATTTGTGCTGGAGTAATCACTCTTCTTGAAGAAGAAGGAATTGAAGCGGCAGATGTGACACGGTTCTGCATTGCTGGCGGCTTTGGCAGCAGTATGGATTATGATTCAGCTTGTGCCATTGGGCTGTTCCCTGCCGCTCTGCGGGATAAAACCGAATTTATTGGCAATGGCGCATTGGGAGGCGCCGCAATGCTGCTGATGAACCATTCTTTGCGTGAATACAGCGAAAACCTTGCCAAAAATGCAACCGAATTATCCCTTTCTGCCAGCGCTGCATTTATGGATTATTATGTAGATTGTATGTCATTTATGGCGTTTTAACCTGCTGGTTCCTAAATAAAAATCACAAAAAACAGGTGTGCTGCTTTTAGGGGCAGTCCACCTGTTTTTGCTGTGCCATAATTATAATTTTCGGATAAACTGCATGGCGCTTTTTGCCAGCAACCGCTTTGTTCCCTTAGTGTCAAAGGCAATTTCCAAAAGCAAATCTGCCCCTAATGGTTTTGCGGATACAACCATCCCAACGCCAAAAACTTTATGTTGTACCCTGTCCCCGGCTTGAAAAGCAGAATGGACATCACCTTGCGCCATGGCTTGCTGCTTTTCAATTTCTGCTGCTGTGCGATATACACCCGGATATGCTGCTTTCTGTGGAAAACCTGCTTTTATGATTTCTGGTTCCGACTGATGCACGGAAATATTAGAATCCACCAAATCCGCTGGGATTTCCTCAATAAAACGGGAAGGCTTATTATATTGCGTTCGCCCATAAATCATACGCTGCCGTGCGAACGTGATATAAAGCTGTTCTTTTGCGCGCGTCACTGCGACATAACAAAGTCGCCGTTCTTCTTCCATTTCTTCGCTGTGTTCCTCATACCGGTAAGATGGGAATAAGCCATCCTCCATGCCACATAAAAATACTTGTGGGAACTCCAGCCCTTTTGCGGAATGCATAGTCATCAATAATACTGCGTCTTCGTTTGCATCCGTATGGTCACTATCTGTAAACAATGCCATTTCTTCAAGGAATGCTGAAAGTGTTGGCGTTTCTGCCCGTTCCTGATAATCCACTAAGTTGGATTTCAATTCCATGATATTTTCTGCGCGCCCACGGGATTCCAAATTCTTTTTTGCTTCCAATGCTGCAAGATAACCGCTTTTTTCAAGCAGTTCATCATATAATTCCGGTAAAGACAGGTATTCTTGCTGCTGGCGCAAATTGTCCATCATCTGCGCAAATTGTGACATTGCTTTAGCAGCACGCGATAATTCCGAGAAATCGCCCGCTTTCTGGATGACTTCATATAAATCCATATTGTTTGCCGCTGCAATTTCCTCTGCGATTTCAATGGAACGCTCACCAATTTTCCGCGGCGGCACATTGATAATACGTTTTAACCGCAACGTATCTGACGGGTTTTCTATCACCCATAAATAAGCAAACATATCCCGGATTTCCGCACGCGAAAAGAAATCGCGCCCCTTATAAATGCGGTATGGGATAGCGTGCCTGCGGAATGCTGCTTCAATATTATTTGATAAAACATTATTTCGGTATAATACCGCAAAATCACTCCAATGCTTGCCTTGTGACAGCCCATTCAAAATACAGTCAGCAATATATGCCGCCTCTGTTTCTTGGCTATCTGAATGGTGCAGCTTAATTTTTTCGCCGCCCCCCTGCTGTGTCCAAAGCTCTTTGCCTTTACGGTTCTGGTTATGACGGATAATTTCATTTGCTGCGCATAAAATTGTATCTGTAGACCGATAATTCTGCTCCAAACGGATTGTATGCGCATTTTGATATTGGCTTTCAAATTCCAATATGTTGGTGATTGTTGCCCCGCGGAATTTATAAATGCTTTGGTCATCATCACCAACTACACACAAATTCTGCTGCCCGCCTGCAAGCAGGCTGGTCAGGACATATTGCGCATGGTTGGTGTCCTGATATTCATCAACAAGCACATACCGGAATTTCTGTTGGTAATATGTAAGGATATCCTCATTCTGCTGGAGAAGCTGCACGGTTTTCATAATAATATCATCAAAATCCAATGCGCTTGCCAGTTTTAATTCTTTCTGATATAACGCATAAATTTCAGCAATTTTCCCTTTATATAAGTCATCTTGTGCATCTGTAGCATACTTTTTGGGTGTTATTAAGTTATCCTTTGCACGGGAAATGGCACTCATTACAGCACGCGGATCAAACATATGCTCATCCAGTTTCATCCGTTTTAAAATATCAGTAATCACCCGTTTTTTATCATCTTCATCATAAATGGTAAAATTTTTATCATACCCTAGCCGCTCAATATCGCGCCGCAAGATGCGCAAACATGCTGTATGGAATGTATGCGCCCAAATTGCCCTAGCTTGCTGTTCCCCGACAGCTTGAATCAACCGTTCCCGGATTTCACTTGCTGCTTTGTTTGTAAATGTAATAGCAATCACTTCCCATGGCTTTGCAGGGTCAACCGAACACAAATACTCTGCACGCTGTTTATCTTCCGGCTTTGGGTTGTTCAAATATTCCATCAGGAATGCCAAATCCTGCTGGCTGGCACTCTCTGGCGCATATTCACAAGACGCCCCCCTGCCAAACCGCAGAATATTGATAATCCGCTGAATCAGTACAGTGGTTTTGCCACTGCCTGCACCTGCCAGGATTAAAAGCGGCCCTTCTGTTTTTAATACTGCTTCTAACTGCATTTCATTTAAGTGCGAAAAATGCTGTTCAATAATTGAACGGCGGATTGCTGCATATTGTATATCGAATTTTGTAAGTTCCATATGTGTATAATCCCTTTTCCTATAAAGTTATCATCTATTATATCACATACTGCTGTATCCTGCAATAAGCTAGAAACATCTGTTCCGCAAAAAGGGCAGACATCTTTTACTGTCTGCCCTTATGGGATTAATTCTGCACGCATCCGTTCAACAGCGCGGCGTTCTAATCTGGATACCTGCACTTGCGATACGCCTAAAATCCGTGCGCATTGCTGCTGGGTCAGGTTTCGCCCATACCGCAGCGCAATCACTTGCCCTTCCCGTTCAGGGAGCGCAGCAATCGCACTGCGCAATGCCAACCGTGTGGTGATCTGCTCTTCTATCCCATCATCCCCAAGCAGCTCACCAAGAGCGGAACCATCTTCTCCAACTTCTCGCTGTAAAGAATCTGCTGACTGCGTTGCTTGTTCACACATCGCAGCTTCCTCCACACTGATACCAGCACATTCCGCCAGTTCTGAAATAGTAATTTCCCGCCCAGATTCCGCCTCCATCCGGTTTTGTAACTGGCGCAGCCGGACAGCCTGTTCCTTAACAGAGCGACTGACCTTTACAGTGCCGTCATCACGCAAAAAACGGCGGATTTCACCAGCAATTTTGGGCACTGCATAGGTGGAAAACTGTGTTCCATATCCCCCATCAAACCCACGCACTGCCTTAATAAATCCAAGGCAGGCCAATTGATATAAATCATCCTGTTCAACCCCACGCCCTAAATACCGCCGCACAATTGACCAAATCAACCCATTATTCTGCTCTATTAAAACTGCATCTGCATCCCGGTCGCCATCCTGCGCACGCTGTATCAGTTCCAGGTTGTTTGTCACAGCTTGTCCTCCGTCCGTTTGCCATGTATCGCCTTTACAAGGGTAACCAATGTCCCTTTTCCAACAGCAGAACGCACATGAATCCGGTCTGTAAAGCTTTCCATAATGGTAAAACCCATGCCTGACCGCTCCTCGTCCCCTGTTGTAAATAAAGGCTGGCGTGCTTGTGCAATATCTGGAATACCACAGCCGGAATCTTTGACCTTAATTTCAGCAACACGGTTTTCCAGCAAACGCACAGCAACAGTTATGTAACCCAAACGGTCGCGATAGCCATGTACAATAGCATTTGTCACAGCTTCAGAAACAATGGTTTTAATATCATTTAGTTCTTCCACTGTTGGGTCAAGCTGCGCAACAAATGCAGCAACCGTCTGTCGAGCAAACCCTTCATTGATCGAACGGCTTTCCAGCTTAATTGACATTTTATTGATGACATTCAACATAGTTTATCCCCTTTCCCGTCGATAAACGTCATCAGGCGCGGAAGTCCAGCCGCGCTGAAAACGCGCATTGCCTGCGGCGGTGTCCCGATGATTACCAGTTTCCGTCCTGTGCGGAGCAAAGCGCGATGCAGGTTCATTGCAACAGCAAGACCTGAAGAATCCATAAATGTAAGCCCAGATAAATCCAGCATTACAGATTCAACGGGATATAATATCACGATATTTTCCAAATAATCAATTGCTTTGCGGGCTTCATGATGTCCTAACTCGTCCCGGATATGGACAATAATCCCTTCTCCTATTCGTTCGTGTGTAATTTGCATAATTTCACCTCACTGCCAAAAAAACTGGTCAAGTTACAGGTTTATTTTACTGCAATTTACATACTGTTTTTATCATATTCTGTCAGGCAGTGAAAAACTTTCTGGCAATACCTGCTAAATATAACGATCCACAAATTAAAATAATATCATCTTCTCCAGCCGCGTCAAACGCCGCTTGAAAAGCCTCTGCTGCCACTGGGTAAATTCCTATCGGATGCTGAAAATATTCTGCCAGTTTTTCAGCCGCAAGAGCACGTTCATTATCCGGCTGTGTCACATAAACATGGGCATTCAAAACATCTAGTGTAAAGGTACATGCATGAATATCCTTATCCGATACCATGCCAACAACCAAATGCAATATTCCTTTGCAGGCAAGCGTTTTAATTGTACTTGCAATTGCCTTTACACCAGCAATATTATGCCCACCATCAACAATTACTGTGGGATTCTGATGCAGGATTTCCATTCTGCCAATGATCCTAGCCTTCGCAAGCCCTACGCTTACCGCATTATCCGGGACATCCCATCCCTGCTGTTTTGCAGCGTAAACTGCCTGCAATGCAGTGCAGCTATTTTGTACCTGATGTGCCCCAATCATTGGACAATGCCATTTCTGTCCCTTCCATATAAAATGGACGCCTTGAAAATCGCATTGTATTTGCTGCGGCATATCTGGAATCTGTACCGCAGGGCAGGCTAACTGGATGATTTCCAACGCATCATCTGGCTGCCCATATGCACAAACCACTGACCCGCCTGGTTTAATAATTCCTGCTTTTGTTTGAGCAATTTCGCCAGTTGTCCGTCCTAAAACCTCAGTATGATCCAATGAAATTGGTGTAAAAACCGCCAAAACAGGCGTTTCTATCACATTCGTTGCATCAAATTCTCCGCCTAACCCTGTTTCTAAAATGACAATCTCACAATTTTGTTCCACAAAATATAAAAATGCCATTGCTGTCACAAATTCAAATTCCCCAATATGCTCCTCTTGTGGCAAAGCTAAAGTTTTTTCAGCAGCTTCCACTTGACGCACAAGCCGTATCAGCGAATGGTCATCAATCATATAGCCATCTACTTGAATCCGTTCATGAAATGTGACAAGAAATGGTGATGTAAACAGCCCAGTGTGATAACCTGCCTGCTGAAATATTGAAGCCAGCATTGCCGCGGTGCTTCCCTTGCCATTTGTCCCAGCAATATGAATAAATTTTAGTTTTTTCTGTGGATTTCCAAGTGCTTCGCATAACGCACGGATACGATGCAAACCAGGTTTCCCTGAAAACCGTCCGCGTGCATGGATATGTTCAATTGGTGTCATAATAAATTGTCCTTTCACCTCATATAAAGGTTTTTTACTTGTCAAATTTTATCCGTTTCGCAGAAAAAGGAGAGGAACAATAGTTCCCCTCCTTTTTATCAATCACTGTAAAGCGTTCAAACTTGCTTCTAATTTTTCCATCAATTCTTGGTATTTTGCTGCTTTTTCACGTTCCTGCGCAATAACGGCTTGTGGCGCTTTGCTGACAAACCCTGGGTTGTTCAGCTTTTTCATAACAAAATCAATATCCTTTTGTACTTTTGCCTTTTCTTTTTCCAAACGAGCACGTTCTTTTTCAAAATCAACCAATTCACCCATTGGCATATATACCTGCGCACCCTTTGTTACAATAGAAACTAATTCTTCCACGTTTTCTGGTGCAGCGTCTAAAAATTCGATGCCTGACGCATAAGATAATTTTGTAAAGAACAATGAACCAGCTTCATAAACTGGGCGCTGATCCGTCAGCAGCATAACCTGCGCCTTACGAGACGGCGGTACATTCAATTCTGCACGACGGACACGGATTGCACGAATGGTATCCATCATAGTTTCGACCTGTTCCGCCTCTGCCGGGAAATGTAAATCCTGCCGGTATTCCGGCCATTTGGAAACCATCACAGAAGCACCTTCATGCGGCAGCGCCTGCCAAATCGTTTCGGTAATAAATGGCATAAACGGATGCAAAAGCTGCATAGTGCCAGACAACACATAGCACAGCACTTGCTGTACACGCACATGATCCGTGCTGTCTGCCGTATTTTGCAGGCGCGGCTTGGCAATTTCAATATACCAATCGCAGAAATTGTCCCATATAAAGTCATAGAGCTTTTGTACGGCAAGTCCCAATTCATATTTATCAATATTATCGGTTACAGCCTTTACAAGGTCATTATATTTGGAAAGAATCCATTTGTCCTCTAATGCAAGCTGGTCTGGTAATGCCGTTTCCTTGATGGTCAAGTTCATCTGGATAAAGCGGGATGCGTTCCAGATTTTATTGGCAAAATTTCGACTGGATTCTACCTTTTCAGTTGAAAAACGCATATCATTGCCGGGGGAATTGCCTGTGACCAAGGTAAAGCGCAGCGCATCTGCACCATATTCTTCAATGACTTTCAATGGATCAATGCCATTACCAAGGGATTTGGACATTTTTCGTCCCTGCGCGTCGCGTACCAGCCCATGAATATAAACTGTTTTGAACGGTTCTTCTTTCATCTGCTCCATGCCAGAGAAAATCATACGGGCAACCCAGAAGAAAATAATATCATACCCTGTGACCAGCACACTTGTCGGATAGAAATAATCCAATTCTTTGGTCTTTTCAGGCCAGCCGAGTGTGGAAAATGGCCATAATGCAGAAGAAAACCAGGTATCCAACACATCTTCATCCTGACGGATATGGGTACCGCCACATTTTGGGCATACAGTAACATCATCTTTTGAAACTGTCATTTCGCCGCAGTCCTCACAGTAATATGCTGGAATGCGGTGTCCCCACCAAAGTTGACGGGAAATACACCAGTCATGTACATTTTCCATCCAGCGCAGATAGGTTTTAGAAAAGCGGTCAGGCACAAACCGGATACGCCCATCCCGTACCACATCAATCGCGGGCTTTGCAAGGGGCGCCATTTTAACAAACCACTGCCGCGATGTCATTGGTTCAACCGTTGTGCCACAGCGGTAACAAGTACCAACATTATGGTCATGTTCCTCGATTTTTACCAGGAAACCGCCTGCTTCGAGATCTTTAATCACCGCTTCGCGGCAGGTGTAACGGTCTAAGCCTTTATACTTGCCGCCATTTTCATTGACAATTGCATCTTCATTAAAGATGAGTATCTGTTCCAGGTTGTGCCGCTGTCCCATTTCAAAGTCATTCGGATCATGACAGGGCGTTACCTTTACACAACCTGTTCCAAATGCCATATCAACATAATCATCGCCGAAAATCGGGATTTCCCGATTCATAATCGGTAAAATACAGGTTTTCCCGATAAGGTGCTTATACCGTTCATCATTGGGGTTGACCGCAACGCCAGTATCCCCCATAAAAGTTTCCGGACGGGTGGTTGCAACAATCAGTTCCCCTGAACCATCTGACAGTGGATAGCGGATATGCCACAGCTTGCCCGGTTGTGTTTCATACTCAACCTCAGCATCTGAAAGCGCAGTCCTGCAATGTGGGCACCAGTTAATAATGCGATGCCCTTTATAAATCAACCCTTTTTCATACAAATTTACAAAAACTTCTTTGACTGCATGGGAACAGCCTTCATCCATCGTAAAGCGTTCCCGGCGCCAATCACAGGAAGAACCCAGTTTTTTCAGCTGCTCAATAATACGGGAACCATATTGATGCTTCCAAGCCCAGACACGTTCCAGGAATTTTTCACGCCCAAGGTCATAACGAGTCAGCCCTTCTTCTTTGCGCAGGTTTTCTTCTACCTTGATTTGGGTTGCAATACCTGCATGATCCGTACCAGGCATCCACAGCGCAGAATAGCCCTGCATCCGTTTGAACCGGATTAAGATATCCTGCAACGTTTCATCAAACGCATGACCCATATGAAGCTGTCCTGTGACATTTGGGGGCGGGATGACAATCGTAAATGGTTTTTTGGTTTCATCTGGCTCCGCATGGAAAAAACCGCTGTCATTCCAGAACTGGTACAGCTTATCTTCCACTGCAGAGGGGTCATAAGTTTTTGGCAATTCACTCATGAAATTCTCTCCTTTTATCGGCTAATAGATTGATGACATCATAAAAAAAGCCTCCATCCTAATATTAGGACGAAGGCATGGGTTTGCATCCGTGGTACCACCTAAAATTCGCAGGTGAGCACAATCAGCCCACTTGCGCACTTCATTTCCGTAACGTGGATTTAAAACGGGCATACTTACTAATAACGATTCAGTATGCCGGCTCCAAAGCTACCTTCCCCTGTTTGCTGCCAAAGGCTTGCACCAACCGCCTGTTCTCTGTATGGCATCCACAAGGTACTCCTCTTTTTCATTGCCTTTCAAAAAATAGATAATGATGAATTGATTTTATTATAAGGACTTTGCACAGCCTTGTCAAGGCTTTATCAAAAAGTTCATTCAGACAGATGGTTTATCCTGCATTCCCTTCTATAAAAAAATCCTGCTGCTTTCAGCAAACCTGTTTACTTTTATCCATTTTTCATGTATGATAATACTGGAGGAGTTCTAAGCATCTTTTATGATGCACAAGTTTATGGAAAGTCTTAGGGAGGAATACTCATGAGTCCAGAACAAAAGAAGCTGCTTGAACAAGCTGGCGTCAACTATACTTCTGGCTTGGAACGGTTTATGAACAACGAAGGTATGTTCCAGCGTTTCCTAAAGAAGTTTGCACAGGATGATTCATATAACCAACTTTGCAATGCATTGGAAGCTGGCGATTGTGAAGCTGCGTTCCGTGCAGCACATACGCTAAAAGGCGTTGCTGGTAACCTGTCTATGGATACATTGTTCCATGCACTTACCAGCCAGACCGAGCAGCTGCGCAGTGGTGATTTGGAATCTGCACGGGCAGCACAGCCGCAAATTGATACTGTCTATCATGCTATCCTTGATGCGTTGTCTGCACTTTGCTGATTGAATCAGGTTTCCCTTGTGCAGAAGTATATAAACAGGACGCCGCAGAACCTTTAGGGAGGTTCTATGACGTCCTGTTTTATTTTTATAAGGTTTTCATAATACCACGCACCAAGCGACGCAAATCCTGTCCTCTTCGGTCTGCGATTTCATTGACTTCCTCACCGGATAAAGGCTGCATCAGCACACCTGCTGCCATATTGGTTATCATTGAAATTGCCAGCACTGGCAAACCGCAATGGGCTGCCGCAATCACTTCAAATACCGTGGACATGCCAACGGCATCCGCCCCAAGCGTGCGGAACGCGCGTATTTCTGCCGGTGTTTCAAACTGCGGACCATTGACGCCCATATATACCCCGGTATGCAGCTGGATATCGCAATCCTTTGCCGCCTGAAGCGCCTTTTCACGCAAACCGGGCGCATAAGCAAAGGTCATATCATTAAACCGCGGGCCAATGGATGTGTCATTTGCGCCAGTCAGCGGACTTTTGCCAGTCAGGTTGATGTGGTCTTTAATCAGCATCAAATCCCCAACAGAAAAACTGGTGTTAATCCCACCGGCGGCATTGGTCAGGATTAGGGTGCGCACACCAAGAAAGTGCATAACCCGTATCGGGAATACGATATTTTCAGGGCTATGCCCTTCATATCCATGCAGCCGCCCTTCCATGCAAATGATTTTTTTACCTTCAAGCGTGCCGCAGACAAACCGCCCGATATGCCCAGGCGCTGTTGCATGGGGCATCCCAGGGACATCCGCATAAGCAATCAAAACCGGGTCAGTCAGTTCTTTTGCCAACGGCTGGAGCCCAGAGCCAAGCACCAAACCGATTTCCGGCTGGAACGGCAAGGCATCTTGCAAAAACTTCACGGCTTTTTCAATATTCGGGTTCATATCTATGCCTCCTTTTATAATTGTTCCAAAATCCTCTTGGTATGCTTTTGGGTGTCGAACTGGGCGCGTTCAATATCAATGGTGGTATATTCCCCATCTTTATACAATATCTTGCCATCCACCATGGTCAATTTGACGTCTGACCCTTGCGCGGCATAAACCACATTGCAAGCAGTATCTATATCTGGATACATAGAGGGCACATCGGTATCCAGCACAATCAAATCCGCTTTATTGCCAACGGCGATACTGCCGCAGTCCATACGCCCTTGTGCGCGGAAACCGTTCACTGTGGCGGCTGAGAGCGCCTGTGCGGGCGTTATGACAGTAGGGTCACCTGTTACCCCTTTGTACAGCAAAGCGAACAGATAAAGGTCCTGCATGATGTTAAGGTTATTATTTGAGGCACAGCCATCTGTGCCAAGCGCAACATTGATTTTCGCGTCCAACATCTGGGGCACAGGTGCAAAACCAGAAGCGAGTTTCATATTGCTCACTGGATTGCTGGCAACCGTAACGCCATTGCGTTTTAAGATATCAAAGTCTTCACCTTCAATCCAAACACAGTGTGCAGCTGTTGTAGGCTGGTCAAACAGCCCCAGTTTTTCAAAATAAGCGGCTGGCGTCATGCCATGGCGTGCTTTGCATTCCTCATGTTCTTTTTTCGTTTCTGAAAGATGGATATGCACCCGGACACCTGCCTTTTTGGCATGGTTTGCAACAGCTTCCACCACCCTTGGCGTGGTGGTATATTCCCCATGGATGCACAAATCAACCAGCAGCCGCCCATCCCCCATACCATGGTAATTTTGCAGCAAATCAAGGTTATCCTGATAGGCTTCTAGTTGCTGGTAATCCTTATCGCTAAAAACGGTCAGTCCACGGCTAAGATTGCATTTTATCCCGCTGGAAAGGATTGCTTTCGCCATACTTTGGCAGAAGAAATACATATCCGAAAATGATACTGTGCCAAATCGCAGCATTTCAGCGCACGCTAGTGTTGTTGCGGCAGAAATAGCTTCTTCTGTGAATTTGTCTTCAAATGGGAATACCCGTTCATTTAGCCAGCGGTCAAGCGGCAGATTTTCTGCATAGCCGCGCAGCATTACCATTGGCGCATGGGAATGGGCATTGACAAAGCCCGGCATCAGCAGCCCATGCCGCCCATCGTAGTGTTCCCCCCAGTCCCCTTCCGGGCAAGTATCCGCAATGCAGGCAATCCGTCCATCACGTATGCCAATAAACTTATCTTTTTGGCAGGTAAACTGTTCATCCAGAAAATTAATATGTTCAAAAAGCATGGTTTTGTTCTCCTTTTGCCGTTATGATATTATTATACCATAATGGCGGGCAAAATTTAAGTGCCGGTATGGCTAATTCGTGGAATTTCAGCAGCAGCGCAAGAATTTCCCTGCCACAGCAGGCACAGCGGGAAAAAACACGCGAACGGTGTCGGATTACAAAAAATATACCATCCGAAATTCCGTATATTGCAGGTGCTGGAAGGGGAAAATTCTTTTTACAGACTTGGGACTTGGAATGGAGGAACAACAGTATGCAAACAAAAGTGGAAATCTGCGGGGTCAATACCGCACAATTGGCTGTCATTCCTGCCGCCGAAATGGATAGCCTTTTGCGTCGCGCCTCAGCTGGGGACAGCGTCGCACGTGAAAAACTCATCAATGGCAACCTGCGTCTTGTGCTGTCAGTTATCCAGCGGTTTGGCGGGCGCGGAGAATCCGTTGATGATTTATTCCAGGTAGGGTGCATTGGACTGATCAAGGCAATTGATAATTTTAACTGTGATTTGAATGTCCGGTTTTCAACCTATGCTGTGCCAATGATTATTGGGGAAATCCGGCGTTACCTGCGCGATAACAGTGCAATCCGTGTTTCCCGTTCTATGCGGGATACTGCTTATAAAGCGCTGCAAGCCAAAGAAGCGTTTATGCGGGAACATCAACGGGAACCAAGCATTACAGAACTGGCTGCTGCCCTTGAAATGAAAAAAGAAGATGTTGTTTTTGCGCTGGATGCCATTGTAGAGCCAATTTCCCTGTTTGAACCGGTTTTTTCAGATGGCGGGGATACCATCTGTGTCATGGATCAGGTGGGTGACAATAAAAACACCGATGAACGCTGGTTAGAACAGATTGCACTGCGTGAAGCAATCAATTCACTAAGTGAGCGGGAGCAGCGCATTGTACGTATGCGTTTTTTTGAAGGGCGTACCCAGATGGAGGTGGCAGAAGAAATACACATTTCACAAAACAAAATGCTGTATCCCGCAACCCAAGACAAACCGGAAACCATTTCCTTTTCCCGTCCCCTATCGGCACATCGCGGGGAATATCAAGTTACATACCATATCCGTTGGGGATTTTTGCTATAATACCGATTAGTCATCCGCAAAGGCGCCTGCCTTGAAATTATAAACTGGTTTGATGATGCTGATAATTTCAGCAGTCGCGTCAATATGCTGCACAATCTCATCCATTGTCTTATAAGCCATCGGGCATTCATCCAGCGTTCCCTGTCCCACGGAAGTGGTATAAATACCCTGCATCTGCTTTTTAAATTCTGAAACGGTAAAAGACTCTTTTGCTTCACTGCGGCTCATTAACCGCCCTGCCCCATGCGGCGCGGAATAATTCCAATCTGGATTGCCTTTGCCAACACAGATTAAACAGCCATCCCGCATATTGATTGGGATAATCAATTTTTCCCCTTGCTGGGCGGAAACAGAACCCTTGCGCAAAATCATATGTTCTGTATCAATATAATTATGGATAGTTGAAAATGACTCCTCAATATGCAAATGCATCCCCTTAATGATTTCATCCAATATGGCTTTGCGGTTCCACAAAGCAAATTCCTGCACAATGCGCATATCATGGATATAATCATCAAGCAAGCTGCTGCTAAGATAAGCAAGGTCTTTAGGGATTTTCTGTTCATCCATCGTTTCCCAGGCAAGCTTCTGATAATAATTTGCCGTTTCCAGTCCTAAATGCCGGCTTCCTGAATGAACCACCAGATAAATATTCCCTTCCGCATCCTTATCAGCTTCAATAAAATGGTTACCGCCGCCAAGTGTTCCTAAGCTGGCTTCTGCCACAGGCAAATTGATATGTTTCAAACAGCGCAGCTTTTCCAGATTGGTATTCTGCCGGAAACGGTGTTTTTTATCCCGCTTTGCAAACCCCGCCGGGACGTGTTCCCGGATAACCTTATCCAGTTTTTGCAGCTCTATATGTCGTTCCTTGAGTATAGCCGTTTCCATACCGCAGCCGATATCCATCCCAACAAGGTTTGGGACAATCTTGTCTGTAATGGTCATCGTGGTGCCGATGGTACAGCCCTTGCCTGCGTGGATATCCGGCATCATCCGAATCCGACTGCCTGCGGCAAAAGGCTGATTCAGCAGGCTTATCACCTGCGCAATACTATCCTGGTCGGCAGTATCGGTAAAGATTTTTGCTGTATTATATTTCCCGCGAACTTCAAACATAACTGCTTCCCCTTTCACGGTCATAGAAATGACATTTCCACAGGGCTGCTGCCAGTTTTTGGGGCTGCCCTGCCTTAAATGGATATTACTAGGCTTTTATTGCCGTTTGAGCGGTTTTTTCGCCTTTTTGCACGAAAGCTTTTGAGAAAAAGTAGGGATACTTCTTTCTAATCGCAATAATTTAAGTAATATTACTTCTTAAAAAATATTTTTTGCAACATTGTTTCTTTTGCATGAAAAAACGATTTGAATTTAATGCACAAAAAGAGGACGAAAAATTTATTAAAATATACAAGGCAATAATACTACTATTTCATACTTTCGATAAAAATCCCCGATATAATTAACATAGAGGTGGTTTAGTCATGTCATTCGGAAGCCGTCTTCGACTTTTGCGCGAAGAGCGGAACATCACTCAAAAGCAACTCGGTTCCATCATTGGCGTATCGCCTCGCATGGTCAGCTTCTATGAAAGCGGCGCGCACTTTCCGCGTGATGAACAAATCCTTCATCAGTTAGCGACCTATTTCGAGGTATCAACAGATTTCCTTTTGGATTATTCTGAGATACGTACAGAAGCCTCGTTAAAGGCGTTTTGTGCCGAGTTCAAAAATCTTCCTGCTGCATCCCAGCAAAACCTTGCGGAGTATATGCACTTTTTGTCCTTCAAGGCAAAAAAATCGCGTTCCGCAAGTCCAACGGCGCAAGATTTGTAACAGAGGACTGTCCGCTCGCAAGGTAGCACCCAGCCATTCCAATTTGGCTGGGTGCTATTCTTCTTTTACAGAAAAAGCGCCTCCGCGAACGGAAGCGCTACTTAACGGAATGCAGTATTCATAGTTTCCCTCACTTTTGTTTCCGGACTTTCAGAAGACAGCAACCGGCCGCTTTACAACAGCAGAAGTCGGCATAGAAGCCTGCGCATGGCGGAGCATGATTTGCAGCCTTGCGGCGGTGTATCCCGCCCCGACTTGCCCAATGAGTGACATCAGGATTTGTTCCTGGGATTTCTGATAGGAATTATCTGGCTCTCGTTCGGTAACAGTATAGTACAGCATTTTTCTCCCTCGCTTTCCATTTAAAAACATACCATCTAACTTAGAAATCAAGGCATAATCCGGTGCTACTGGAACCATCCTGAATTGATAGTTCTATTATATGTCTTTGTTACACAAATGTCAATATTAAATCGTTCTATTTTTCGTAAAAAATATATATGAATGAACTATTGACAAATTGATGCGCATATAGTACAGAAAAAATGGTTGCATTTTGGTGCAAAACAACGGATAATAAGTTGTATAGCACTTATACAGTACTCTTTGGAACAATATTCCTTTCTACCGACAACAACAAGGAGGTCTTTCTATGAATGCACAAAAATCCGGTTTTTTGTTGGCTCTGACAGCCTTTATCTGGGGCACAGCCTTTGTCGCGCAAAGTGTTGGCATGGACTATGTGGGGCCGTTTACATTCAATTCAGTGCGCAGTTTTATTGGTGCGCTTACCCTGCTGCCCTGCATTGCCTTTCTCAAACATTTTCATGGTAATATAAGGGGCAGCATCAGCGGCAACAGGAAAACACTGCTGCTAGGTGGCATCTGTTGTGGATTAGCGCTTGCCGTTGGCAGTTCCCTCCAGCAAATTGGCATCCAATATACGTCTGTTGGCAAAGCGGGTTTTATCACCGCATTATATATTGTCATTGTGCCACTGCTGGGCATCTTTTTAAAAAAGCGGATTGGCGCTTCGGTATGGCTAGCTGTTGTGCTGGCGGTCGGCGGGATGTATTTGCTGTGCATGACAGAACAATTTGGCTTTACTAAAGGTGACTTGTATATTTTAGTCGGTTCACTCGCATTCTCGTTCCATATCCTTATCATTGATTATTTTTCCCCGCGTGTGGATGGCGTATGTATGAGCTGTATTCAATTTTTTGTCTGTGGTTGTATTTGTGCTGTGCCCATGCTGCTGCTGGAACAGCCTTCTTTATCGATTGTCTGTGCTGCTTGGGCGCCTATCCTGTATGCAGGTGTCCTGTCCTGCGGCGTTGCGTACACATTACAGGTCATTGGGCAAAAACACTGCCCGCCAACTGTGGCAGCGCTGCTGCTCAGCCTCGAGTCAGTCTTTTCCGCCCTTGCGGGCTGGGTGGTTTTACACCAGGCGCTTTCCCTTCGGGAAATTATTGGATGCGTGCTGGTGTTTGCAGCAATTCTCCTTGCACAACTTCCGCCAGAATGGTTCTGCCGGGGCAAAAAAAACATAACCTATTTTACAGCACATAATAAAGATATGCAGAATTCAGAAAACGATGCATGGAAGAATATTTGATTCCTTGCTGGGCAATGCTTTTGATGTTATCGCTGACGCTGCTGCCTGTATTCGCTTGGCGTACATCCCTTGAGTTTTCGGAAAGTCTTGGTGAAATAACTTATCTCCTGGAATTCGCACAATGCGCCGATATCTGCAATCTTCTTTATCCAGGTTGACATCGGAATACTGGATTGGGAATTGTGGTGACCCAAAGTCCCTAAGTTAGCGCTTTTGGCTATTTATCATAACAGCGCATTCATTGGTGATTATCATAGTTTTCCCTCTATCCTGACGGTTTTATACCATGTGTAAAGCTTAAAACATTGACAGGGCGCATCAAAGACCATTATGGTTGTGATACGCCCTGTTATTTTGCCTACAAAATAGATTTTAAAATTGCTTTGTTTTTATGAATACGCTCAGCTTTTTATATACCAGCATGGTAATCACAGTAATAATAATCCCTTTGATGATATTGAATGGCAGCACGCCAATCAGAAGATATGTTCCCATGCCAGATATATATGGGTTAATTTCGGCGCATATCCCAAAAATTGTCTTCAATGGCATCATCATGACCTTTGAATAGAATGGGATAATAATAAAATAATTGGTCAGCATCCCAGCGCACGCCATTGCCAGCGAGCCTGCTGCGCAGCCAAGCACTGCACCTTTACGGGTGTGGTGATGCCGGTAAACCGTTACTGCTGTCACCAGCAGGACAGTTGTCAAGATAAAATCCTGTAGCTCCCCGGAACCACCGCTTTGCGTCATGGTGACATGGATGAAATCTTTAATCAGTGTCATAATGATACCTGGGCCGATCCCAAAAATAAACGCGCCAATCAAAATAGCAGCACCACTCAAGTCAATTTTGAGGAACGGCGGCATAAGCGGCACCGGAAACTCAAAATACATCAGCACTGCGCCAATTGCGGCAAAAAGAGCTGTATAGGTAATTTTCATGGTTTTTGTCATCGGGAAATGCCCCCTTTCTCTAAATTGCAATACCCAAGCTGTTGCAAAACCTTTTCTACCTCCACCCGGTTGCTTACTGCATTGATAAAATCAAGCAGCGCATTTGCAGATAAATACTGTGGCAGTCCCAGCGCTTGCAGCAAGGCATGGCGGCGCTGCGCGCTGCCTGCCCCGCCAGAAAGCCCCAGTGCATATAAATCTGCTTTTTTCAGCGGTTCCCCCCATGCAGCAGCTGTTTCCGCATTCAAAAAGGTTGCACCCGCACGCTGTAAAGCCTTCAACAAGATTTGCTGTGGCATCCCTTCCACCCCCAATTTCCCTTCCTTTGAGGGGTGGCGTTTGCGTGGTTCTTTGCCAAGGATTTCTGGAATATATGCGTGTTTTACCTGCGCTTTTGGCAATGCACCGCGCAGAAAACTGCGGATCGTACAGCCCGCGCCATCACTGTCTGTCAAGATAAGAATACCACGGTATGCCGCAATTTTCCGAATCATTTCTAGACGTTCCTTGTCTTTGAAAATGCGAAATCCACCTGTTTCAAGTATCACTGTATCGACAAGCTGGCGCAGTGTATTACAGTCATATTTGCCTTCTACAAGGATTGCTTCTTTAATTTGAATCATGTTATCCCCTCGAAATTTGAAGCCATTTCTAGTAATGCAAGTTCCAGTAGTTTTTTCTTATCTGCGGGGCTGCTTTTTAAAGCGCTATCAGTTGCCGCACAAATGCGTACTGCTTCACGTAGCCAGTCCAAACTGACACCTTGTGCTGCTTCGGTCAATTTCCTCGCATAAAAACTGGAGCTTGACCCAATCATAGCATACAGTTCCTTGCTGCTCCCATGGGACTGTTGGCTGAGTTTTGCGGCATATAATCGCTGGATATGCCGTAAAATTGCCGAAAAAATCATGACCTCTGTGTTTTTCTGCGCCAATAGGTCGCCTGTAATTGCAATGGCTTTGTCAAACCGGCGCGCTGTAATCGCATCTGTCAGATCAAAAATAACAGCATCCAGCACCCGTGTACAAACAGTGTCAATATTATACCGTTTGATTTCATCCAAAGTGCAATGAGCTGCTGCTTTTTCAATTTCCGTCACAAGATTTGTCATAGATGTGCCGCATAAGAAAATAAGATAAGCGCAGGTATCTTGGTCAATATCCTTGCCAAGCGCACGCACCCGGCGGCGTATCCATGCAACCAAATCCCGTTCCCCCAAATGCGAAAACTCTGCAAAACAAGCGGTTTTATCAAGCAAAGTGTGCATTTTGGTACGTTTATCCGGCTTAAACGGCAGGATATCATAATAAAATACCAAGCAGATATATTCCGGCAAATCGCTGAGCAGTTCTGCCAGCATCCCCTGGAATGCCGCAGGTGGCTTATACAAATCAAAATCTGTCACAACCACCAACTTGCGTTCCGCAAAAGCTGGGCAGCTTTCCACGGCTTCAGTTAAATTTTCTGGCAATAAGCCTTTTCCCTCCAACTGGATGAGATTAAACTCTGCAAAAGCTTCATCTACCAATGCGGTTTCTATTTCATGCAGGTAATAACTTTTCAGATAGTCTTCATCACCATAAATGATATAAAGCTGCTGAAGATTGCCAGACTGCAAATCTTTTTTCAAAATATTTGCACCTTCAGGTTTCTTTTTTACTGCCATGCCATACGCCCCCTTTCCATCATCGCAACATATTGAATATCGCCTTCTGTTTTAGTAGAACGTATGGGTATTGCGCCGGAAAAATCGCTGCTGCTCCAACTGGAGGACAGGATAATTTCCTTTGGTTGTATGGCTTCTATGACAACAGATAACAAATCATCATTGCCGGCAGTCCCATCGGAAAGTATAAGTTGTGTGCAGGAAACCTGTATTGTTTGCAGAAAAGCTTCTGTCATTTTTGGGGTAAAGCTGTGCAAATCCAGCAGGTTAATGCCATGCTTTTTGATATGCACGCCCAGTTTACGCGGTGTACCGCCAAGCAGTGATAATCCCAGCATATCTGTCCCGACAGGTCGTTCTTCTGTCGCCTGCCAAGTTGTTGCTGGTATACCACCTTGTGCCGCAGCAGATAGGACAGCGTCCCCAATTTCGCTTTGTTGTGTGCCTGCGGGCAAAACTATCTGTCCAACTGGAATCGTAGATAATAATTCTGGCACATTGCGTGCATGAGCTTTATCCAGCGCGGTTAAAACCAGCAGATCAATATCAGCAAAGTTATACCAATCCATGTATTCCTGTATTTTATCTGCCGCATTCACATATCCGCTGCCAGAACAGTCAATCACGGCAAACTGTTCTCGTCCTGCGGCAATGCCAATTGCCTGCCCGCTGCCGCAGGAAAAAACCGTTACTTCATATCGGTTTCGCATCGCCTGGGCATTTGCATAAATTGTGATTGCTGCAATGCCGCATATCAGCACAGCAGCATATTGCGCCGGAAACCGCTTTTTTGCAAGCAGTTTCACCAGAATAATGCCATAAATTAGGATAACTGCTGCTTTGACAAACCAGCTATCCCAATAGAGCAGTAACGAAGTCCATTTGCCCAGCAGCCCAGCGATATAGAAAACGTATGCACTAAACCCATGGCATAAAACGGCCAGCAGTCCGCCAAGCGCTGGCACACTGCCAAACAGGCATACGAAAAATCCAAGGATAAACACAAGCGAAAATACACTGATGGTGAGCAAATTTGCAGGCAAAGCTGCCGCAGAAATATATCCAAACGAAGCAAACAGCACTGGCATTGTAAAAACAGTGGCACTCAATGAGCAGGAAACCGCACCAGTAACCGCATATGCAAGACGTTTGGAACGGCGTGATTTCAAATATGCCTGAAATGGGCTTAATAAGCCTTGCTGAATCTTCTTGCCCAGTAAAACAAGCCCTAGTGTTGCCAAAAACGATAACTGCAACCCTGCACTGCCAAGCGCATATGGGTTAAGCAGCAAAAGGAATACGAGTGCGGCGCAAAGCGAATGCACTGCGCTGTTTTCCAGCCGCAAAAAGAAACCAAATGCCGCAAAGGCATACATAATCGCGGCGCGGATCACCGATGGGGTTGCACCTGCCATTGGCACAAATACAGCAAGTGCAGTCAGTGATAAGATTAATCCAAAACGCCGCCCAAATATCAAAATGAAAAATGCAACTAAAAAACCAACGTGCATCCCGGAAACCGCCATGATGTGGCTTATCCCTGCCTTTTGAAAATCCTGCCGATCATAAACAGAAAGACCCTTTTTATCGCCAAGCAGCAATGCTTTCAAAAAAGATGCAGTCCGTACATCTAAATGTTCATCCAAACGATCTTTCAACCCTTGTGACCAAACCAATGGACGCAAATGCAATGGAGCTTCCCTTTTGTCCACCGCAAGGTCATAATCGCAGGAAGCCAGAATATGGAAATTTCGTTCCGCATAGTATTCCGCACGGTCAAAGCCGCCATTCGATGAGCCACGGTAAAATGTAAAGTAACCTTTTACTGAATCCCCTGGCACAAGTGTTTGTTCTGTCAGCGGCAAATATGCCATGGTTGTAAAGGATGGCAACCAAAACCCAAGTCCAGATTCTTTGCAATGCACGCGCAGGGCTGCCCGCTGTGTGTCCTCATAACGGTCAGCATAACTAATCACTGTTGCGGAAAGGGTTGCACCTTTCCCATCCAGCCCTTCTAAGGGTTTATGGATAAAATCCGCATAACAGCCGGCATATAAAATCCCTGCGCCAATGCCAAACGCAACACAGATTGCAATCCAGCCTTTTTGAAAATTCCTTGAAACCAGCCAAATCATTGGTACAAATATCAGATAATAATACGGCAAATCAAATGCAAGTTGTATTCCAACCGCCAATACAAATGATGCCGTAAACAGGGGAAAATACCATTGCACTGAAAAAACCCCCCCTTTCATGATAACAGGAAAAAAGGGGGAGCAGGCGTTTTTTCCCGCTTCCCCCCATTTCACAAGGGAATCAGCCTGGCGGCCAAGTCATATCGCGCCCTGCAAGCACATGGAAATGCAGATGGAACACAGTTTGTCCAGCTTGTTCCCCACAGTTGGCAACCACGCGATAACTGCTGATGCCCAATTCCTTTGCAACCTTTGCAATGACAGCATAGCAGTGCCCAACAATGGCAGCATTGCTGTCATCAATGTCAAGTGCGCAGGCAATATGCGTCTTTGGAATAACCAGGAAATGAGTTGGCGCCTGCGGCTCTAAATCATAGAACGCATAGCACACATCATCTTCATAAACCGGTTTGGATGGGATTTCTTTGCCCGCAATTTTGCAGAAAATACAATCACCCATAATGGTAAGCCCTCCTTTCTCAAATCATATTATTTCGCTTCAATTTGCTCGGCAATGATGTTATTCAATGCTTCTAATGCGTCTTCCAATTTT
>CAJUDU010000013.1 GCA_910584935.1 uncultured Butyricicoccus sp. | reverse complement strand
CTATTATACCACACCTTCTTGACTTATGAAGGATTAAATCAGTGGTTCCTTAAAATTAGGTTGATCATCTCTCTAAATGGTGTAAAATTGGTGTAAACATGAAAAAGTATGCCGAATTATATAAAATATTTCAACAAAATAGTTGATATATATATTTGAATATAGTATAATTATGATAATATGTTGGAAAGTTGAGTACTAGTAAGGATGAGATATATGAAAAGAATATTAGCATTTTTAATTGTCATTGTATCTGTATTTTCATCAGTTGGGGTAAATGCGTATGCTTTAGAGTGGTATGGGAATCCATTAGATACCACAAGTTATCAAAGCATTATAGAAGATGCAAAGAAACGTCATACAGGTTATCGTGAGCCCAGGGGAATATTGTATGATATTGATAATAATGGTGTACCAGAGCTGATTTTGTTATACACCACTAAGATGAAAAGCAACGAAATAACAGAAGCTTTTGATTGTTGTGTAACGAGTATATACACAATGAATGGTAATACAGTGGTACCACTTATTACAGAGAAAGTTTTATATGCACAAGCAGGTGGTCCAGAAGGATTTAGCGGCATAGTAGCTAAGAACGAAAGGAAATACTTTGCTATTTTTTCAGAATCAGGCGAAACTGGTGACGGAGATGATCCGATTTCAAGAGGTGCTGATTGGTACTTATATAGTGTAAGCGGTAAATCTATAAATTTAGAACAGCATCTATATACTGAATTTCAACTCAATCCAGATATGGATGTAATATCAAGAAAGACCGCTTTGAATGATAAGATCATATCATGGAATGAATATAACAATTGGATAAGTTCAATACAAAAGATAAGTGTGCTAGAGGAATATAGTGATGTAGTACCACCTGAAACATTATTAGATAGCGTATTATCGGCTGTAAAAGGTAAAAATTATAATGAGCCATCTTCATGGGCGGAAAAAGAAGTGAATGCTGCAATAAATTTAGGAATCGTTCCTTCAAATTTAAAAAATAATTATCAGCAAGCAATAACTCGTGAGGAATTTTGCGTATTAGCAACTCAAACATTGTGTGCTAAATTTGGAACTAATACAGAAGGAATCCTTAAGAAATATAATAAAGTAGCATATAGCAGATTTTCAGATACACAGAATAACTCTGTTATAGCAATGAATGCTTTGGAGATTGTTAATGGTGCTGACAATTATCATTTCAATCCAGATAGCGAGATTACACGGGAAGAAGCTGCTGTGATTATAAGAAAAATGTGTGGTTTGTTTGAAAATACTATGCCTAATAAATTAAACAATAAATTTTCTGATGCAACAGCTATTTCAAGCTGGGCTAAAGAATCCGTCAAAATAGTGACATCATGTTTATATGATGGAAAATACATTATGAATGCAACTACCAATAATCAATTTTCTCCTAAAATGAACTATTCCAGGGAACAAGCAATAGTAACTATGGGGAGATTGTTTCATTATGTTAAGGACAAAATGGCGGTAAAAGTGCTATTAAATTATGTATTGAACTCTGATTATGTGAGTACTGCTATTTCAGAAAACGAATTACTAGGTGAATGGAAATTGGATGCTCAGCGTACAATGGACGTGACAGGAGAATCCCTAAGAGGTTTATTTGGTTCAGGTATAAAATACGGGGATAGCATGGAATTTAGAAGAAATTCATCCTTTGAATATTATATCGGAATAGGTTGTGGTGGCAAAGGTAAATTTAGAATCGATGGCGATAAGATAGAGGTTAGTTACGTGACATATGAAGAAGAAACCCAAATGTCTGAAACTCTGCATATATTGCGTGATAAATCAGGTCAATTAGTCATTGCAATGGACTATGCAGATGAAGATAAAATAATTTGGGTACATTCTTGATATAAAAACGCACTTTTTATCAAATGCTGTATCAGCAAAAAAAGTCAAAGGACGCATCCTGTCGGTTGCTGTGTTGCAGAATCCAAAGCAAGGATTTAGGTCGCAAACAACATGGATATATTTTGATTAAAGATCAGATATACTTCACAAGCTGTCTGCTGACTTTATATGAATCTACATACACATTAAAGATTTAGTTTCAATTAATATGGTCAAAGCACAAATTGGCACAGGTTATTTTTGGTATTTCTTGGAGAAAGTTCTGGTAGCCGTTGAAGTATAAGACGAAATGGTATGGAAAGCAAGCGATGCTGGGTTTCGTTTGCGATTCACAGTAAATGGTACGAAAGACCTGCCTGTTCGGGGGTGGATATGCCCAATGTGCGGAGTTGTCTACGGCTGGGATGTGAACGCCCGTAAAGAATATCCTGAAAAAAGTCTGTGCTTGTTGGTGCAACCAGAACACATACGGCAGGACGGGACACATCCAAACTAATACGCTCGGGGAGATTGTGTAAGACCTCGCTGGTTAAAGTCAATGATCATTGAGTTGAGAATCTCCAGCTTTAGTCTGAGGATTGTCAACTTATATTGGGGGTATTGTATATGAAACAATTAATGAAGAAATTTGCTTGTTCGCTGATTGCTGTTAATCTTGTGACTCAAGCGTTTATGGGAGTTTCGGCATCTGCCACAAAATCATTTCGTGATGTGGGAAACCATTGGGCAAAAGCATATATTCAATTACTGACCGAACGTGAAGTCATCAATGGGTATAGCGATGGGACATTTGCGCCTGACAGGACATTATCAAAAGCAGAAGCTGCTACTTTGATTTGCACATCGGCTAAAATTACACCATCTGAATCATCGTCAACTGATCTAGTTGATATTTCTGGGCATTGGGCAGAGCATTACATTACAGCGCTCCCCCATGTTGTAGCGCATAACAATTATTTTAGTCCCGATTCACAAATTACCAGAGGTGATTTTGTACAGATGATTGTAGGCGCAATGCACTTGAATCTAGGAGATGCAGATAACACCATTTTGAAGCAAAAATTTAAAGATGGCGCGGCTGTTCCTCAAGACATATCGGCATATATTGCTTTGGCGGCAGAAAGGAAAATTATCAGCGGGTATTCAGATTCAACTTTACGGTTAAATAATACATTGACCCGTGCAGAAGCCTGTGTCATGTTGAAACAGGCATTTTTCCCAGATGACGCATTACCTCAAACGAATCATAATGAATGGAGTTATACATTAACCGGTGTTTGGGAGAATGTAGAGTATCAATCACTACAGGAATATGCAAGATTAACTTTATATCCAAATGGAACAGCAGGACTCGTAGAACGTTCTTGTTTTTATTGGGGGAATTTTGAAGCAGAAAATGATGAGAGTGTTTCGCTTTATCTGAAAGGCAGCCTTTGGTACAGCAATATGACTATTGAATGGTTTGAAGAGTCTGCCGATTGTTGTATCCGTTTGTCAAAAGGGAAAAACGATCGGCAGATGAAGTTTCTCCAGAAATATGATTCCTATGGGACGCATAATATCATAGGGGAAATTACACTGTCGAAAATGTATGATGATACTGATTATCCGAATATAGATGCCCAAATAAGAGAATACAAAAGCAAATGATCAAAAGCAAATTTGCATTTCAAAAAAACGCAAAATAGTTAATAGTCGGAAGTTGTATTCATAATCGTTTAAGCAATCAGAATGCAGTGAGTACAAAATAATGTTTCAGGAAAGCTATATGATCGAAAGGGATAGCTTCTAAAGACTTCCTGGTTTTCCGCGAGGAACTTTTCTATTCAAGTCAAAATAGATTATATGAGGGTGTAAGTATCGTCATTGATACCTGCACCCTCTTTTTTTTCGCAAGAAAGTTGAAAACCACATCGAGATTTCTTCAAATGGTGTAAAGTTGGTGTAAACGTGAAATAGCGTTTCAATATGCCAGAACATTTCACACAAGATATGGCGCGATTTAGTGATTATCGCATCATATTCAGTATTATTTTAGTAGATTGAGAAAAACCCATCAGCAATCCAGGGGATTATTATTTTATTTTGCGGCGGTAGATTGCACACAAACGCCGACAAACAAAGGCGTATTGTCATTTGATGTAATGAAATACAGGAATGGGCGGTCTAATGTAAATGCAATCGGTTCTTCGGATGGTATTGCGCCTGTCGAGGAAAAAACCAATTCGGTATAAGCTGCCGCTTCTACACCATTTTCATCCAGTGCAATATAAGTCTGCTGCTTTGCGTTTGACAGATAAGCGGCTGTTTTGGTCATTCTGCTTAAATCTGCACAGCTTTTATCAAAAATATCTGTAACACCAGTGGACTGCAACATTTTCTTTAGATTCAGGTCAGTGTTATAAGTGAATTTCGGCACAGACCAGATAATCCGCGTATAGTCACCGGAAACACTGGAGAAGATTTCAGGCAGGCGTTCTGCTGTCAGCAGGCTGTCAAGCGATACACCTTCATCTGGCAGGACAAAATAGATTGACCCATAATTTCGAAGCCCTAACCCAGCGGTAGTATATCCATTGCCATGGAAAATGGAGGAGGATTCTGTTTGGTGCATAAAGGTAGCATCTATCGTTTTGCCATCAGCAAGATGGAAGGTATCCACAGTATTGCTGCTTTCAGAAAATTGGCTGACCCATTGGTCTTTGAAATAAATGGTGTTCATCAGGTAAAGCAGGGCAAGCGGATCAGCCTGAAATTTTGGCGTAATTTTTCCGCCAGTATTGTCTTCCACCCACTTTGCCATATCGGAAAGTGTGGAAGCTGCTGTTAAATCACCAGTGTATAAGGAAGCATAGAAATCCTTTGTTGCTGTGTTCAAAAAATCCTGCTCAAAGGTGACAGGCTGACCCAAAATATGGTCTGCCATCCAAAGGGAATTGGCGATTTTTAGTGAACCCATTTCATTGTCCGCATATAATTGGCGGTATAGTTTTGCACAGGAATCGGTGAGGGAAGCGGCATCTTTTACGCCAAGCAAGGATAAAAGCTGCTGTTGTGTTGTGCCATGTGCGCCAGCTGCGGAAAGCGATAAGGCAAAATACAGGCTGACAGGGGAATAACACGCATTTTCTTTGCCGGAAAGCAATGGCGCGGAAGTTTTTGCGGTAAAATCTTCAACGGCTTGCAAAAAGTTTTCTTCCACTTGGTTTTGTTCTCGTACCTGTGCTCGTGCATCGTAATCATGGTAGGAAATCGCTGCGGGATAGGTTGGGGATGCAACAAAGCCAGAACTTTGCGCGGGCATGGATGGGGTACACATGGAAGAAGTTCCAATGATGGTGCTTAAAAGCATGGAAATCAGTTGTTTGGTCATAATAAATCCCTCCCAATAAAAATTTTTTATAAATCAAGTTGCATATAGATTGAACCGTCTATGGGGTTGTCATTATAACGCGGGATATCATAAAACCCATATTTCTGGTACAGGTGTAATGCGCTGCTGAGAAATGGAAGTGTATCCAACAGCATAAACTGATAGCCAATTTTCTGTGCATCAGAGATAATTTGCTTAATAAGCTGGTCGCCGATTTGCTGTCCGCGAAATTGCGGTCTGACATAAAGGCGTTTCATTTCACAAGACTGTTTGTCTATTTTCCGCAAGCCAATGCAGCCAGCAAGTGCTGTGTCAGCATAAACCAAATATAACCTGCCATCTGGAAGCCCATATTTGGATTCCAAATCTCGGATTTCATCTTCATAATGCTGTATTAAAAGATATTGCTGAAAAGTAGGATCATGGGCAATCAGCATATTCGTATATTCCGAAAATAATATGCCGGTTTGCTGCGGATGATCATAGGCAGGGATAATATGGATTTTCATAGTTCGCCTTTCTGTGTGGTTCGGTTGTCTATTATAATAGACGCAGAAAAAATTTATCTGGTTCCCATACTGTGCAAAAAAAATTATAAAGGCTGTCCCAAATAAATCATATCTTTTAACTGGACGCCTTCTTCAATAATGGGATGGTCATAATGCAGGGTGAAAAAATCTGGTATCCTGCCACAGGGCTGAAATCCTAACTTCTGATAAAATGCAAGAGTACCAGGCGTTTCACCTGTACCAAGCTGGACATAGGTAAAACCTTGACGGCGCAGCTGCGTCAAAACATATTGCACAAGTATTGTCCCATAACCCAGCCGCTGAAACGCTGGCAGGATGGCAAGATTTTTGATTTCTGCAATTTGGCTGCCCGCATCAGTCACAGCACAGATACCATAAGCGATGCCGGGTTCCATTAACACATATAAACTGCTGTGCGTAAGATATTTTTGAACCATGGATTCTTGCTCATCACCCAGTAATAGTAATTCCATAAAGCGTTCTTTATTTTGTGTAATTTGCTGGATATCCATATAATAACACACCACCTTGCAGGATTTGCGGAAACCCGACAGATTTCCTGAATATATCTGTATTTTACTATGCTGGCAGCTAAAAGGCAAGGATGGGATCTGACGCGCAGCCCAGCCGTAACCCTTTTTATTGCGCAAGTGCAACAAGTTCCTTGCCTTCTTTCCAGTGCGACGGTATATATCATAGTGGGATTTTAGGGTTGTAATATTCAACTTTACCAGTTAACCCTTGTATAAAATGCCCTTTTTCGTGGGGCACCGCTTCCCTTCAGGCTGTTTTTGTGCTATAATAGCCGCATATGACAAAAAATAAGCATCTGGAGGGGAATCCATGAAAATCCTTGGCATTGACTATGGCGATGCGCGTACAGGCTTATCTGTTTCTGACCCAACTGGGCTGCTTGCTGGCTCCCCATCGGTTATCCATGAATGGAACCATGACAAACTGGTTGCAGCGCTTTGCCGTTTTATTACAGATAATAAGATTGAAGAAATCGTACTCGGCTATCCAAAAAATATGAATGGTACCATTGGTACGCAGGCACAAAAATGCGAAGCCCTTGCCGCCACGCTTCAAGAACAAACAGGCATCCCAGTGGTTTTATGGGATGAACGGCGCACAACGGTTGCCGCTCATCAAATCCTGCATAACAGCGGCAAAAAAGCAAAAAAGCATCGTCAAACTATTGATGCTGTCGCGGCAACGCTGATTTTGCAAGGCTATTTGGATTTCCGGCGCGGACAGCAATAAAGAAGGTGATGCTATGCTGTTTTCCAGCTCTGTTTTCTTATTCTTGTTCCTGCCATTTGCATTGATTGTTTATTATGTGCTGCTTGCCCGCCGTCGTTCTGCGCAGAACCTCTTTTTACTGTTGGCATCCCTGTTGTTTTACGCATGGGGGGAACCTTGGTTTGTGCTGGTTATGGTGCTTTCCATCCTGGCCAACTATGGGTTCGGGTTATGGGTGCATCATGCGGCATATGCGAAGCAAAATATCCGGTTGCCTTGCATTGCTGCTGTGCTGGCAAACATTGGGTTGCTTTTTGTGTTCAAGTACCTAACGTTTGTGCTTGACATTGTCAATCATTTGGGCGCACATTTTATGGTACCAGTCATTGAATTGCCAATTGGCATTTCTTTTTTCACCTTCCAAGCGCTTTCTTATGTGCTGGATGTCGGGCGCGGACATGGACAGGTACAACGATCCCCCTTAAAAGTCGGACTGTATGTTGCTTTTTTTCCACAGCTTATTGCTGGACCTATCGTCAAATATGAAACGGTTGCGGCACAAATTGACAACCGCAAAGAAACTTGGGATGACTTTTCGGCTGGCGCCTGCCGGTTCTGCATTGGACTGGGCAGGAAAGTGCTGATTGCCAACCAAATGGCGGTCATTGCTGACCGTGCATTTGCTGTGCCTGCCGGGGAATTATCCACCGCGTTTGCATGGCTTGGGTCAATCGGTTATACACTGCAAATTTTTTATGATTTTTCTGCATATTCCGATATGGCAATTGGGCTTGGACGGATGTTTGGGTTTCACTTTTTGGAAAACTTCAATTATCCTTATATCTCCACATCAATCACAGAATTTTGGCGGCGCTGGCATATTTCGCTGTCCACCTGGTTTCGGGATTATGTCTACATTCCGCTTGGCGGCAACCGCGTGGATAAACGCTGGAAACTTGCCCGCAATTTATTCATCACTTGGATGCTGACCGGCATTTGGCATGGCGCAAACTGGACATTTATTTTATGGGGATTTTTTTATTTTGTGCTGCTTGCCGCAGAAAAATTTATCCCTATGCGCAAAACCCCACCGCTTTGGTGCAAATGGCTGTTTACTATGCTTATGGTAAATTTCGGCTGGGTGCTGTTCCGGGCAAATCACCTGCGCCATGCTTTGCAATACCTAGGCGCTATGTTTGGATTGCATACCTGTGGGTTATGGGATGAACGCGCCGTTTTTTATCTGCTTGAGAATATCCCTGTATTGTTTGCTGCGTTGCTGTTTGCTGCACCGGTTGCGCCATGGCTCCGTGACAAAATAGCAGCCGCAAAACCGCGTCTTTTGCTGGATATTGCTTATGCAGCTGCTGTGTTGCTGATTATGGTGGTTTCTGCCAGCTATATTATCAAAGGGACATATAACCCATTCATTTACTTCAATTTTTAACCGGGGAGGGGTTATCCATTGGAAGAAAAAAAACCTGCAATATCCCGCAGGCGCAATACCTTAACTGCCGTGCTTTTCCTGCTGTTCCTCGCGGCGGGTGTACTGCTGATTGGCGCATCCACCCTGAAAGATGGTTTTTTGCGAAAAGAATTATCCACATTACGGCAGGATTTATCTGCCATTCCTATTTTTCTGGAAAACGGCGCGGAAGCCGCCGTCAACCAAGACCTTGACCGCAGCCATATTTTTATTCAACTTTTTGGCGGTGTACAGCGTTTATCTGGGCGGCGGGTGGTTGAAGATATCAGCGGTGGATATAATGTCGCACGGCTTAGTAATGGCACACTAAATTTTGTCACATTGGCACAGCAGCAAGAGGATTACGCTGGCAATGCCCGGAAAATGGCAACCCTTCAGCAATCGTTTGCAGAGGTGGGTATCCCTTCTGTGTTCGTACTGGCGCCGCAAAAAATCCAGCAAAACACAAATCCATTGCCAGTTGGCGTGCATAACACTGCTAATGAGGGCGCAGATGAATTTCTGGATATTTTACAACAGCAAGGTACGGACAGCATTGATTTACGCCCATTATATGAAACAGGCGGCAAATATGCCAGCTATTTTTTCCGCACGGACCATCACTGGACACCGGAAGCCGCATTTATGGCATGGGGTTATCTTGCGCCCACATTGGCACAAAAGTATCAGCTAAACACAGTTAGTGCCTTTACTGCGCCAGGATATTGGGAGAAAACCGTGAAAAAAGATTTTTTCCTGGGCAGCCAAGGCAAACGGGTTGGTACATTCTATGCTGGACTGGATGATATAACAATCTTCACGCCTAAATTTGATACCGATTTTACTTATACCTGTCCGGCATATGAAATTGACCGGTCTGGGACATTTGAGCAATCGGTTTGTTTCCCAGAACGCATTCAAAAACGGGATTTATTCGGCGAAAATCCTTATGCGTATTATGCTGGCGGAGATTATCCCCTAGCAACAATTATCAACCATAAAAACCCAGATGGCGCAAAAATCGTACTCATACGGGAATCCTTTGCCTGTGCGCTGACGCCTTTTCTGGCGCTTTCATGCAGTGAATTAATCACCATTGATTTACGGTATTTTGAGGCAGACCTCATGCAAACCATACAAGATATCCAACCAGATTTGGCAATGACACTTTATAATGTTGGTTCCTGTGCTTCAGAGGCGATGTTTGCTTTTGACTGACACATAAGGGAAAGCCCGACAGCGTGTACCGCTGCCGGGCTTGTTGTTTTTATTTTGTTATGGGAGTTATTCGCTTTCAATCAAGCCATAACCGCCTGACGCACGGGTGTAAATCACGGCTGGGGTATTGTCATTGTCAGAATTTTTGAAGAAGAAGAACTGATGCCCAAGCAGGTTCATTTGCAGGATAGCTTCATCCACACTCATTTCGCGCACTTCAAATTTCTTGTGGCGCACAACCTCAAACTTGTCCTCTTCCAGCTCTGCATTCTGCGCCGCGATTTTTTCAAATGCGCCAGCACGCAGGCGTTTTTCCAAACGGGTCTTATTTTTGCGGATTTGGCGTTCAATATGGTTAATTACGCCGTCTACCGACGCAAACATATCAGTCGTGGTTTCTTCAGCGCGCACAATCATGCCGCTGTTATTGACCGTGACTTCGACTGTCTGCCGCCCTTTCAGTTCGCTGAATGTAATGGTAGATAGGGCATCTGTCTGGAAATAACGGTCAAGCTTCTCCACTTTTTTCATTGCATATGCACGCAGTTCATCAGAAACTTTGGTTTTCCTTTCGACGATGGTGAACTTCATAACATCATCTCCTTGCGGTTCATTTCTGCGCCGGGAAACAGCCTGTGTCCCCGGCTTTGATATCTTTAGTATACCACAACCCGGCATTTTCTGCTCTCTCGAAAACAGGCGTTTTCAGCGATTAGATGAAATTATCACAGATATCCTTGCGTTTTCCGTGAAATACTCACAAATATCTGTTTCTTACATAAAGTACTTTACAAGACGCCCGCGGCATGACGAGTCACATGACAGCCAATGGACACCGCGCATGGCAGGCTTGCAATATGCGCCGGATATGGCACAATGGCACAGGATAACGCGGTTACTGTGCCGCCCAGCCCCTGCGGACCTACGCCGGAAGCATTCACTTTATCAAGGATTGCCTGTTCCATTTCGGCATAAAACCCATCTGCGTTCTGCTGGTCTGCTGGGCGCAGCAAAGCGATTTTGGCAAGCTGGGCAGCTTTGTCAGCTGTGCCGCCCAATCCTACGCCAATCATCACTGGTGGGCATGGGTTAGACCCTGCATGGATGACAGTTTCCGCAATCCAATCAATGATAGTTTCGCGAGTTGCTGCTGGCGTAAACATTTTGGATGCACTCATATTCTCACTGCCGCCGCCTTTTGGCGCGGCAGTAATTTTCACCTGGTCGCCTGGCACAATGCGCGTATACAGCACTGCCGGCGTATTGTCATCGGTATTGACCCGGCGCAATGGGTCACAAACAATGGATTTACGCAAATAACCATCGGTATAACCCTGACGCACACCTTCATTTACTGCTGTTTCAAAATCGCCACCGGTGAAATGCACATCCTGTCCAACTTCCGCGAAAATGATGGCAAAGCCAGTATCCTGGCAAATGGGTACGGCATTTTGTGCGGCAAGGTCACAATTACGCAGCATTTCATCAAATATTTCACGCCCCAAAGGGGATTTTTCCTGTTCCCGCCCCTGCACAAACGATTGGCGGATATCTGCTGGCAAATAATAATTTGCGTCCATGCAAAGTTGCTTGACCAGCGCCGTGACTTCTTTTACATCAATTGTCCTCATTCCATATTCCTCCTATATGCAATATGCCCGTTACACACGACAACCATAACCTGACTGCGGAAATCAAAAACATCGCCGTTAAATACCACAATATCCGCATCCTTGCCCTTTTCCAGCGAGCCGACACGCTTGTCCAGCCCTGCAATCCTGGCAGGGTTGATGGTAATGGCGCGCAAAGCGGTCAGCGCGTCCATGCCAGCGTTTACCGCGACGCCAGCGGCAATGCGCAGGTATTTCAGCGGCATTTCCGGATGGTCGGTTGTAATCGCAACCGGTATACCTGCCTGTGCTAAAAGACCTGGCGCAGCTTCGGTCAAGTTGGCAAGCTCCGGCTTGGAACGGTCGGTCATATATGGGCCGCTGACTACTGGCACACCTTCATCCCGGATGATATCCGCCACCAAATGGGCTTCTGTACCATGGATAAGGATTGGGCGAATATCAAATTCCCTGCAAATGCGCAGCGCGGTAAAGATATCATCGGTGCGGTGGGCATGAATATGGGCAGGTATTTTGCCAGCGAGCAGCAAACCCAGTGCTTCCAATTTGGCATCAAAATCTGGTGGGTCATTATCTTCCTGCTCTTCATCAAGGCATTTGCGGTTCAAATATTCTTGTGCTTTTTGCAGATTTTCACGGATAAGCGCTGCGGTTGCCATACGGGTGACAGGACTTTCCTCTTTTTCATGGTATGTGGCTTTTGGGTTTTCGCCAAAGGCAAACTTAATGCCTGCCGGCGCATTGATGACCATATCATCAATACGTCGCCCCCATGTTTTAATTGCGGCAAGCTGACCGCCAATTGGGTTGGCGCTGCCTGGGCTGACAACTGTTGTTGTAACGCCTGCTTCCAGCGCTTCGCGGAATGCGCGTTCCATTGGGTTTATGCCATCAATCACTCGTAAGTGCGGGGTGACAGGGTCAGTATCTTCGTTGCCATCTGCCCCTTCAAAGCCTAAGCTATCCTCATAAAGCCCTAAATGGGAATGGATATCAATAAACCCTGGCAGTGCCACACCTCCACTGGCATCAATCACTGTACAGTCCTGTGATATAATCACAGCCTCCCCTGTTGCCGCCATATCGCCCACAGCAGCGATTTTGCCATCCTTGACAAGGATATAACCGTTTTGGGTTCCCACGCCCTGTATAGGCGGTATGCGGGCATTTTTGATTAGCACAGGCTTCATAAAAAATCCTTTCGTTTTTCCAAATATAGGATTGACAGATGCTGGTTCTCGTGGTATGATAATGACGGTGGTTGAGTAAACCACCATGCACCGTTCATATCTTTATCCCCACAATCCTATCTTTGCGCTTGCCGGAAACCGGCAGGCGCGTTTTTTTGCGCACAAGACAAAAAAACCGGGGCGTTTGCCCCAGTTTTCACGCCCATAAAATCCGTCATTTACGGCGGCGGGAACCGCTTTTCCGGTCGTTGTTATGTTTGATATCCGCCATACGGCTTTCGCTGTCCGCCATGAACATTTTGAGTTTATCTTCAAATGTCATTGTGGACGGGTCACGCGGCTGCTGGCGCTGTGGACCGCGCGGGCGGGCTGCCCCCCCTCTGCGCTGCTGGGGCGCCGCCGGGCGTGCCGGGGCGCTTTCCGCAGCGGGCAATGCCTTTTTAATCGATAGGTTTATCCTGCCAGCCCCATCAATACCGATGACTTTGACCCGGACTGCCTGCCCTTCTTTCAAAAAATCATTGATGTCATTGACGAAGGAATTGGCAACCTCCGAGATATGCACCATTCCTGATTTCCCATCTGGCAGTGATACAAACGCGCCAAATTTTGTAATGCCGGTTACTTTACCTTCTAAAATTGCTCCCACAGAGAGTTCCATACCCCTTTTTCTTCCTCCGTCCAAATTGGTGTGTTTTATTTGCTGGATGCGTCCTTGAAAACACGTTCACTGGGCATCACATAGCCATGTTCCCGTGCAATCGAAGCAATGTATTCGTCTGAAACGCCGTTTTCAACCTGGTCACGCAAGGCGTCATTGGCTTGCTGCTGCTGCTCGATTGCCTCTGTTAGCTGATCAAGCTGCTGCTGCCTGCTGTTTATTTGAATTTGCAAATGAATCATGGTCACTGCAAAGAAAATAACAATGCAGCCAATGGCAATCCGCACAATACGCGGGGTGCGCATTTTTTTCCTCAAGCCTATCCCTCCCTGCAAACCGGCGCGGCAAATCAATACAGCTTCATTTTAACCCAAATGCTTCAAAAAGGGAAGTCTTTTTTTTATCTTTTTCAAAATTTCTGCTGGAGTTTTGATTTTACCTGCAAATCCATCCAGCCAAAGACAAATCCTACAGCCCAAGCGTATGGGAAAAAGGAAAGTTCCGGCAGCCAGGCGCAATGCCAGTACAAGTAGCGGCAGAATAAGCGGGGAAAAACTCAGGAAATATAATGCCATACCTAAGCCTTCCCCCAGCAGCACATACGCGCGCATTTGCGCGGCGGCATCGGTAACGGCAAAATAGAACAGTCCGCCCAGCACGGCCAGCCAAAAAACAGCATCTGCTACAGCTGTACCGGCAATGCCGGTTTGGGTTGCTCGCCGCACCGCACGGCAGATATCATAAACCAACCCGCCCAACACGCCCAGCAGGATGGCTTCTAAAAATACCAAGGTTTGCTGTGCCAGTGAAAATGTCATGCCTACCCACCGCCTAGCCAAAGAAACGCGCTAAAATGCCGCCGCGTGTCATCAGGTTATCATCATATTCCATGGCGCGCACTTCGCCAGTCAAGGTCAGTTCGCCATTTTCCAGGTTCAGCCGTTCCACATGCAGCCCTTCCCCGCGCACGGCCAGCATTCCGCGTGTTGTTTCAAGGGCAACCAATGTTTCATCAAAACTGGTTACATCCACAACACCAGTCAGGCTAAGCCTGCCTTTCCCATCCAGCGCCAGTGTATGCACGCCTGCTGTGCGTACCCTTTCTTCATTTGCCATAAAAATTCCTCCCTGCCCGGGTGCAGAAAACCCGCCTGCAATTATCTTTATGTGCAAACGGGTTTGCTTATGCCTCCAGGTTAGGCGGCTCTTTTTTTATTTGAGTTTTTCCACCATGCGCACTGCAATGGCAAGCGCCTGTTCACGGGTCGCGTTTGCATAGTGGTTGGCTTCCTCGGCAGAAGTCGCATTGCTTGGCGCAAAATTGTTGCTGCCAACGCCGGAAATAATGCCATTTGCCGCCATAAAGTATACGCTGTCTTTTGCCCAGCCGGAAATCCGCGCATCATCAGCAAATGCCGCGGGTTTGGTATAATTCATCGGGAAAGATTCATCCGCATCCAGTGTCCAGCCTGGAATGGTTGCACGTTTAAACACACGGGTCAACATTGCCGCTGCCTGTTCACGGTTTAAAAGGGCATTGGGGGTAAATGTTGTTTTGGAGGTGCCTGCTGTAATGCCAACATTATATGCTTTCAGCATTTCAATATCACTGCAATCGGTGAATGGGTTAATTGTTGCAGGGAGTGCGGTCGCGGCTGCCAGTTTTTCATACGTTTTCACCGAAACCGCCGCAAATTCCAAACGGGTAATTGGTTCTGTCATGACTGCGTGTTCCAACATTTCAGGAATCAAGCCCATTTCTTTTGCTTTATCAATTTCATTTTCAGACCAGTCGCTGGTAACAGGCTTTGAATTGAGCGCTAAAACGGCATCAATATCCGCGCCAGGATAATCCCCATGGCCATAGTCTTTCAAATCGGTCAGGCGCACATAACGGAACCGCCCACCTTCCGGCACTTTGCCTTTGAGGTCAACACCGGCTGTTTTGCCGCTGGCTGTGCCAGCGTCATACCATGTAGATAAATCGCTGCTGACTTCTACTTTTGTTGCTTCCACAGCAGGGCCTGTTTCAAAAACATAAATATCATCGCCTTCACCGTCAATAATATTGATATTAAATTCCAGCACCAGCACGCCGCCCGCACCAAGCGTCAAATCTCGGCTGTCATTATCATCTACGTAATCCGACTGTCCTAATGTCAGGCTTGGATTTTGATGTGTGGCATCTTTTGTCCAGGGGTTGCCAGGAATAAACTCTACCACCCTTGTAGCAAAAGAATATTCCCCATCTGGAATTGTCCGGGTGTTCCCATTGCGGTCGGTGAAAGTATAATCCGCAAACGCCGCAGGCATAGCGGATGTTGCCATTGCCGCAGCAAGTCCCAGTGAAATAAATCTCTTTTTCATTTTTTCCTCCTTAATCTTCCGGATAGATGATGCTATCCTTTAACTCCAGTATAACACTTCTGCTCTGCCTCAAGCAAGCCATTCTTTTGTGCCAGGCATCTCTTGCTGTTCCCCCATACGCATTTATAAAGATATCCGCACTGCCGCAAGTATTCCGGATACAGATCAGCAGCATCATACCAGTTGGCACAATTTCAATCCATAATTTCCGCGTATCATGGCCGTAACCCGCTTACTGTATTTTTCAAGTTAGCCGAATTGCGCCCATTCCCATAGCGGTTTTAATGCCAACACCTGCATATGTGCCAAACCACAGCAAAAGATGTACCAAATTTACAAGCTGCTGGGGCCCGGAAATCCTGAAAACCAATGTCCCAATAAATGCAGGAATTGTGACGCCTTCCACTGGGAACCCAATACTGCGTAGGTTATACCGGATGACTGAAATAAAACGCTGTAAATCTTCCAGCAGGTTTTCATCAGAAATTTCTGTTTGTGTATGCACCGCATTATACTTTTGCAGCAAACTGCTAAAAATATGCTGGACTGTAGGATAGTTCTGATACCGCCCCTGTACTTTGAATGCAGTTGGCGTGATGAATTGAAGACCTATCGTTCTCGGGCATTTTGCAAAAAAAGTTTGCTGCAATAAATCATCATGTGTTAAGGATTCCCGTTTTACCGCTGTAATTTTAGTGGATAAACCCAGCCACTCCAAATGAAGCATATCATTCTGCTGAAGATTTGGGACATCAATCAACTGCATCGCTGCTTCATCCGTAAGTGTCTGCAATACCCATATTGACTGCCCCTCATGGCACTGCAAATATTGGCTATACGGTTTCCGTTCCGAACGGTGCAGGACTTCCCCATATTCCCGGTCAATCCGCTGCATCAGCATTCCTTGAAATAAAGAAGCATTCCGATAAGACAGCGGCAACCCTTGTTGTAAATGATATTCCATACGTATCAGCATATTTTAAGCCCCTTTTATCGTTAGAAAATTGGTTTATCATCTGAAAAAGACAATTATCCTGCTTGCGCAGCAAACCCAACTTTTTTTACTATCCCAATGATTATACGATAATCACAAATCCCATGCAAGCATTCGCTGAAAAAACATATCAAATGCCCACGATATTTCAGCGGGGTCACAACAATAAAGCCTCCGGGGAAAAATTCGGAGGCTTTTCTTTTTGATATTTTTATATGCCGTTTTTTAACAAAACACCGGCTTATGTAAACGTTTTGCCGCCATTGCTCCTGCTAAATGTTCCATTTCATCTGGGAGCGGCGCCAGCCGGACGCTTCCATATTTCCGCAGCAAGGCTTTCCGCAATAAATCATCACAAATTTCTGGGTTTTTGGGCAGCAATGGCCCATGCAGATAAGTTGCAAGGATATTTTTATAAACAAGCCCTTCATATCCGGATTTTCCCGTGTTGCCTCTGCCATAACGCACTTTGCCCAGCGGTGTATAGCTGCCAATATAAGTGCGCCCACAATGATTTTCAAATCCGGTGACAGGTGCGCGGAAAAAGGGGCTATCAAGTACAACATTATGTACAAGTCGTTTGGGTTCCCATTCAGTATAAATATCCAAAACCCCAAGCCCTTTCAGTTTGCTTTCCGCTGTCTGGTAATACTGCCCAAGCAGTTGATATCCGCCGCAAATCGCTAAAATAATCCCATAATCCTCCGCATAAGCGCGGAAATCTTCCTGTATTCGAGTCAAGTACTCGCAGGCAAGGGCTTGTTCTTTATCTGGCCCGCCACCCAGCAATAAAATATCGAGTTTGTCAAAATCAATCCGGCTGCCAGGGGATAATGGCAAAATTTCTGCCTGAAACCCACGCCATTGTAACCGCTTGCGCAAACATTGAATATTTCCCCTGTCCCCATAAAGGTTCAAAAGCTCAGGATATAAATGCCCTATGGTTAATTTCATCATTTGTCTGCCCCTTTCGGATTGCCCTGCCATTTTTGCAGCAGCGCATTGACTGGCTGCAAATTGGTATAATTCATAATGATATGCAGATTTTTTGTCCCATGCAAGGTTAATGACTGAATGGTTTCCGGGATATCTTCACTAATGGTACAAAGGATATCTTCATATTTTAGCCGTAATCCCATATCATACCGCCGTGTTCCACCCGCTGTAATGGTTACTGCCTTAACGCCGGAAAGGTATTGAAAATCCACATCCCAAAGCCAGGAAACATCCCGCCCATCCTGCGCATAGTCATTGATAAGCAGCAAGACATCTTTGGGCTGTGGGTCACGCCGCAAAAGAGATAATTTCTGCTGGAACCCAACCGGGTTTTTCGCAAGGTGAAGCTGTATGCAAGCCCCATTAATGTGATATTGACCTTCTCGGTTGTTTGCATAGCAAAAGCTGTTTACCGCGCCGGCAAAGCCATCAACCGGCGCGCCTGCTGCCTGCAGCGCGGCATAAGCCGACAGCGTATTATAAATATGATATGGCGCATTGGTGCAGGCATGAAGCACCATACTGCCAATCTTAAAGGTATAACCGCCATTTTGAAAGTGGATATTCTGTGCGGCATATTCTGCCTCTGGGCGCCCCCAACCGCAGCCTGGGCAATGGTAAATGCCAAGCTGCCCATAATGAAAAAAATCATATGCCAGCCGCTGCCCGCAAAACTGACAAAATACACCTTCTCGGATTTCCGAACGGGCACTTTCATCAAAGAGTGGTTCGTTAATGCCGTATGTTACCATACGGTTACGACATTGTGAAAGCGCGGCTGTCAGCAATGCGTCATCACAGTTCACCGCCAGCGCTGCGGCAGGTACTTTTACAATGGCTTGTTGTATCCTGCGGCAAGTGACATCAACTTCACCAAAACGATCTAACTGGTCACGCGATATATTGGTCAGCAAAATGCAGCTTGGGTTTAGTTGCGGTAAGGTTTGCAATGCAGCAAATTCATCCACTTCAATACAGGCATATTCCGCATGAAGCCGCCCATCTTTGCCTGTTTGCAGAACAAACGCGGCGGCAATGCCGCCAAGAAGATTTGCACCGGTTTGATTTGTCAGCACACTTTTGCCTTGTGACCGCAAAATATGAGTTAATAAGCTGGTTGTCGTTGTTTTTCCATTTGTGCCAGTGACCACAATGGTTTTGGTCATGCCAGAGAGATGGGATAATATATTCGGATCAATCCACAAAGCCGCCTTTCCAGGCAACGATGCACCACTGCCCAAATGCAGCCTTTGAATGGCTGTATGAAGGCATTTGGCACAACAAATTGCAAGCCAGCTTCGTATTTTCATCATATACAGCCCCTTCCGCCAAAGGTTCCAACTCATCATATAAGAGCCATCAGCCACCTGCATGGTTCAGGTGATGCACCAAGTTTAGCAGAAAAAATATGCTGGAGCAACAATTTTGCCTTAAATGAAAATACCCTGCCCGAAACGCAAACAAACGCATTGCGTTCAGGCAGGGAAAATCGTATTTAGGCAAAACATTATATCAATCTTTTGCAATCAGCAGAGATTGAACAAACCCATCATCGGTAAAATAAGAATTAAGCTGTAAGTTGCGGTAACGACTGATGATTTTCCGAGCAATCAGCAACCCTTGCCCACGCCCTAACCCTTTGTCTGTTGTGCCGGGCACAACACCTTTGGTACGGGTTTCCGGGCGAACAGGGTTTGTGACACGGATATATACCCCTTGTGTATCTTTTATGGTATCCAGCCGGATTTGTCCGCCAATTAGGCTGCACTCTTCGGCGGCATTGTCTATCAGAATGCCCAAAAGCCGGATAATATCCCCATAACCAGCGCCAAGGGATAAGGAAGCAGACAATTCCAGATGCACAGGAATGCCTTGTTCATTTTTTTCAATGATTTTATAATATAAAAAAGATTTGACGCAGTCATCCTGTAAGATTTTCAGTTTATCCTGCAATTCGTTTTTACGAAGGGCACTTTCCATAAACGGAACGATATTTTGCCGGTAAAATTCCTTCATTTGGGCATCATCACTGCGTGAAACAAAATTGCCCATTGTCAACAGCAAATTTTTCGCATCGTGGCGGATTTCATGCAGGCTGTCCATAGTGGTTTCCAATTCGGTATTATAAGCAGATACTAAATTTTTATCATTTTGGGCAATATACATTTTTTCTTTGATAGACGCAGTTTTGATCAGCAGGATAATATAAACAACATCCATAAATAAAATTAACAATGGGATAATAATCAGCGTCATGCTGCGGAGCCAATGCGCTTTAAGCTGTGATGTCAAACCTGCCAGCGAAGTAATATTTTCATAGACCTCCCAGGTAATAATACTCAGCACAACCAGCATCAGCACAAAAAATTCAAGCTCACGAAATCGCTGGTAAAGCGGGCGGAATTGTTCTTTCCAATGGTTCAGCAACTTGCCCAACAAATGCAAAATATCAACATAAAAACACAGGCAAAGCAGCCCAAACGCACCGATAATGCTTGCTCTTTGCCAGGTAGTAAGGGCAAGCAGCCGCCCATAAAAATAATAAACTGGCATAAATTTTCGCGACAGCAGACGGTAAGCCAGCAATAAAAACGCGGCAGCAATCCCTGCGGCGGACATCCCAAGAAAACAGGTATGAACCTGTCCATGCTGCCAAAATAAAATCAGCCCAACATCCAGCAAAAACAACAGCACAAGCATCGGCAGGTAAATCAAATAATGACAAAGTGATGATTCTATCATCAGCAGCGGACAAAGCATCAGGCAGGACAGCACATCCAACGGCAAAAATAATTTGGCAAGCAGTGTCAGCAATAACAAAGCGGTTAAATCCAGCGCATTGGCGGCATTTAAGGTATGGGTGCAAATTTGCATGATGGCACAAACCCATAACCCCAGCACACACAGCCCACGCAAAAATGGTTTTATTTTTGTTCGAGCCATTTTTTCACCTCTGCCCGTTTGCGGAACGCACAAGGGATTTTCTGCTGCCCAGACAGCACAAGGAACCCGCCGCGCAGTGCAAGGATTTGCTGTTTCGCCACCAGATAAGAACGGTGTACCCGCAGAAACCCCTCGCTCAAGCGGGCGCTTTCCGCGTCAAGCGTGCTGAGGATGGTAACATGGGAACCATTTGCCGTGTGATATGTGATGCCATGTGAAATGGCTTTTTCGGCTTCCACATAGAGGATGTCCGATAAGCGCAGCACGGCGGTTTGCCCTGCGCCAACCGTCAGCCGAATTTCATCCTGCTGCCCTTCCGGTTTGTGTTCCAGGCGCAATGCCATACGGATATAGCGTTGCAGCCCCGCTGCCAATTGATCCATATCCGTGCCCTTTTCCAAAAATCCATATGGTTGGATACCGCTTTTCAGCACATCCATGGCAAGTTCATAATGGTTTGTAGTAAAAACAATGCGGATATTTGGGGCGTGCTGCCGCAGCAGCACAGCAACATCTATACCATTTGGCAGCCCGCTGCCGAAATCCAAATCAAGGAAAGCAAGACCGGTATCTGGGTTGCTTTTTAAGAAAGTGAGCGCTTCTGTGGCAGAACTGGCGGCACAAGCAACGCTTGCATCAAGTTGCCCTTCTGTAAGTATATGTATCACTTTTTCCCGCTCAAGCGACAGGAAAAACGGGTCATTATCGCAGAGAAGGATTTTCAAGGGTATCACCTTCTGACTTTGCAGGTTTTGTGGATTATTATACATGAAACCATATCCGTTGACAAGTACCCCTTTGTGTGCAAAAAGAAACATTCCATGCGTTTTCTTTTGATATTTTTGGGGCATAACATAGCACCCGATTGGTTGGGCTTGAAATGCGGGTGTGAGAAAATTTAGCTGATGCCCCATAAATGGCGATACACTTCTAGTCGCTGAATTGGAGATGGAAATTATTGCTTTGGCGTTGTGTTACGGCTTCCATCAATATAGGATTTGTTCAAGCGTTTTGAAAATGATTTGTATTACAGAAATATTTTTATTTATGGGCGGATAACTTGTGCTGCATGGCGTAATATTTCTGCGATTTGATACATATTTACGGTTTTTCCTGCTGCCAGTTTGCCGGATAACCCATAATGGCTTACGCTCATTTGGCAGGCAAGGATTTCTATACCGTTTTCCTCCAGCATTTTGAGCGCGATTGCGGTTTGTGTGCCTGCTGCGGCGAGTTTAACCCCACTATTATATAATAAAATGGCTTCCGGCTTGTCAGGCAGTTCTGTCAATGCAAAAAGAAACCCCTGCAAAAGCGACTGCCCAAGCTGCGCATCCCCATCGCCCATATGGTCAGATGAAAAAACAGCAACCACTTGCCGTTTTTGCGGCAGGTTTGCTTGGGGCAAAGGGGCTTGCTGAATGGCTGGCATATCAGCATCTCTGTCTGGGAAAGCAAGTTCCATAGGAAACATAAACATATCCAGCGCGGCAGGCTGGATGACAACCCGGTATGTTCCATTTTCCATTTGGTCTGCAAATGCAGCAAAACCAAGTTTTGCCGCAAGCCCTTCCACCTGCCTGCGCATTGCATCATCTTCTGCCAGCACAATGACAGGTACACCTTGCGTATGGATTGTTCGTTCAATTTCAACAAGCGGCGTGGCGCTGCCGCGTATATCAAGAATGGTTGCCATTTTTTTAATCCTTCCAGTTCCACCATTTGCATTTTTCCGGCTCCGGGTGTTCGGTTTCCGCAAAATATACGGCGCACCGATAGACATATAACATACATCGGTCTATCTGCATACCGCGTTCCAGGCAGTCCCGCTGATAGATCTCTTCCGGGTCTGCGCCGCGCAAGGATGCGATGGTATCATAACCCAGCCGCAATAAATCTTGCTCTATGGTTTTGCCAACACCCGGTATTTTTTGCAATTCCCCCAAAAAAGTAACCCCCTTTCCGCCAAATCTATGGCAGGCGCAACCAAGGCGCCTGCTTTATTTCTGCGCTTCCCTGTGGTATAATATCTTTATTCGGAAATCATACTGACTAGGAGGCGCTGTATTAGGCTATGTCAAATATTTCACTCATCGCGACCGATTTAGACGGTACGCTTTTTTATGACCGCGAAAATATTTCAAAACGTGACCGTGAGGCTATTTTCTCTGTACATGAAAATGGCACTGCTGTTGCCCTTGCAACTGGGCGGGAACTGCCCATCATTACGCCAGCTTTAGACCGCCTTGCCTTGTGGGATGCGGTGGACTATATCATCATGGCGGGCGGCGCGCAAATCTACACGGCAAAAACACAAAAAATCCATACCGTGGGTATGCTTACCCCTGAGATATTATGCGATGTTTATCACCGTTACCAGCACCACCCGATTTCAATTATCCTGCCGCGGGATAATATATTTTTCACCAACCGCGTCACCCGTGGCTTGCGCGCTGAAAGCGCGCTGTTGGGTTCGCCCATTGATTACCGTCCGAATTTGGCTGAAGTATTCACCGCATCAAGTCCCAAGCTGATTTTCCATGGCACAGATGAAGAAGTCAGCGCGATTTTGCCCTTTATGCAGCAGGATACTGATAGACGGATCAACCTTTGCCGCAGTCATAACAATTATATTGACTGCTATGCTGCTGGTGTGAACAAAGGCACAGCTCTAAAACTGCTTTGCAGCAGTTTGGATATCCCGCTGGATTGCTGCGCCGCAATTGGGGACAACCATAATGACCTTGATTTACTGCACACAGCCGGACAGTCTGCCTGCCCAGGCGATGGCACCGAAGAAGCCAAAGCAGCCGCAGATTATGTCTGCTGTCCCGCGCAGGAAGGCGCATTTGCAGACTTTTGCACCCGGCTTGGTTTAATTTAACCTTTTGTTTCTGTTTCCGGAGGTGGAGCCCTGAATGTCACAGAATTTTACGCCTTCAGACCGTACACAAACTTTATTGGTGCTTGCGCTGTTAGGGGAAAGCGATAAAACCGGGTTTGAACTTGTCCATGCGCTGGAAGCCCGCTGCGACTGCGCATTTTTTTGCCGTGAAGGGATGCTGTATCCCATTTTATACCGCTTGTGTGAAGCTGGGCAGGTGTCCAGCTATATAAAAGAAACTGAAGCGGGAAGCCGCCGCTGTTATCGCCTGACCCGTTCGGGGGCGCGTGTACTTGGACGCAAACGGGATGAATGGAAATTATTATCCCGTGCGTTCGACGCCCCAAAGGGAGGTGAAGCCTGTGCCAAAAACACAGACTGAACAATGGCTTGACCAGGTTTGCAGCCATTTGTATTGGCAACGACACCGCAATGCTATCCGGCAGGAACTATCTGCGCATTTGGATGATCGGATACGGATGCTGCGTTTGCAAGGACTTACAGAGGAGGAAACAGAACGTCAGGCAGTGCTGTCTATGGGCGACCCGGATGAGCTTGGGCGCGCCCTGGCAGAGTTATACCGTCCCATGCGCCGCTTTTTATTATGGCTGGTGACTGTCCTTTTATGGGCAGGCGCTGCCATCCTTGCATTATGTCTGCTGTTTTACCTCACCCAAAAAGGCGGGTAATTGGCGTTATTCGTTGCTATAGTCCTCTGTGACCGCGCGAAGCAGCACTTGGTAGATTTTTTCCGCGTTTGCGCGGAAATTGCGTTCGAGCAGTGCAGCCTGCGGCTGGCTGACTACATTCATCTGAATGGAAAACACCCCTTCCATGGATAGTGTAACCAACATATCGTCTTGCGCAAGCGGTTCGGTTTTGGTGGTAATTGCGGCATCGCGGCGCAGTTTCTGTACCACTCGCAAGGCGGATTGCTGCGCAGCTTCCCGCACAGAATAGGGGAGGTTGCGTTCAAATAATTCCGCGGCTTCCCGCCCTTTTTCTGTGATTTCATATTGGTCATGCTCTGGTTGGGCAATATGTCCCGTGGCAAGCATTTCATCAAAGGCTTCTTTGAGTTCAAAAAAGCCAAACCCACCATCACACCATGTGCATAAATCAACAACACATTGCAAATCCACAGGGAACGGTAGCCGCCCCATGGCATATAAGATTAAAAATTTAATTTCTTCCTTTGTACGGATAAACCCATGACGTGTCATAATTCCCCCAGCTTATACAAGCGCTCCCACAATTGCCGGTACCAATAAAACGGCGATTGCTCCAACAAGGAATACGCCGATGACTTCATACAGTTTTTGCTCCATCATATCCTCCTGCAATATTTTGATATCTATCCTTTATTATATTGCTTGAAACGCTTTGCGTCAAGATATGCCCTTGGGCAGGATATTGACAGGGTTTTTGGAATATGATACGATTACCTGGATACGGAAAGGGGGGAATCATCAATGGGATTTGACGGTTTCATGCGGAAAACTGCCAATGAACTGCAACAGGCTATGGAAGATTTTATCAGGGAATTTGATGATGACGCAGCCGACGTGGTGGATAAATCGATTACCAAAACACGCAATACCATAGAAAGCATGATGAACCCGCTGCAACAGGCAGAACGCAAAAAATTATTTGACCCAGTGGGTTTCATCTGGGATGAACTGCAATTACCGCGCGCAAGCCGTGAAGAACCGATCAGCAAACAGGATTGCAGGCTGGCAGATCACCTTTTCCGGGATGGCAGCGGCATAGGGCAGGATATGTATACTCATCACGCGATTTATATCGGCTCTGGACAGGTGATGCACTATGCCGGGCAGGTACCGGATATTTATATCCAGGTTGCGGATTTTGAGGAATTTGCCGAAGGGTATCAGGTATACCGCTATACCGAGCAGGCAAGCGCACTGTTATTCAGCAGGGAAGAAGCGGTAAGCCGTGCTTGGCAGCGCTGTGGTGAGCAGGAATATCATCTGCTCCATAACAATTGTGAAAATTTTGTGCGTTGGTGCCGCGCCGGTACCGATACATACTAAAATGATATATGAAAAAAGGAGAACGGCTATTTTATGAAACTTTATAACACATTAACCCGTCAAAAAGATGAATTTATCCCGCTTGTACCTGGACAAGTGAAAATGTATTCCTGCGGTCCAACAGTATATAACTATTTCCATATCGGCAACGCACGCCCCTTTATTATGTTTGACCTTTTGCGGCGTTATTTTGAATACCGTGGTTATCAGGTAAATTTTGTGCAGAATTTCACCGATATTGATGATAAAGTCATTACAAAAGCCAATGAAGAAGGTGTTGATTTCAATACCATCGCCGAACGGTATATCAAAGAATATTATGTTGACGCCGAAGGGCTGGGCATCAAGCGGGCAACCATGCATCCCCGTGCAACAGAAACTATGGATGCGATTATTGATATTGTCCAGCGGTTGCTGGACAAAGGGCACGCCTATGTTGCGGAAAATGGCGATGTTTATTTCCGCACAAAATCTTTTGCGGAATATGGAAAACTGTGCCACCAGCCCATGGAGGAATTGCAGGCTGGCGCTCGCATTGGCGTGGGTGAAACCAAAGAAGACCCAATGGATTTTGCCGTCTGGAAAGCAGCAAAGCCAGGCGAACCGGCATGGGATACGCCATGGGGCACCAAAGGGCGCCCTGGCTGGCATATTGAATGCTCCGCAATGGCGTGCAAATATTTGGGCGATACGATTGATATCCATTCTGGCGGGCTGGATTTGATTTTTCCACATCATGAAAATGAAATTGCACAGTCGGAATGCGCCAATGGCTGCACATTTGCAAATTACTGGCTGCATAATGGCTTTTTGACCATTGATAATGAAAAAATGTCCAAATCCAAAGGCAATTTCTTTATGGTGCGTGATGCCGCCAAAGAATTTGGCTATGAAACCATCCGTATGTTTATGTTAAGCGCACATTATCGTTCTCCGCTGAATTATTCGGTGGAATCCTTGGAGATGAACAAAGCGAGCTTAAGCCGTTTGTATGAATGCCGGAATAATATGGAGTTCCGCATTGAAAAAGCGGCTGGGGACAGCATGAATGCCGAAGAAAACGTAAAACTGGAATCGTTGATGGGCTATAAACAAAAATTTATTGACGCCATGGACGATGATATGAATACGGCTGATGCGTTGTCGGCAGTTTTTGAACTGGTGCGCGAAATTAATGGGTATATGTCAGCACATGATGATGTGAGCAAGGCATTTTTGACCGCGGCGCATGGTTTATTTATGGAGCTGACAGGCGTATTAAACCTTGCGCAAAAACGGGATGAAGCGGCTGACCCGGATGAAGATAAAATCAATGAACTGGTTGCGCAGCGTACCGCTGCCAAAAAAGCAAAAGATTTTGCGGAAGCTGACCGCATTCGTGATGTGCTCGCTGAAATGGGAGTTATCATTAAGGATACCCGGCAAGGCGTACAGATTCAACGGGTGAAAAAATAATCATTCCTTTGATAAGCAGGCAGGTGTAAACAATAGGATGCACCAGAACAAAAAGAGGAACAGAAAGAAAAATGCTGATATTATAACCGAAAAGGGCTGCATAAATTGGATTTCCATTTATGCAGCTTTTTTGTCCCCTTTTTTGGCTTTGATGCGAATTAGAAAATAAACGTATTTGGGGAGAGAAAAATTTGAATATTGATACTGTTTTTGATACAATGACGCATCTTGCGCATTCCTGTATTGCATTAAAACAATCCGAGCGCCCAGAGCTGCAATGGTTAAATGAAAAATACCAAAAATTGATACAACAGGTTGGGCTGAAAAACAGAGGGGCAGCAGACCAATATATTTACGCACAAATCTATCATAAACCGCCGGAAAATTTACAGGATATCATTAAAATACGCTATTGGCGCACAGGGCGGCATTTGCCGGTCAATTATGCCCTGTGTGCGGCGTTTGGCAAGGCAATGCACCTGGATGATGCCGGACAACGGTTTTTAATGCAGGGCTATTATGATAGCTGTGACCAGATGTATGCAGAGGAACCAAGTAATAAGGCATCTGCCTATTGGGGGCGCAGAAACAGCATGGAACGCCTGGTCAATGCATACCTCAAACGCATCCCACTGACCCGGCTGGCGCAATTGAAAATACAGTCGGAAATGCGCTGCCATAACCTGCGGCATTTATATTATGCGGACGCGATGCATTATGTGCAGGAAAGCGATACGGTAAGGCGGAAATATTTATCCAAACATATCACAAGCATCAACTATGATTCCGAACTAAATCGCACGGTGAAATTATTGGGCGTTGTCCCGCGGAAAACCATGCTGCGGCATTTGATTATCTTGGGTATGCCAAATGTCACACAGACTTGGCTGAATGCCGCGCTGAAGCAGTTTGGATATTTGCCGCTGGATGAGCGCCATACTATGCGTAATGGCGAACGGCTGGATTGGCTGTTAATCCGGCTGCTACAATGGTATGAAGGGCTTGCTGGTGGGGCAGAAGAACGCCTTGGCAGTTTCCAACAGGCTTGTAGGATATTAGACAGCATCTTTGCGGCGGAAAAAGAACCTGGACTGCGGTTTATGTATTTCAAGGCATTGGGGCATCGGATTTAACTGGGCAGATAGCGGCAACAGGTACGCAAGAATGCGAAAAAAACGCAAGAAAGCAAAAGCAGAGATACATAAATTGTAATGAATATCCATCGAAAAAAATACAATGCTATAAAAGGTGCCGCTTGTTGAGTAAATGACAAAAATTATAGGTATTCCTAATTCATATTACTGTTTCACATAAAAGCGGGAAAAATCATGGGTTAAATATGAAAAAACGCGAAAATTTCATAAAGCATCATCAGAATTTATCATATACGGTATTTTTGTATTGTAGCAATATTGCAGTAGCAAATGAAAAAGGATGCTGATATGATAATACTGTGCACAGGGAAACCCGATATCCGGATAGGGGATGTTTTTTACCAGACGAAAAGGGGTTATAAACAAATGATGATTCCAATTACATTCCTGTTGTTTACGGTGTTTGTCGCAGTGATTTCCTGGTGGAAAACCAGGGGCGATACGCTTAACACACAGGATGGCTATTTCCTTGCTGGGCGCAGTTTGACCGGGCCAGTCATTGCCGGGTCATTGATGCTGACCAACCTATCCACAGAACAGCTTGTTGGGCAAGCGGGGCAAAGTTATGCTACCAATATGGGACCTATGGCATGGGACGGCACTTCCTGCCTGGGGCTGCTTATCCTTGCATTCTTCTTTCTTCCCAAATACTTAAAAATGGGTATTACAACCGTACCAGAATTTTTGGAGGAACGGTATGACACAACTGTAAAACGCATTGTATCTTTCCTCTTCCTGCTGGGATACCTTTTGACCTACCTTCCCACCGTGCTTTATTCTGGCGCGCTTGTATTCAATCAGATTTTCGGCATTGATGAAATCTTCGGCATCACAGAGTTCCAAGGCGTGATTTTAACTGCGGCAGCAATCGGTATTATTGGTGCGGTTTATGCAATCTTTGGCGGGCTGAAAGCGGTTGCGGTTTCCGATACGGTAAATGGCATTGGCCTGCTGATTGGCGGTGTTGCGTTGCCGTTGTTTGCATTGACGGCATTTGGCGGCGGCAGCTTTGTAGAGGGTGTACACAATTTTGTAAACCTCATTCCGCCAGAGAAATTCAACGCTATTAACCCAGCGAATGCCCAACCACCAATGATTCCATGGCCAGTCTTATTTACTGGCATGGTCATCAACAATATGTTTTACTGGACAACAAACCAAGCGATTATCCAGCGTACCCTTGGCGCAAAAAACCTGAAAGAAGCACAGAAAGGCGCTATTTTTGCAGCGTTGCTCAAACTGACAAACCCATTGTTTATTACACTGGGTGGCCTGCTTGCTTTCTATATGGCACATAATGGGCTGCTTGACCCATCCCAGGTTGCGGCACTGTCTGAAACCAGTGACCTTGCATATCCAATCCTGATTATTGAAATGATGCCCAAACCATTGCTTGGTTTCTTTGCGGCAGTCCTGTTTGGCGCAATTCTTTCCTCGTTTAACTCTGCACTGAACTCGTCGGTCACCCTGTATACATTGGATATCCATCGCCCAATGTTTAATCCAAATGCTACAGACGCACACCTGGTAAAGGTTGGCCAACGGTTTGGCACTATCCTTGCCATCATTTCGATTTGTGTTGCGCCGGTTGTATCGTTTGCGCCATCGGGGTTGTATGATTTTCTGCAAGAATGCTTTGGGTTTTATAACGTCCCAATCCTGGCTTCTGTGATTATCGGCTTATATACAACTCATGTGCCCGCAATTGCACCGAAAATCGGCTTGATTACCCATGTTGTATTATATTCCCTGACTAAAACGCCAGTTTTTAAGGGGATTTTCCCTGGCCATTACCTGTATGTTTTGTTTGTTTTGTTTGTGTTCAATATCCTGTTGCAATTGGCAATTGGCAAATTCTACCCCCGCAAAACTGCTTATGTCATGAATGACGCACAGGTTGTTGATATGACGCCCTGGAATAAAGGCAAAATGCTTTCGATTATCTGCATTTTGCTGATGCTGTGCTTGTATGCGGTATTTTCCCCGCTTGTGCTGGCACATGGCTAAAAAACATTTTACCCTGCCTTTTTAGGCAGGGTATTTTGTCTAAAAAAATCTTTTCGTATGCGCGGCCTCTTTTTGTGTTGTTTTGCTATATATTCCACACATTTATGAAATATAGCGCACAGTTTGTGTAAATACAGTTTTTTTTGCACTTGCTAGATGCTACACAAAATAGGTGGACTTTGCCTCCGTAAAAATAGAAAAAGGCACATAGCAGCCTGTGGTAACTGCTATGTGCCTTTTGTTTCACCCTGCTTGCTGGGACAGGCAGGGTTTTATCATAATTTTTTCACTTCGGCGCATCAAAAGAAGGGATAGGCTCGCCATCCATCGCCGCAAGCGCATAGCGCAGCGATAAGGTGAAATTCGCCTTTTCGGTTTCATTTGTGGTTTTGTCAATTAAGGCGCGGTAACGACGGGTCACAGCCCCGCGTAAATCATCATCATTTTGATAACGCCAGATACTGCGGCGGGTTGTTGTGTGGTCAATGACCGTGGTATGCAGGAAAACAGCATCCAATGCCGTGCGCAGGGCGGAAAAGTTGGGTTCATAACATCTTTCGCCAGTCAGCTCGACTGTGGCGCAAACTTTGGCATGATTTTTTGGAATTTGTGCAGCCAATGCCTGTTCCAGCATTCGATCGCTGGCAAGCGGCGTAAAATCAATTTTTAATGCGTGGAACTCTATGCCGGAGCCTGGGATGAACCGGAATTTGGTTTCTTCCCCAAGCCGTCCATATAAAAACCCTTTTGCCCCCATGTCATCTATGCTTAATCCATAGGGGCTGCCAGGGCATGCATAAATGGTCTGCCCCGCACGGCGCATGCCGCTGTATTGATGGTTATGCCCAAGCGCCGCATAAACAAACCCACTGTTTTTGAAATCGGATGCTGTCAGCGGGTTATAACCGCTTTGGTGATTCAAATCGCTGTGCAGCAGGCATAAATTAGGACGCCCGGCAATCAAATCGGCTTGTAACGGGATTTCCGCACTTTGTCCGCAAAAGGCAGCGCCCCAAACCGAAGCGCGGTCGCCAATGGGGAAAGAGGTCAATACTGGAGAAGTGAATACAAAGACCTGTTCGGGGCGCTGGGCGGTCAGGTAAGGACTTTCCGCATATAAATAATCATGGTTGCCAGGGGCAATCAAAACACAGCAGTTCGCCCGCGAAAGGATGGAAAACGTTTGGTTTACAATTTCGCCTGCCGGGCTGGGCGAGTCAAATAAATCTCCAGCAATGAGGATGGCATTGACAAACTGAGTATTTGCATAATCAACGGCACGCTGTAATACAGAAAATTGGCTTTCACGCGCTGCCGCCGCCTTATCCGGCGGCAAGAAAGAATAAGCCGCCCCAAGATGCAGGTCAGCAAGATGTATGATAGAAAGCATCAATAAAGCCCCTTTCACGGTTGTGGGATTTTTGGATGATGCTATTATACCATATACGCAGGCAAAATTTAAGCAGGAATGCTGGGTTTTATCGAAAAAGGCGGAAATAACGCCAAAGCCCACTCTTTCGAGTGGGCTTTAGTGCGCATTCTTCACAAAATAAACAGTAGGGGGTAAAAAAAAGGGGGGTTCAAAAGAAAAAACAGAAATAATCGGCATTCCGTATCAGCTCGGGCTGACCTGTTCCCTTGCTGATGAATTAAGTATAACCTGAAACCCACGGGTATGTGTGAATAACTTATGAACGAGTTGTAAAGAAAATATAGAAAATCCACGGCTAAATTATGAACGTCACATCCGTGCTTTTTTCAGCAAACGGATATCATCCCCAAAGAACCGTAAATGTGAAAAATCGCCCTGTAAACGGGAGGAAAGTGCGGCAGAATAACGAGTTTCAAAATGTACGGGGTGCAAATTTGTATTTACAATCATTGGTTTGTGCGACATTAACCGTGTATTGACAAGCGAATAAAACACAGAAGGGGCAAGGGCAGAAGAAAGCTCGGTGCCAAGGTCATCCAGGATAAATAAATCCGCCCCTTCAAACCGGCGGACTGCCTGCCTGGCTTCCAAAAAACCAGGGCTGTTGAAATGAACCGTTTCATAACAGCTTAAAACATGGATTGCGGTGTCATAAACAACAGAAAACCCTTTTTCTGAAACTGTGCGTGCGATGCAGGTGGATAAAAAAGTTTTACCCAAACCAGATGAGCCAAATAATAAAAGGTTAGGCGAATGCTTATGAAAACTATGGGCATAATCCTTGCAAATTCCTAAATTATATACCATATTTTCACGCGGGGACAATCCAATACGCGCATCAGCTTTATCGGAATAATAATCCAGCCGGAAGGTATCAAAATTCTGATCATCAATTGGCAAAATGCTGGAGAGCTGCTGGGTCAGCCGTTTGGCATACATGGCTTTCAGGCATTGGCAGGGCGTTGAACCAATATACCCTAAATCATTGCATTTGGGGCAGTCTGGCTTGTCATCCAAAAAATCAGCAGACATCCCATTGTCAAGCAGTAGGCGTGTCCGTTCACGCTGTAAGGCAAGATTTTCATGGCGCAATTGTTCAATTGCCTGTGATGGGTCGTCGCCAGCATCCAACGCCGCCCGCAGGATGCGTGCCGCTGTGCCGCGTAAGGCGTCATCAATCTGCCGAATGCGCGGCAAACGCGCATATACCTGTTTGCGGCGCTCTGCCAGCATTTGTTCCCGCTGGTTCCGGCGTGATTCCAGTTCGCGCAGTAAATCTGAAATAATCTGTTTATTATATTCCAAGGTGTCAGCCCTCCTTTGTCAGTGCGCGCTTGCGCTGCTCCATTTCGGCAAGCCATTGCTGTTCCCAATCCTCCAGCTGGTCTGGCGGGGTGGCAGATGTATCAGATGGCAGGGGGGAAGCAGCATCCGGCGCGGCTGGCGGCACAGAATCGCCGTCTTTTTCCAGCGAGCGCTTGCGCTGTTCCACCTCGGCAAGCCATTGCTGTTCCCAATCTTCCAGCTTATCCGGCTGGGCAGCAGGCACCGCAGAGCGCTTATATGCAGATTCTGGCTCTAATGCGGTGATTTCCGCAACAGTATGGACACCCTTTTCATCCCATTGCCCCAATATCTTTTGTAAATACGCCAGGCTGTGCTTGCCAATATGCTGCTGCATACGCTTGCATGCTAATTCCACCGCCTCCGGCGGGAAACCCTTTTTGACGCAATCGGCTGCAAAATTCCGCTCTTGCAGCGATGGTTCACGCCCAACAATCTGCAATACGGCATAAATTGCATGGATTAACGGTTTCATGGCTTCTACTCGCGTGAGATAGTCCTGCGCCTGCTGGTAGGTATAAATGCCCATATCTGACCACAAATACGCTTCCCGCTCAATGTCATACTTGGTCAGTTTGTCGCGGTCACGTTTCAAATAGGACACCAACTCAATGATTACCTCGGCAGGCAACCCCAAAAAGTCATAAATCCCAAATAAACTGCGCACACGCGATTCTGATAAGGTGGTGCCAAATGCTTTTTCCGCCGCATTGCATACGGCGGCGAATTTATGGTCGCTTTCACGCGCCTGCCTGAGTTCATTCGGCGTGTATTTGGGCATTTTGGGCTTGGAGGCGGAAACCGATGCAAGGGAAGCCGCGTTTTCCCGCACAATTAGTCCAGTTAATGTAAAAACAGCACGGTCAAACCGTTCTTTGGTAAAATTCAGTGTGCGTATGACGGTTTTTTCATCCGCCTGGTCACCATGCCGCAGCGCATATAAATAAAGAAGCGCACTGTCACCATCCCCACAGGCAATCAGTTTGTCAGCAATATCACAACGGATGACACGAAATTCGCCTTCTGGCAATAATAGGGATGATAAATTCATGGATAACCTCCGGTTTGTATTGACAAGGCAGAAAAATCAAAATTCATAAAAAGAAAGTAGGTTTCTGTAAAAGAAAGTGTGCCTTTATTATATCGTGTCAAAAGCAATCCTGCAAGAGGGGGGATTTTTTCTTAATTTGCCGATGATTTTTTATCGCTGGTATAGTATAATAAAACTGAATTATATTTTGGCAGGCTTTGCGCCATGCCGGGTCATAGATGGAAAGGAAACCTAAATGAGTAATATTGTTTCGATCTTTCTCAATGGTGTGCCGGGGGACGATGGGATATGCGCATTTGCACGGCCTGTGCTGTTCTCAGATGCGGCTGGCTGGATGACACAGCAAATTCCAACCAGCGTGATACCGCTCTGTCCGCTGGGTGAAACGCCATTTGCATCTGAGGAGCTAGCGCTGCGCGCAGTCAAATTGCCGGAAGATGCAGATATCCTGCTGGTTGCCGCGCCGGTTCCAGAACTTACCGCAAAAGATTACCAGCATCTGTTTGAATGCCATAGCGCAATTGGGGGCGATGTCACCATGTGCTGCACCACAGATGCCGCTGGGACAACGCACCGGTATCCTATTGCGGTTTTCCGCCGGCAGACGCTGTGCAGCCTGCTGCAAGGCGCAGTTTCAGTCCAGCAAATGCTGGACAAGGCAGAACAGCAGGGCTTGCTTACCCATTCATGTCAAGTGCCAGATATGGTCACAGTCACCAATGGGCTTTCTGCTTATGAAGCCCAAAAACGTCTGATGCTGCGCATTAATATGGCACATATTGCAAATGGCGTGCAAATCCTTGCACCGGAAAATACATTTATTGCGCCAGACGCTCAGATTGACGCGGGCGCTTCAGTATTGCCTGGCTGCATCATCCGCGCAGGCTGTAAAATCGGTAAAAATGCAGTCATTGGCCCCAATACCATCCTGGAACAGGCTGAAATCGGTGAAGGCACCAGCGTAAATAATTCGCAAGTCTATGAATCCACGGTTGGGGCACAGGCAACGGTTGGCCCATTTGCCTATATCCGCCCGGGCTGCCAGATTGGCGACCATACCCGCATTGGCGATTTTGTGGAACTGAAAAAAGCCCAAATCGGCAATGGCACAAAGGTCAGCCATTTGACTTATATCGGTGATGCCGACGTGGGCGAACGGGTGAATTTTGGCTGCGGTACGGTGGTTGTCAATTATGACGGCTATGTAAAAAGCAAAACAGTCATTGGGGACGACTGCTTTATTGGCTGCAACACAAATCTGGTTGCACCAGTGACACTTGGCGACCGCGTCTTTACTGCGGCTGGCGCTACCATTACCAAAAACGTGCCTGACGGCGCACTTGCCGTGGCACGCGCACGCCAAACCAATTTGGACGGCTGGAATGACCGCCGCCGCGCAGCGCATGAAAAAACAGAATCATAATGGGGGTATGGAACCATGATTTCTCACGGTAAAAATATTAAGATACTCGCTGGCAATTCACATCCCGCACTGGCAATGCAGATTGCTTCCGCGCTTGGCTTGCCGCTGGGCAAAGCAACAGTATCCCACTTTTCGGATGGCGAAATTTCGGTATCCATTTCGGAAACCGTGCGTGGCTCGGATGTTTTCTTGGTGCAGTCGACCTGTGATCCAGTCAATGATAACCTGATGGAACTGCTGATTATGATTGATGCCTGCCGCCGCGCATCCGCAGGGCGTATTACCGCAGTAATCCCATATTTCGGCTATGCCCGCCAGGACCGCAAAAGCAAGGCACGCGACCCGATTTCCGCAAAACTGGTGGCAAACCTGCTGACAACCGCTGGGGCTGACCGCATTTTGACCATGGATTTGCACGCAACTCAAATCCAAGGCTTTTTCGATATCCCAGTGGACAATATGCTGGGTTCTTCTGTACTCATCCCGCATATTGCTGGTAGATTTGGTGTGGCGCGGGATGATATTGTGATTGTTTCCCCAGATTTGGGTTCGGTCAATCGTGCGCGCAAATTCACTGAAAAACTGGACTTGCCCCTTGCGATTATCGATAAACGCCGCCCAAAAGCAAATGTATCCGAAGTGATGAATATCATTGGCGACGTGAAAGGCAAACGCGTAATGCTGATTGACGATTTAATTGACACTGCTGGTACATTGGTACACGCCGCAAACGCACTTGTGGAAAAAGGCGGCGCAACAGAGATTTACGCCTGCGCGACCCATGGCGTTTTGTCTGGCCCTGCCATTGAACGCATCCAAAACAGCCCCATCAAAGAACTCACTATTTTGGACACCATCGCGCTGCCCCAAAATAAGCAGATTGACAAAATCAATATCCTAAATGTTGCAGCGGTATTTACTGAAGCCATTGCACGCATTTATGAAGAAAATTCAGTTTCAACCCTGTTTGACTGATGGTCTATGACGAAAAGCGGGCAGTATCTGCCCGCCTTTTTGGAGGAATATTATGAATATATTAACAGTTGGAGATGTCGTCGGGAAACCAGGACTAAATTACCTGAACCGCCGTCTGCGCAAGCTGCGGCAGCAATACCAAGTAGATTTTACCATTGCCAATGGCGAAAATACTTCTGGCACAGGTATTACCCCAGCGCAGGCAGACAGCATCTTTGACGCGGGCGCGGATGTGATTACACTGGGCAATCATGTTTGGAACAAACGCCAAATTGTGCCCTACTTGGAGGATAACCGGTATATCCTGCGCCCGGCAAACCTTGCTCCGCAACTGCCTGGCGAAGGCTGGCATATTTATGACGCCGCAGGCTATCGGGTGCTGGTGATGAACCTTATTGGGCGGTGTGAAATGGCATTTGGTCCAGATAACCCATTCCTTGCTGCAGATAAAATTTTGCACCAGGCAGCAGGGGGATATGACATTGCAGTTTGTGAATTCCATGCAGGCGCAACTAGTGAAAAATTAGCCATGGGCTTTTACTTGGATGGACGCTGCGCCGCAGTTTATGGCACACATACCCATGTGCAAACCGCGGATGAACGCATTAATCCAAAAGGCACCGGTTATATCACAGATATCGGTATGACAGGGCCGATTTGGTCGGTGCTGGGCGTGAAACCAGAACAATCGATTGCGATGTTCCGTGGGGATTTGACTGAATATTTCCAAACCGCAGAAGGGGAATGCGCAATTGGTGCGGCTTTGTTTGAAATTGATCCATCCACCGGCAAATGTTTGCACGTAACACGTATTTTTGACCGTGCAGCAGAATAAAAACAGTGCCCTTTGCTGCCATATGACAGTTATAGGGCACTGCATTTTAACTCAAACGACAAAACATTCAATAATAAACACTAACGCACACGCCACAACTGCAACCTGAAACAAACTCTGCCTGCACCAAGCGAGGATAAGTGCCAGCAAAAAACCTGCCCATGCGGAAACCGGGCTGTTTGTCGCATTCAGTATAGCAGGGAAGGTCATCACAGATAACGTCACATATGGAACATAATACAGGAACGACCGAATAAACTGGTTTTTGATTTCCTGACGGATTAGCGTCAGCGGCAATACCCGTATCAGATAGGTGACACCTGCCATAATCAAAATATATATGTAAATATTACGCTGCATTGGTATCCTCCTCAACCGGGAAGAAATACGCCGCAATGCCTGCTACAATGACTGTCAAAAGGATAATACGCACGCCAGCAGAAATATGGCAGAGCACAGGCAAGACCGTAAACGCGAAACTGGCTAACATAGATAACCCAATAATCCCCGCGAGTGCATGGTTATGCCGTATCGGTGGGATAATAATCGCAATAAACATAGCATATAATGCTAAACTTAACGCACTCACAATCCGTGCAGGTAAAACATTGCCCATCACGACACCTAAACACGTACCAAGCGCCCAGCCAGGTATGGCAAGGCTCATGACCCCATAGGAATACTTTGGATTTAAATTACCGTCAACGTTGATGGATACCCCAAAAATTTCATCTGTTATACCAAATCCAATTGCAAGGCGCGATAATAAAGGTACATCCGGATGCAGCTTTTGTGACAGCGCACAGGACATTAACAAATACCGTAAATTGATAATCGCTTGTGTAATTGCCATTTCTGTATAGGCAGCACCTGCACTGATTAGCCCTAATGCCGCAAATTCCCCTGCTGAGGTGCTATTTGTCAAACTCATCACTGTTGCTTCAAACGCAGTAAGCCCCGCATTTTTTGCCGCAATCCCCAACGAAAAGGATACCGCTAAATAGCCGAGTGCAATGGGGATGCCGTCTTTTAAACCGCGCCGGTACCAGCGCGGATGATTTCTATCCATGATTTTTCCCTTCCTTTTTGCGCTTTCCCGATTATTGTAACACTGTGGTCAAAGGAATACAATGCTTTTTTACCAGAAATCCTGTGTCCAAAGCTGAACATTTACAGCGTTATGGGACACCGCCCGCCTTGGGGCGGGCGGAAGGGAAGTTTCTTTGCCAAGCTTTCTTTACAAAGAAAGCGGAAAGGGGTTGAATTTGGAGCGGCGTTGTGTTAAAATGCCTATATGTCAATTGCGATGAACAGGAAAAGTAACATGGATGCAATCTTTGCTCAGAGAATGGCAGCCATCGGCTGAAAGCTGCCGCCAAAGAAGCCCATGTGAAGTTCCCCTGGGAGCTGGTGCGCTGAATTTTTAGTAGGCACACCCGTTTCGCCTGCGTTACCAGGCGCTGAAAGTGCATGGGCTTCTTTCTTTTTGCCCGTGAACGTAGGTGGTACCACGGAAATTGCGGTTTTCGTCCTATGATTTGGGACGGAAGCCGTTTTTATATGACTCATAAAACTTTATTCCATCTAAGGAGTGTAATAACCCATGAAACAGCAGCTTGAAGCAATCCTTGCAAGCGCAAAAAAAGAATTGGGCGAAACCCGTACAGCCCGTGAGCTGGATGCCGTCCGCGTCCGCTTCCTTGGCAAAAAAGGTGAACTGACCGCTATCCTTAAAGGCATGAAAAATGTTGCCCCGGAAGAACGCCCTGTCATTGGGCAGCTCGTTAATGACGTGCGCGCAGCAGTCGAAACCGCCCTTGATCAGCAAGGGCAAATCATTGAACGCCTTGCGTTGGATGCCCGCCTGAAAAGCGAAACCCTTGATGTTACCATGCCCGGTGAAGATATCGTTTTAGGGCATAAGCACCCGCTGACTGCCGTGCTGGACGAAATTAAAGACATTTTTATTGGTCTGGGCTTCCAAATTGCTGAAGGCCCCGAAGTGGAACTCGACCATTATAACTTTGAAGCCCTTAATATCCCTAAAGATCACCCCGCACGGGATACACAAGATACCTTCTATATTTCCGACAATATCTTGCTGCGAACCCAAACTTCCTCCGTGCAAGTGCGCGTTATGGAAAAACAAAAACCGCCAATCCGGATTATTGCGCCTGGACGCGTTTTCCGGTCGGACGCCGTCGACGCAACCCATTCTCCTTTGTTCCACCAAATCGAAGGGCTAGTCGTTGATAAAGGCATTACCATGAGTGACCTTAAAGGTGTGCTTGAATTGTTCGCAAAGCGCCTGTATGGCGAAGATACCATCGTCCGGTTTCGCCCACATCATTTCCCTTTCACCGAACCTTCTGCCGAAATGGATATCCAATGCTATCAGTGCCATGGCAAAGGCTGCCGTCTGTGTAAAGGCGAAGGCTGGATTGAATTGCTTGGCTGTGGCGTTGTACATCCCAAAGTGTTGGAAGTTTGCGATATTGACCCGGAAGTCTATTCCGGTTATGCCTTTGGCATCGGGCTGGAACGCACAGTTATGGGCCGCTTCAAAATTGATGATATCCGTTCATTCTATGAAAATGATATCCGCTTTTTGCACCAATTCTAAACGATATCATATCGCATAAGCTTGAAATAAAGGAGAATCTATATGAAACTGCCACTTTCTTGGCTGAAAGATTATACAAATATCGATGGTATTTCCCCAGCGGAATTTGATGCCGCTATGACGATGTCTGGTTCCAAAGTGGAATGTGTCGATTATCTCGGCGCTGAAATCAACAATGTCGTTACCGGTAAAATCCTGTCGGTTGAAAAACATCCTGATTCTGACCACTTGGTCATCTGCCAAATCGATGCAGGGCAGGGTGAACCTGTCCAAATCGTAACCGGCGCGCCCAATGTGACTGAAAATTCTATCGGGGAAATCTGTCCGGTTTGCCTGCACAAATCCACACTGCCTGGCGGCGTGAAGATTACCCGCGGCAAATTGCGCGGCGTTATGTCCAACGGCATGATGTGCTCCTTCCAGGAACTTGGATTGGAACATGGCTGTGTGCCGTATGCCTGTGACAACGGCATCCTTTTCCTGCCACAGGATACGCCCATAGGCGTCGATATCAAAGGCGTGCTGGGGCTGGATGAATATGTTGCGGATTTTGAAATCACCTCTAACCGCCCAGACTGCCTGAGCATAATCGGTTTGGCACGTGAAACCGCTGCAACCTTCCAGCGTCCATTTGTGGTCAAAGACCCAGAAGTTAAAGGCTGCGGCGATGATATCGCAAATTATGTATCGGTACAGGTTAATGAACCTACACTCTGCCCGCGGTACTCCGCCAAAATCGTCAAAAATATCAAAATTGAACCCTCCCCGGCTTGGCTGCGTGAGCGGCTGTTCGCCGCAGGCGTGCGCCCCATTAACAATATCGTCGATATCACCAACTATGTCATGCTGGAGTATGGTCAGCCTATGCACGCGTTTGACTATGCTTGCTTGTCAGATGGGAAAATTGTTGTCCGCCGCCCCAAACCTGGCGAATCCATCCAAACACTGGACGGTCAGGACCGTGCCATTACCCCGGAAATGCTTGCCATCTGCGATGGCTCCAAACCTGTTGCGATTGCAGGTGTTATGGGCGGCGCAAATTCGGAAATTACTGAAAATACCAAAACAGTTGTCTTTGAATCCGCCTGCTTCCATGGCGCAACCATCCGCATTACTGCAAAAACACTAGGGATGCGTACCGAAGCTTCTGGGCGCTTTGAAAAGGGGCTTGACCCATCCTTGACCATGCCCGCATTGCTGCGCGCCTGCGAACTGATTGAAGAACTGGGCGCCGGGGAAGTTATTGACGGCGTTGTAGATGCCTGCGCCGCTGATTTGACCTCCAAAACACTGCCATTTGAGCCGGAAAAAATTAACGCCTTGCTGGGCACTAATTTGCCTGCCCAAACACAGGCGGAAATGCTGGAACGTTTGGAATTCCAGGTTCAGGGCAATACTGTTACCATCCCATCGTTCCGGATTGATATTGCGCGGATGTGCGACCTCGCGGAAGAAGTCGCGCGAATGTTTGGCTATGATAATATCCCTGTGCGCCTGTATGCGGGTGATACCACACAGGGGGGGCTTTCTGCAAGGCAACAGCTTGAACGTGCGGCGGCAAACGTCTGCCTGAGCGCTGGTTTTGATGAATCTATGAGCCATTCGTTCATCAGCCCCAAATTCTATGACGCCATTAACCTGCCTGCTGATGATGTACGCCGGATTTCTACAACCATTTTAAACCCGCTTGGTGAGGATTTCTCGGTGATGCGGACAACAGTTTTACCGTCCATGCTGGATTCTCTCAGTCATAACCATGCACACCGCAATCCGACTGCCTCACTTTATGAGCTGGGCACAATCTATACCCCTGTGATCAAAGATGGCAAGGCAGATGCGGAACAGTTGCCGCAGGAAGAAAAAATCTTAACCCTTGGTTCTTATGGGCGGCTGTCGTTCTTCCAGTTTAAAGGCGTGATTGAAGCGATTTGTCGTGAACTGAACATCAAAAATGTATCCTTTACCGCAGATACAGAAAACCCGTCTTATCATCCAGGACGCTGCGCGAAAGTGTTTGCAGGTGACACCTTACTTGGTGTTTTTGGCACAGCGCATCCTATTATTGCCAAAAAGTATGGCTTTAGCACCGATGTGCTGGCAGCAGAACTGCGCATGGAAGCCCTTGCCGCCTGCGCTGACCCTGTGAAGCTGTATCAACCGTTGCCTAAATTCCCTGCGTCCACCCGTGATATCGCGGTGTTGGTCGATGACAGCGTGCCAGCCGCTGCGATGCAGCAGGCAATTGAAGAGGCTGTGGGGGCAATTTTGGAAAATACTCGCCTGTTTGATGTTTATAAAGGCAAAGGCATCCCAGAAGGCAAAAAATCGGTTGCCTATTCGATGAGTCTGCGGGCAGCAGACCGCACTTTGAAAGATGAAGAATGTGACCAGGCGATGCAGCAAGCCATTACGGCTTTAGAAAAAGGTTTTGGCGCGGTGCTTCGCAGCTAATGCACCAAACGATCTTGCCTGCTGATTTATGCCTGCACCAAAACTTTTACCTTTACAATCCCCGCAATCTGTATTATCATAAGGTTAGCAAGTGGAGCAAAGGAGGAAGCGAAAATGCTTGATGGCACCAGAAAGTTTAACCTCGTGGATGATTCCAATGTCGAAATGAAACGAATCCTGACCACGGTTTATGATGCGCTGAAAGAAAAAGGCTATAACCCGATTAATCAAATTGTCGGTTACCTTTTGTCAGAAGACCCAACTTACATCACAAACCATAACAATGCACGCAGCTTAATCCGCAAGATTGACCGCGATGAGCTGATGCAGGAATTGGTTTCCTTTTACCTGAATAACTGACACGGAAAAAGCCATCGGTATACCAATGCCGGTGGCTTTTTTATGCCAAAAAACATATGCCGCGCTTGTAATTTCCTGCCCAGCGCAGTATACTATAAATAATGAAACCCTATTTTCAGGAGGTTATTTGTTATGCCAGAACTGATGGATATTATCAAGGCACGCCGTTCTACCCGTGCGTTTGTCCCAGGCAAACTGCCGCCGCGTGCCCAAGTTGAACAATTGGTGGAAGCCGCGCAATGGGCGCCAAGCGGCATGGGTAAGCAATTATGGCACTTTACTGTGCTTTATCATGCAGAAAAAAGCCTTACCCTTGCAAAAGCTGTTGCAAAAGCGGGTAACCGTGGGGCAGATTATAATTTTTACCATGCGCCGGTGCAAATTATCATTTCTTATCAGCGGGATGAAATCCATGCTTATTTGGATGCTTCCGCCGCTATGGAAAATTTGCTGCTGATGGCACAGTCCCTTGGACTTGGTTCCTGCTGGATTAATCAAATTCGCGATACTTGCGATGACCCAGAAGTCAGGGCACTGTTGACTGGCTATGGTGTGCCTGAAAACCATATTGTCATCTGTTCCGCGGCAATCGGCTATACTGAAACACCAACCCCAGCAAAACCCCGTAAAGAAGGTACCATAACCTTTGTAGAATGACCGCGAGAAGGAGGGAAAAGCATGACGCCGGAAATCGCAAAACTGAAGGAATGGGTTGCCGCATCTAATAATATTGTATTCTTTGGCGGCGCAGGCGTGTCTACGGAAAGCGGTATCCCAGATTTCCGTTCTGTGGATGGGCTGTATAACCAGAAATATGACTGGCCACCTGAAACCATTTTGTCGCATACATTTTTTATGCGCAATACCAAAGAATTTTTCCGGTTTTACCGGGATAAAATGCTTTGCTTAGATGCAAAACCAAATCCTGCCCATTTGAAACTGGCAGAGTTGGAGGCACAAGGCAAGCTGAAAGCCGTGATTACCCAAAATATTGACGGGCTGCATCAGGCAGCTGGTTCCAAAGAAGTAATGGAATTACATGGGTCAGTGCTCCGTAATTTCTGTATGCGCTGTCACCGTTCTTTTACCGCACAGCAAATTTTAGACAGCAAAGACGTTCCGCAATGCCCTTGTGGCGGCATGGTGAAACCGGATGTTGTGCTGTATGAAGAAGGGCTGGATAACAGCACTATCCATACCAGCATCAATTATATTTCCCATGCGGATATTTTAATCATTGGCGGCACTTCGCTTGCGGTTTATCCAGCGGCAGGGCTGATTGATTATTATGGCGGCAATAAGTTGGTGCTGATTAACAAAAGTGCAACACCAGCCGACCGGCGCGCGGATTTGGTCATCCATGCGCCAATTGGCGAGGTGCTTTCCCAAGTATAAAAAGGAACCCTATCCAAAATACAGGGGAGGGGCAACCTTTTACTCAAAGAAGAAAATTTCTTCAACCGTGGTATCAAATACTTTGGCAATATCCATTGCCAGTTTCAGTGACGGGTTATATAACCCGCGTTCCAGCCGTCCAATGGTTTCGCGGCGCACGCCGACCTGTTCGGCAAGCGCGGCTTGTTCCATATTGCGTTCCATGCGCAATTCGCGTATCCTTGTTTTTAACATACTCAGCTACCAAAACGCTCATAAAAAAGAAACAAGCCATCTTGTGCCAGGTTCAGCAGCGAAAACAGGAAAATAATTTGTTCCCGGTTGATGGAAAACGTGTTGATGCCGAGTTTTTCGCCAAAGATGATGTACAAGCCAAACAGCACGAAAAACAAGCTGTACAGCAGCGAATTTGCACGGTAATTGTTGAGTACCGCGCGTTCATCTGGTTTTTCAACAAATTTGTCAATGGTCGTGTAAATCACGATGCAAACAACAATAAGCAGCAAAACCGCAACAGAAATCCGGATAAAAAGTGGAATCCCTTTCATCGGCTGCCCCTGCGCATGGATAAACAGCACAAAAAACTGGGCAACACCAACCAAAAACCAGCAGATTACACGGGTGGTTTTTGCTTGGCTTAGGGTCAGACGTGGGAAACGGGTCATGATGAATCATCCTTTCCAAATGTGACGTATTTGTATCTTGTGTGATAAATATATCACATGATGTGGATGCTGTCAACCCTGATTTCGGGATTTTTTCGATTTTGTATGCGCAAAAGGATAAATTTTCACTAGGAGCGTGTATGACTATGCCATATATTGCAGTAAACGTAAGCAAATCTTTGACAGAAACAGAAAAAGACGCGATTAAATCGGGTTTGGGTGAGAAAATCAGTGTCATCCCAGGCAAAAGCGAAAAAGGTCTGATGGTTGATATTATCGATGGGAAATCCATGTATTACCGTGGGCAGAAAGGCGATATCGCTTATCTGGAGGTTAAGCTGTTTGGCACACCTGAACCAGATGCGCAGAAAGCGTTTACAGAAGCTGCTTTCGATGTGATGCAGCAAGCCGGGTTCGCGAAAAAAGATGTGTATATCACATTGCAAGGGTTTGCGAATTGGGGTGTTAATGGCACACTTGTGTAAAAAAAAGCCGGACATTTTTGTCCGGCTTTTTGCTTTAGTTTTTCAGGCTGTGGATGGGGGCAGGGATACGCCCGCCACGGTGGATAAACTTCGCTGGGGAATAAGTGGAAATCGGCATAATTGGGGCAGAACCAAGCAGCCCGCCAAATTCCACACTGTCACCAACGCCTTTTCCAATAGCAGGGATAACACGCACCGCTGTGGTTTTGGTGTTGACAACACCAATAGCGATTTCATCGGCAATCAGCCCAGAAATCACTTCAGCAGACGTATCACCTGGGACAGCTACCATATCAATGCCAACAGAACATACCGCAGTCATGGCTTCTAATTTTTCCATGCTTAAAGCACCTGCACGCACAGCAGCAATCATGCCTTCATCTTCGGAAACCGGGATAAACGCACCGGATAAGCCGCCAACATTGGAAGATGCCATAACGCCACCTTTTTTAACAGCATCATTCAGCATCGCTAAAATTGCGGTTGTGCCACAGCAGCCGCAGGATTCCAGCCCAACTTCTTCCAAAATGCGGGCGACAGAGTCGCCAACAGCAGGTGTTGGGGCAAGGGATAAATCCACAATGCCAAATGGTACGCCAAGGCGTTCGCTGGCAAGAGAACCAACTAACTGACCCATACGCGTGATTTTAAATGCAGTTTTCTTAATAATTTCTGCAATTTCACCAATGGAACAGTCACCAGCGCGACGGATGGCAGACTGAACAACACCAGGACCGGATACACCAACATTCAGCACGGTTTCCGGTTCACCAATGCCATGAAACGCGCCTGCCATAAAAGGATTATCGTCAACAGCATTTGCAAAGACAACCAGTTTTGCACAGCCCATAGATTGGTTGTCTTTTGTCATTTCAGCTGTTGCTTTGATGATATGCCCCATTAAAGAAACGGCATCCAAATTGATGCCAGCTTTTGTAGAAGCAACATTGACAGACGAGCACACTTTATCGGTTACAGTAAGCGCTTCTGGGATGGAATTGAGTAAAACCTCATCTCCCTTAGCAAAACCTTTTTGCACAAGGGCGGAAAAACCGCCGATGAAATTGACGCCAGTTGCCGCAGCGGCACGGTCTAACGCCTGTGCAATCGGCACATAGCTGAGCGCGGTTGTGGATGCGCCAACCATTGCAATCGGTGTCACCGAAATACGTTTGTTGATAATTGGAATGCCGAGTTCCCGCTCAATGGATTCACCAGTTGCCACCAGTTTTTCAGCGCGGCGAGTGATTTTATCATAAATTTTGTCACAAAGTGTATGGATATCATCGCTTGCCAAATCACGCAGGGAAATGCCCATGGTAATGGTACGGATATCCAAATGTTCTTCTTCAATCATCTTGATGGTTTCAAGGATGTCGCGAGTGTTAATCATTGCCATTTGTTAGTTCCCCTTACTTAAATGCGGTGCATGGCATCAAAAATTTCCTCGTGCATACAATGCACTTTCATGCCCAGCGATTGGCCATCTTTATCCAGTTCACTGCTGAGCTGACTGAAATCAACCACACAATTTGTGATGTCTACAAACATAACCATGGCAAACATATCATCCATAACATTTTGGGAAATATCTTGGATATTGACATTGTTGCGATAAAGGGTATCGGAAAGCTTGGCAATAATGCCTGTTCGGTCTTTCCCTACAACTGTAATTACTGCGCGCATACGCTTTTTACCTCCTAAAAAATATCATTTACAGCAGTTTTCATTATAAAGTAAGCTGCCTATACAGCTGATAAAATATCAGCTAAAATTGTATTAGAAAGCAGGAAACCCTGCTCTGTCAGCCGCCAATGCCCATTTTGCAGCATGGTTAAGCCATGTGGCTGGAAAAACTGCAAACGCTGCAAAAAAGGCGTAAAGGAAACCGAAAACCGTGCTTCAAATTCATCCGGCTGTATGCCATTTGCGGTACGCAACGCCAACATAAGATACTCTAGCGCAGGTGAGAAACCTGCAACAGTTTCTTCGAGGCAGGGGGGAAGACCCATTAAGAATTGATCGAAATCCCGATGATAAGCAAAGCGTTTCCCGCCAAAAAAAGAATGGGAAGAAGGACCAATGCCAAGGTATTCGGACAAATTCCAATAGCGGGAATTATGCTGCGAGGCGAATCCTGGTTTTGCCCAGTTGGAAATTTCATAATGCAGATAGCCAGCCTCTTTCAGCCTTTCACAAATGGCAAAGTACATATCCGCTTGCAGGTCATCATCTGGCAGGAGCGGATTCTTTCGCCAAAGTGGGGTATTTTCCTCTAGTTTCAGCCCATAACAAGATAAATGTGCAGGTGTAAAGGCAAGTAGACTTTGTATAGAGTCTAAAACCTTGTTAAGCGTTTGTTCGGGAAGCCCATACATTAAATCCAAAGAAATGTTAGAAAATCCATACTGATAAGCCAGTTGAATTGCATTTTCTGCCTGCTGAAAGGTATGCCGCCGCCCAAGTGTGCGCAGTTCCGCATTTTTGGCGCTTTGTACGCCAATAGACAGTCGGTTGACGCCTGCGGCATTAAGCCGTTCCAGCAAATGGGCATCTATGCTGTCTGGGTTACATTCCACTGTAATTTCCGCGTCCGGCTGAACTGAAAATACGGTTTGAATTTGCGCTAGCATTTGGCAAAGCCTGTCCCCGCCAAGCAGGGAAGGGGTGCCGCCGCCAAAATAAATGGTATCAATGCTGTAATTTTCGCAATGCTTTGCCCAATTCGCGATAGATTCACACATTCTGTGGGTAAACTCATCCATTTGGAATGTCTGCGCTGGAAATGAATAAAAATCACAATAAACACATTTCGATGCACAAAAGGGAATATGCAGATATAACCCCAA